>DBQG01000015.1 GCA_002305125.1 Patescibacteria group bacterium UBA1400 | reverse complement strand
AAAGACTTATATATCTAGTAATTTCTCTTACTTTTCTAACTTTTTCAGTTGTTTCTTCTGTTTGGGCTGGTTCTCAACAAAACAGCAAGCAGGACAAGCCTAAAGTGGTTACTTTAGATAAAGAAGTGGTTGTAGATAGAGATTATTTTACTGCCTCAGACGTTGTTTATATTTATGGAACCGTAAACGGCGACGTGTATGCTGCTGGTGGTCAAGTAATTGTGGATGGAATTATAAACGGTGATGTTCTAGCGGCGGGCGGTCAGGTTAAAATATCTGGACAGGTAACCCAGGATGTGAGAGTGGCAGGCGGACAAATAACTATCAGCGGTCAGATAGGTAGAAACCTGACTGTTTTGGGTGGAAATATTGAAGTAACTGAGGCTGCCAGTCTTGGAGGCAGCGTTGTTGGTGCTGGTGGCAATTTAAGTTTGGATACTAGTGTTCCTCAGGATATAGTTTTAGGTTTTGGCAATATTACGTTGGCAAACCGGGTGGAAGGTGATGTTAGGGCAGCAGCTGGAAATCTGATTTTAACGCCTGAGGCTCAGATTAGTGGGGATTTGACCTATTGGAGTGAAAGTGACGTTTCTTTAACCCAGGGAGCTACAGTTTCAGGTGAAATTGTAAAAAAAGAGATTGAAGGCCTTGAGGGCAGAGATCTTAAGCAGTTAAGGGAAAAAGCGGGACCCGCCTTGGCTGGTTTCTGGGTTATGACCAGAATTGTTGGTTTTCTAGCTGCTTTGGTGACAGGGCTTTTATTTGTTAATCTGGCTCCTAAGTATTTACAGAAATCAACTGACTTTTTGGCTGCAGAGCCTTGGAAAAGCCTGGGAGTAGGTCTTTTGATTCTGTTTTTAGGTCCTGTAGTTGTTATGTTTACTTTTATTACATTAATAGGCATTCCTGTAGGTATGATCTTGCTGTTTTGCTGGTTGGTTGATCTTTATCTTTCTAAGTTGGTGGTTTCTTTCTGGCTGGGACAGTTTACTTTAGCCAAGCTTGGTAAAAAGAATAAAAATTTAAATTTGGTTTTTCTGGTTGGCCTGATTGTCTACAGCATTCTGTATTTGATTCCAGTCTTAGGCAGTTTTGTTAAACTGTTTGCCCTGGTTTTTGGCTTGGGAGCCTTAAATCTGACCTTTAAAACTGTTTATACTGAAGCCAGAAAAAAGGCCTTGGTTTAATTTCCTTTTAGAAGTTTTAACTTTATTTACCTTAAATGAATGGTTTTTTTGTTGATTGACTCTTCGTATTTTATATGGGTATGATGAGTTATGAGTCTTTATGATAAAGTTTCTATTTTAGGACCTTCAGCCAGGTTTGATACCTGCGGTCCTAAAGATTTTGGCAAGACTACTGATGTGCCTGGAGTTTACCATGCTAAAGTTGGAGGTAGCCATGTCTGCCGGCTTTTTAAAGTGCTGCAGACAAATTATTGTAAAAACAACTGTAACTACTGTGCTTTTAGAAGGGATAGGAGCTGTCAGCGGGAACAGTTGACTCCTGACCAGATGGCTAGGGCTTTTGATCTAGTTTACAAAAGACGCTTGGTTGACGGTTTTTTCCTCTCCTCTGGCATTGCCAGCAAGCCTGATCAGGCGATGGAAAAGATGATTGATACGGCTCAGATTGTAAGAAAAAAATATCAGTATCGGGGCTACCTGCATCTTAAGGTTATGCCCGGTTCTTCTCAAAACAGTATTGAGGAGGCCATTAGACTAGCCAATAGAGTGTCTTTAAATATTGAGTCTCCCACTGAGGCGGATTTAAGTTTGCTTTCTCCTGACAAAACCTTAAAAAAGGGTTTTTTTCATACCCTATCTTTAATAAAAAAAGTTATTACTAATTTTAGGTTTAAAGCTAAAAGAACTCCTAGTTTGACGACTCAGTTTGTGGTTGGCGCCGGAGAAGAAAAAGATAAAGAAATTTTAAAAACCACAAGCCTGCTTTACAAAAGTTTTGGCTTAAAAAGGGTGTTTTACTCCGCTTTCAGGCCAGTTGATCAGACTCCGCTGCAGGATAAGCCTCCGGCTTCCTTAACCAGAGAACACCGTTTGTACCAGGCGGATTTTCTAATGAGGTTTTATAAATTTTCTCCCTGGGATATTCCTTTGGACAAGCAGGGCAATTTATTTGTGACTAGTGATCCCAAACTGGCCTGGGCCAGGCAAAACCCCAACATTTTTCCTATAAACCTAAACAGGGCATCCTATTTTAAACTGTTAAGGGTTCCGGGGATCGGGCCAGTTTCTGCCAAAAAGATAATTCATTTAAGAAAAGAAAAAAGGCTTAACTCATGGAATCAGCTTGGAGGAATGAGAATCAGTACTAACAAGGCCAAAGATTTTGCTAACTTTTAAAAGATTTGGTGATTTGTTTTCTTCTAAGAGAAAAAAGACTGTTTTAACAAGTATGTTTTTCTAGTAAAATAAAATAATGCCTAAATTTAAACAGTTTGTTTTGTCTTTAATTTTCATTCTACTGGCTGATGCTATTTGGTTAGGATTGTTAGCCAGGAACCTTTATCAGGGCTGGTTAACGCCTTTTGCTACTCATCTTAATTTAAGAGTTGCTCTGGCAGTTTATCTTCTTTTGGCTTTAGGACTAGTGGCTTTTGTTTTTCCCAATCGAGACAGAATTAAAACAGGTTGGCTATTTGGTTTAGTGGTTTATGGAGTTTATGACCTTAGCAATTTATCAACTTTAAGGGATTGGAGCTGGCAGCTGACAGTGGTGGATATTATTTGGGGGTCGTTTTTGATGGCTTTGACAAGCTTTGTAGTTAGTAAATTAACCGATAATAATGATAAAAAAATTAAACTTTAAGAACAAGTTTTTTCTTATTATAGCCGGAATTGTTTTAAGCCAGTTGGCAGGATTAGTTGGTTCTGTTTTTACCTTTCAGTCAGTTAAAACTTGGTATCTTACTTTGGAAAAGCCTGGTTTTAATCCGCCCAACTGGATTTTTGGTCCTGTCTGGACTCTTCTTTATATCCTTATGGGTATTAGTTTGGGGTTAGTTTTAATTAAAGAAAAAGAAGAACAAGACAATATGGGTAAGGAAAGAAAACTAGAGTTTAAAAAAGCCAAAGTGTTTTTTATAGTTCAACTGGTTTCAAACAGTTTTTGGTCAGTTTTATTTTTCGGTTTAAAAAGTCCGGACTGGGCCTTAGTAGAAATAAGCTTTCTTTATCTTTTTATTGTTTTAACCATGAGTGCTTTTAAAAAGATTTCTAAAACAGCTTTTTTCCTACTGTTTCCTTACCTTACCTGGGTTAGTTTTGCTATTATCCTTAATTTTTTTATTGTTAAGCTTAATGGTTTTTTTTGAAAAACTTCTTTTAAAACTTTATTTTATTACTTTATTTTTTAGTTGTAACTTAAAGCTTAATTTTCAAGCGTAGCTTTTAAAAAGTGTTATAATTCAATGAGTTTTTCTTATTAAGAAATGAAGATTAAAAACATTCTTTTAACCAGTGATGATGGTTATAACTCCTTGGGAATAAGGCTTTTAACTCATATTTTAAAAGACAAATTTAATTTAAAGATTGCAGCTACCTTTAGTCAGCAAAGCGGAGTCGGAGGTCGGATGTCTTTAAAAAAAGGAGGTAAGTGGAGAGAGGCTCAAGTGGAAGGAGTGTCTGCTTTCTGGGTTAAAGGTACGCCCATGGATGCTATTGAAGCTGCCTATGCTTATTTTAAAAAAACTCCTTTTGATCTGGTAATTTCAGGCATAAACTGGGGTGCTAATATTGGTGGAGCTGTCATGTCTTCGGGCACATTTTCTGCTGCCCATCGAGCTTTGCACAATCAGCTTTCTCCCTATGCCTTAGTTTTAAGCTGGGATCTTCCCAGTAAATACTGGTTTAAAAAACATGACTTAAAAGAAGAGTTTAAAACCCATCTTGAGTATCCGGGAGAGATAGTAGCCAAGCTAATAAACTTTGTTATTAAAAATAATTTCTGGAATTGCAAGCTTTTGAATATTAACTTTCCTGATAAAAAAACTAGACAGGTTAAGTTTACCAAGTTAGTACCCTGTCTTTGGGAGCTTTATCCTGATCAGATAAACTTAAAAAAAGATTTTACATTTTCTTATCCGGTGACCATAAAAAATACCAGCCAAGATAAGACTGTTGATACCTGGGCTTTAAAGCACAACTTTATCTCCATTTCTCCCTGTGATCCTTATATGCTTGATAAAGATGTTTATAATAAAGTTAAGGATAAAGAGCTTAAACTTTAAAAATAGAAGAAAAACAAAAAGAAAAAATGAAAAATAGAGTAGTAAAAATTGTAATAACAGTTCCAGAAAAACAGGCAGAAAAGGTAAGAATAGCGATGGGTAGGGCCGGTGCCGGAAAGTCAAAAGATTACACTTTTTGCAGTTATACCCAAAAAGGGGTAGGTAGATTTTTCCCTCAAGAAACAGCTAATCCTACCCTTGGCAAAAAAGGAGAGTTAATTCAAGTTAAAGAAGATAGAATAGAAACATTTTGCCAAGAAAAAGATTTAAAAAAAGTCATTGAAACCATAAAAAAAGTACACCCCTATGAACAACCTGTTATAGATGTTTATCCACTTTTATATGATCCTTTAAGACTAGGAAGAAAATAAGAAGGGTGGATTCTATTTGAAGAACATTAAAAATAGTTTTAGTTTGTAATAAGGGAATGGCACCCAATATGACATATTGGTTATGGACTTTTTTTCTGTTACCATAAATATATGGATATTTCTATTTTCCTTTCAAGATTTTGGGGCAGTTTATTTATAATTCTAGGGTTATTAACTGTTGGTGCTAGATTTTTAGGTCGAATTATCAAATACACTGAAAATAAAAACATTACTGTATCTACAGGTTATATTACTTTTCTACTAGGTTTAGCAACGGTTGTTGTGCATGGTTTGTGGGTTTCTGATTGGAGAATAACAATTACTATTTTGGGTTGGATTACTTTATTTAAAGGTATAGAGAAAATTGCATTTCCAAATCGCATTAACAAATTAGCGCAAAAATTTAAAAATCAACAAGAACTTTGGGGTTTCGTTATTTTTTTCATAGGTATATGGTTTTTCTGGATGAGTTTTAGATAGTGATTACTTCATTTTTGGTTTGTTAGAACAATTGCCTATCGTATTTATCTATTTTTTTATAGTTGGTTAATGAACTTTAAATCTCAAAAACCTTAAAAATAAACACCCAATTGACTGGTTATATTAACATTGTAATCTTTGATATTTTTTAATAAAAGGTAGCATGTTTCTCTTGATTTTCCTTTTGGTGTAACTTGACACATACTCTATACTTTAATATTCACCACTTTTTTAATATTTTTTAATTTTTAAAAATGGAAAATTTACCTTATTATCTAATTTGTTCCTGTTCTCATGGTTTTTGTGTTAACTCGGGTTTGGGCGAGGCCAGGTTTAGGTTTTCTTCTTTACCTGAATTTACCCAAGCTTTGACTTTACTTAATGATGGTGTTGGTCTTCAACCTTCGGAAATAGCCATGGGCTTAAGTAGCCTTGGGTTAGAGTATCTTCATCATGGTATAGAAGACTGTCCCCTAGATGAAGCTGGATGTCAAGGAACTGCTGTTCGGGCTGAATCAGGGATAAAACCCGTTTTTAATCCAACCGCTCTTACTTAATTCTTTCTTTTTTATACATTTTTTCCACCTTATTGGCTTACTCTTTTTAAGATAGTATTTTTTTTAAAAGGAGTAAGCGTGGATAATAAAGTAGTTGATTTTGAAATTGGGCGGGACAGCTTACTTTAAAGATACTGAAGGAAATATAATTGGACTGTGGTAAAAAAACGAATAAAGAAATTATTGACATTATCTTTTGTGTTTGTTAAGATGTTGCCCCATGGAAAAAGAAGTTTGCGT
>DBQG01000008.1:40932-56953 GCA_002305125.1 Patescibacteria group bacterium UBA1400 | reverse complement strand
GTGACCCCACCGGGAATCGAACCCGAATTTACACCTTGAAAGGGTGCTGTCCTAACCGTTAGACGATGGGGCCAACAGTTTTTTACTAATACCTACTATCAAGCTAATAAAAAAAGCTTGATAGATAAATATAAAATATGTGAGCCGCCTGGGACTCGAACCCAGAACCTACTGCTTAAAAGGCAGTTGCTCTGCCAGTTGAGCTAGCGGCCCATAAACTCCAATAGATTATAACAGGTTTATTGTGCTATTATCAATATATATGATAATTATAGGCATAGATCCTGGAACGGCTGAAACCGGCATAGGCATCATTGAAACAGAAAAAAATAGCCAGAAGATTTTAAGAATCCACCATGAATGCGTTAAAACCTCCTCTAAAGATGAAAAAGCTTTCCGCCTCCATAAAATATATAATGATATTTCCTGTTTAATTAAAAAGTACAAAGCAGAAGCTATGGCTGTAGAATCACTTTTTTTTAACACTAATGCTAAGTCTGCTTCAGCTGTAGGCCAAGCCATAGGTGCTATTATGGTTGCAGCAGGCGCCCATAAAATCCCTGTTTATCAATTTTCTCCTCTACAGATAAAAAAGATTTTAACAGGTTATGGCAGAGCAGAAAAAAAACAGCTTCAAAGCGCTGTTAAAAAACATTTAAAGATAGTAGATATTCCCAAACCAACTCATGCAGCTGATGCTTTAGCTGTAGCTATCTGTCTTGCCTTAAAAGATTAAAATTAGTCACGACAAAGAGTTAAACCTTCTATTCCAAAGTGAATTTGAGTTATGCAGCCAAATCGAAGTAGTTTATTATTGCATTTGCCCTTAGAAATCAATCTTTTACTATTTAAATTACTATCACAAGTACCAAGCTGGCACTGAGACCCAGTCCAACAGGGTTTGTCGGCATCGTTGGCATAAACCTGACATCTTATATCAGATAATCTCCCCACTCGTTCCCATTTGCCTTCAATCAGATTACATTCAGCTTCAGTTTGAACATAAAGATTTTTTTATGGCTGGTTTTATAAATCAAACTGTCTATTGGACCTAAAATAAAATCAGCAAATACTCTTTTAGTGGGAAGGATAAATAAAATTAGAATTATTATTAAAGCTATTAAATACTTTTTAGCCATTTTTATTTAATATTGGTTTGAGGAGAAGGAGTAGGGGAAGGCATTCTTCTTTTTCTTCTAACATCAGCAAAAGTTAAAAAGCTTCTTCTAAAAGCATCTTCAGTCGGAATAACACCGGTGGCTTTTATTTCTTCCTTGTCAGCTGTTTGAGCTTTTTTCTGGGCAGCTTTAATCTTTAGTTTTACTACCTCTTTTGAAGAGTCTAAGGACTCTACCAAAAGTAAACATTTATTGTTTTCCACTTCAAGCATGCCTCTGGCTATTTCCATAGCTTTAACCTTACCCGTACTATCTGTATATTTTACCTCTCCCTGAGAAAGAGTGGTAAACAAAGGTGTATGGTAAGGTAAAATAGTCAGTTTTCCTGTAGGGGAGGGAACCGTCAATTTTTGTGCCTTTCCCTGGAAAACCTTTTGCTCAGGATTAACAATTTCTAAGTCAAAAGACATTCTTATCCTTTTTTAACTTCATCAATTGTACCAACCATATAAAAAGCACTTTCCGGTTTATCATCATGTTTGCCCTCCAAAATTTCAGCAAAACCCCTGACTGTTTCTTCAATAGAAACATACTTACCTTCTTGGTTGGTAAACTGAGCTGCCACAAACATTGGTTGGGTTAAAAATCTTTGGATTTTTCTGGCTCTTGAAACCGTTAATTTATCCTCATCTGAAAGTTCTTCCACACCAAGAATAGCAATAATATCCTGCAAATCTCGGTATCTTTGCAAAACTTTTTGCACGCTTCTGGCCGTCTGATAGTGTTTTTCTCCAACAATATTAGGATCAAGAATAGTTGAAGTGGAAGCTAAAGGATCTACAGCAGGATAAAGTGCTTGTTCTGCCAAAGCCCTTTCCAAAGCAATGGTTGAGTCAAGATGGGCAAAGGTAGTTACCGGTGCCGGATCAGTATAATCATCGGCCGGTACATAAACTGCCTGCACACTGGTAATAGAACCAGCATTCTTAACCGAGGTAATTCTTTCCTGGAAGGCTCCCATTTCAGCAGCCAGGGTGGGTTGGTAACCTACGGCTGAAGGAATTCTTCCCAGCAAAGCTGAAACCTCGCTGCCTGCCTGAGCAAATCTAAAAATATTATCAATAAAAAGCAGAACATCCTGATTATCTTCATCTCTAAAATATTCTGCTATAGTTAGGGCTGTAAGACCAACTCTAAGCCTATTTCCCGGAGGTTCGTTCATCTGTCCAAAAACCAGAGCGGTTTTATCTATAACTTTAGACTCTTTCATGTCTCGCCATAAGTCATTTCCTTCTCTGGTTCTTTCTCCCACCCCTCCAAAGACAGAATAACCTCCATGAACCTTGGCAATGTTATGAATAAGTTCCATAATAACCACGGTTTTTCCCACTCCTGCGCCACCAAAAGCACCTACCTTACCTCCTTTAACAAAAGGACAAATAAGATCTATTACTTTTAAACCTGTTTCTAAAATCTCAGTTTTAGTTTCCTGTTTATGAAGCGGAGGCGGTTCCCGATGAATAGGATATTCAAGCTTGCTATCTACCTGAGGTTTGCCGTCAATAGGTTTACCAAGAACATTAAACATTCTTCCCAGGGTTTTTTTACCTACAGGAACTTTAATTGGTTGACCGGTGGCCTTAACTTTTACTCCTCTTTGCAAGCCTTCTGTAGGTCCCATGGCAATAGCTCTGACAATCCTATTGCCTGATTGCTGTTGGGTTTCTAAAATAAGCTCTTCCTTGCCCTGATTAATAACTAAAGCATCATAAATTTTAGGAAGCTCTCCTTTTTCAAACTCAACATCAATAACCGGACCAATAATTTGAATAATTTTACCTTCACTAGTTTTAATATCTGTCATTTAACCTCCATGCTAATTTTTGCAGTTACAATGTCACTTATTTCAGTGGTAACAGCCTGTTGTCTGGCTTTGTTGTACTCTAAAGTTAAACCTTCAACCAATTCAGCTGCATTATCAGAAGCATTTTTCATTGCCATCATTCTGGCAGAGTGTTCAGAAGCTTCAGCTTCAAAAACAGCTTCTCTCACTTGTGACTCCAGATAAAAGGGAAGCAGGGTATCAATAATTTTTTCCGGTGAAGGTTCAATAATAAAATCAGTCTTTTTCTTTTCTCCGATTTCAGTTTTATTGTCTTTGGCATAATCAGTTTTTAAGCCAGTAAGGGGTAAAATTCTTTTATATTTTGGCTCCTGCCTTAAGGCATTGATAAAATCACTGTAGACGAGCCAGACTGAAGTGTTTTGGTTTTGCAAAAAACGTTCGGTTGTAAGCTCAATAATCGGCGCTACCGTCTGATAGAAATTGGGTGCATCAGAAAAGTCAGCAATCAAGTTTTTATCAGTTTTAATTATCTGGTTAAATCCCTGTTTGCCTACAGTTAAAAAATCAATTTTTAGTTTATCTTCCATCTTAGTTAAAAAGTTATTCAAAAACCGGAAAAGATTAAGATTTAAACTGCCACACAAACCCCTGTTGGTACTGATTAAAACTATCAGTGGTTTGCTGTCTATTTTTGGTTTTTTTAAAAGAGGATGAAGTTTGGGATTAATATCAGCCATTAGAGAGGTAGTAATTTCAAAAATCTTTTCTGAGTAGATTTTTCCCTCCAAAGCTTTTTTTTGGGCTTTTCTCATCTTGGAAGCTGCTACCATCTCCATAGCTTTGGTAATTTGACCAATATTACCAGCAGATTTGGTTCTTTTTTTAATTGCCTTAAGATTATTTGCCATCTTCCCCTTGTATGTTAGTTTCCAATTTATGAGTTTTTAAGAAACTATTAGTAAAGCGCAAAACTTCTTTTTCCATTAAAACATTTGTTTTTTCACTAATCTCTTTTTCTTCAGCAATGGCCTTAAGAACTTTTCTTTCGGTATTTTTAAAATAAGCCAAAAGTTCATCTTCATACTGTTTAATTAAAGTTATAGGAACTTGATTAGCATATCCTCTAGTAATGGCCCAAATAATTAAAACTTGCTGTTCTACAGGCATAGGCTGATATTGAGGCTGTTTAAAGATTTCAGAGATTCTGGAACCTCTGTCAATCTTTTTCTTAGTTTCCGGATCAAGATCAGTAGAAAACTGAGTAAAAGCTGCCAGTTCTCTATATTGAGCCAATTCAATTCTAAGCTGTCCGGCAATTTTTTTCATAGCTTTTATTTGAGCAGCACCACCAACTCTGGATACAGACAAACCAATGTTTATAGCTGGTCTAACACCGGCAAAAAACAAGTCTGGTTCAAGATAAATCTGTCCATCAGTAATAGAAATAACATTGGTAGGAATATAAGCAGATAAGTCGCCTGCCTGAGTTTCAATAATAGGCAGGGCAGTAATAGAGCCGCCGCCATATTCTTTGGCTAAATGACAGGCACGTTCTAAAAGTCTTGAGTGAAGATAAAAAATGTCTCCGGGATAAGCCTCTCTTCCTGAAGGTCTTTTTAAAAGTAGAGAAACCTGCCTGTAAGCCCAAGCATGTTTAGACAAATCGTCATAAACAATAAGCACATCTTTGCCCTTATCCATAAAGTATTCGGCTACGGCTGTGCCGGCGTAGGGTGCCAAATACTGTAAAGAAGCAGAATCAGCTGCGTTAGCAGTTACAATAATTGTGTAATCCATCGCTCCTGTTTCAGCCAACTTTTCCTGAATCATAGCTATTCTAGCCTGTTTTTGACCAATACCGACGTAAATACAGATAACATCTTTGCCTTTTTGATTGATAATCGCATCTAAAGCCACGGCTGTTTTGCCCGTACCTCTATCGCCAATAATAAGTTCTCTTTGACCCCTACCAATAGGAATCATGGAGTCTACGGCTTTAATACCTGTTTGCAAAGGAGTGTCAACTGGTTGTCTTTTAATCACGCCTGGAGCAATTTTTTCTAGAGGATAGAAATCTTGAGCTTTAATTTCCGGTTTAGCATCCAAAGGCTGAGCTAAAGGATTAATAACCCTGCCTAAAAACTTTTCGGAAACAGGAACACTTAGGGTTTTACCCGTACCTTCAACCTCATCTCCTTCTTTAAGTTTTTCATACTCGCCAAGTAAAATAACACCAATTCTATTTTTTTCCAAATTAAAAGCTAGGCCTTGAACATTGTGAGGAAACTTCAGCAGTTCATAATATTTGACATTGGGAAGCCCAGATATGGTTGCAATTCCGTCTCCCAGGGTTAAAATTTTGCCCTGTTCTAAAACCTGGGTTTCTTGTTCCAGTCCCTTAACTTCTTTTTCTAAATTTTTGATTAATGAATCAATATTATTATTTTTAGTCATTGAACTGTCTCACTTTTTTCTCAAACTGCTGCAATCTACCAGCCAGTGTTGAGTCAATAATTTTTGAACCAATAATAATTTTTAACCCCCCCAGAATTTGTTTATCAATCTTGTTAACAGCCAATACCTTATCGTCGGTCATTAAAGACAGCTGTTGCTCAATTGTTTGTAGCTGATCTTCTGATAAAGGAACAGCACTAATCACCGTGGCAATATTGGTTTTATTTTGTTTTTGCCACAAATTAATAGCTTCCAGAGCTTTTTCTTCACCCTTAGTTTGCCTGTCAAGCCTTTTCAAAAGCTTAATAAGCTTTTTAATTTTAGAGTTGTTACCTGAGTAGTTTACCATTCTTATCCTTCTCCCTTTACTACTTTTTATAACTTAGTTTTGTTTAAAGCTTTAATTGATTGATTTACCAATTGTTCCTGTTCTTTTTTGCCCAAGTATTTACCAATAAGCTGAGAGGCCATTTTTACAGCCAGGGAGGCAGTATAATCCTGAACATTTTCTTTCATTTCCTGCTCCTGCTGTTTAAGTTCAAGTTTGGCGTTTTCCTGAATTTTTTTAGCCTCACTGTTAGCTTTATCAAGAACTTCTTTCCTGACCGCCTCTGCTTCTTTTCTAGCTTCAGCAATCAGCTCGGTAGTCTGTTTTTGGGTTCTAGCTAACTCTTTTTCCTTTTTTTGTTCTAAGCTCTGATATTCTTTTTCAATCTGCTTAGATTTTACTTCAATATCCTTTTTCTTTTTTCTTTGTTCTTGAACCATTTTTACTATTGAATCAAAAACAAACTTTTTTAGAACAAAATAAAGGATGGCAAAGTTTATTATTTGGGCGATTAAACTGGTAAGATTAATGCCTAATTGTTCCATAATCCTTCCTTACACAAATTTAATGATAAGGGCTATAACCAGAACGTAAATAGCAATAGCCTCAGCAAAAGCAATTGCTAAAATTAACGAGGTCCTGATTTCATTAGCTGCCTCAGGATTTCTTCCTGTAGCTTCCATTGCTTTTGAGGCCATCATACCAATAGCCAAAGCCGGAGCTATAGTTCCTAAAGCGATGGTCATTCCTGGACCAAATAATGTACTTGCGTCTGCCATAATTCACCTCCTTTGTTTAATTATGGTTTTTTAATGATCATGCGACATGGTCGCAACTGACATAAATACTAATGATAACATAGTAAACACCAGAGCTTGGATAAAGCCGACAAAAAGCTCCAAGCCTAAAAAGGGCAATGGAGCCAGAAAAGGCAGAATAGCTGCCATTACTGTTAAAAGCACCTCGCCGGCAAAAATATTTCCAAACAACCTGAATGCAAACGACATGATTTTAGCAAACTCAGAAACTATTTCCAAGATCCCCACAAAAAAATCTATTGGACCGGAAAAGTTAATATATTTTTTCATGTAAGTGAAAAAGCCCAGATTTTTAATGCCAAAATACTGAACAGCAATAACGGTTATAATTGCCAAGGCTAAAGTGGCATTAATGTCGGCTGTAGGCCCTCTAAAAAGAGGGATAAAAAGCTTTTGACCATGAACCTCTTCATTAATACCAATGCTGCCTACACCAGGCAGAAGTCCACTCCAGTTTGAAATCATAATAAAGATAAAAAAAGTGGCTAGCAAGGGAAAAAACTGCTGGGCTTTTTTACCAGCAACACCTTCAAAAAAACCAAGTAGTCCAGTAAAAACAGTTTGCATTAAAACAAAAAAGGAAGAATGTTCTTCCTTTTTAGCCTGGTTATTAAACCAAAAAGCGAAAATAATCAAAAGAATGGTTACAATAAAAGTAACCAATAAAGAATTGCTGATGGAAAAACCACCTATGTTTATTAATGATTCAGCCGCAACTGATATATGTAGACTAGCCATTATTTTGAGTTAGCTTAAATTTAAGATCTGTATTTATTATATACTATTTTAAAATTTTTTTAACCTCTTTAATAGCAATAATTATTCCTGCTATTGTTCCTAAAAACAGCCCCCCGATGGTTAAAAAGGGAGTTGTCCCCATTTTTTTATCTAAAAATAGACCTAAAAAACTTAACACTATTACCGGCGTTACGATCATAAAACCCAAACTCCAGGCAGTATTTAATGCCTGCAAAAGAGTTTTTAAGCTACTTTCCTTGGTTTGCTCTTTTTTAGCCATAAAAAACCTAGCGATCAAAATTTACTACATAATAAGTAATCAGTCAATATGAACAAAATATGAATTAAAAGCCTATTTTATACAAATACATTTGTTTTTTAATAAAAATACTATTGACTGATTACTGATTGGCTGATAACTAGACGGATGTTATACTATATATAGTATTTAGCTTTTATTCTTATCAGTTAAAGGGGATAGTTAATTGACTGATTTTAAAGTTGGAGAAGTTACCCATTACTACGATAAGATAAACATTGCCATTTTAAAGCTCACAGGCAATCTAAGCCTGGGAGACAAGGTAAGGATTGTTAGCAAAGACGGTGAATTTACTCAAAGCATTACTTTAATGCTACATGAACACCAACAAATAAAAACCGCTGAAAAAGAACAAACTATTGGCTTAAAAGTAAACCAGCCGGTTAACGTAAACAGCTTGGTTTACAAAACTATCTGAATTTGTTAAAACTGATTAGATTTAAATTTTTATAAGGAAATGTATGGATTTTAATTTGGCTCCAGATATTAAAAAACGAATAGTAAAAATTCTTCCCAAGCTTCCTTTTAACCACATTGATTCGGAAAAAATTGTCTGCTTTCGCAGTCAGGGAAGCAAGGCCAGAGCCTATGCTAGAATTTGGTCCCTACCGACAATCTGGCAAAAAGCCTTAAAAATTAAACCTCATTACTGTATTGAAGTTATTTCAGAAAAATTTGATCATTTATCAGAAGAAAATCAGACAAAAATTCTAATTCATGAACTAATGCATATTCCTAAAACATTTTCCGGAGCCTTACTTCCTCACAGAGGTAGAGGCCGTGTTAAAATAGACAATAGGACTGTTAATAAGCTTTTTAACATATTTTTCAAAAAATGATCTATCTTTTTCATGGCGAAAATCAAACAGAAAGCAGAAGAAAACTTTTAGAGCTGGTGAATAAAGCCAAAGGTGAAAAAAAAGACATAGTAAGGTTGGAGGGAAAAGCTCTTGTCTTAAGTGATTTAAAACTGGCATTAAGATCAGAAACATTTTTTTCTGCTCAAAAAACAGTTGTGATTGAAAACTTCTTCTCCAGGCCCAGTTCTAAGGAAAAAGATAAGATTTTAACTTTTTTAAAAAAAGATGGAACTGTTGATGAGTTAATTTTTTGGGAAGCTAAAAAGATTCCCGGAACTACTACCAGATGGTTAAAAGGTTGGCAGATACAGGCTTTTGAACTGCCGATGCTGATTTTTAAACTTCTGGACTCTTTTATCCCCGGTAACATCATTTCTGTATTAAGCACTTATCATCAGTGTCTTAAAAACCAACCGTCAGAATTGATTTTTTTTCTGCTAGCAAGACAAATTTTGAATCTTATTCTGATTAAAGATTTGGGTGAAAAAGGAATTGGCGGCGCTCCATGGCAGCAGAAAAAGTTGGCTTCTCAGGCAAATAAGTTTTCCCTCAAAGATCTTTTACAAATTTATAAAAAACTTTTACATATTGATATAGACATCAAAACCGGAAAAAGTCTGATGCCTCTTGATTGGCATCTTGATTTACTCTTTGTTTCCTGGTTAAGATAAGAGAGCAAAAATAATAAAATAAATAGCAAAAAGCAAAGGAGAAAGATGATTAAAGCCAATATCTTTAGAGATTATGACGTTAGAGCTGTTGTTCCTGAAGAACTTGATAGCAAGGGAGCTTTTAGGCTGGGCCAGGTTTTAGCCAGTCTTTTTAAGCCCAAAACAGTGGCGGTTGGGCGTGATATGAGACTAACAGGAAATGAAATTGCCGGCAATTTAACCAATGGCCTTTTAGATCAAGGAGTTAATGTGGTTGATTTAGGTTTAATCAGTACTGATATGGCCTACTTTGCCGCCGGGAAAATGGGTTATGATTTGGCTTTGGCTGTTTCTGCATCCCATAATCCATCCCAGTACAATGGCTTTAAACTGGTTAAAAAAGGCGCTATTGCTGTTTCTGGAGATAGTGGCATTTATGACATAAGGGATTTGGCTCTGTCAGATAAGAAGTTTGCCTCGGCCAAAAAACCAGGTAAGCTAACCCAAAAAGATTTAAGTATGGAGTTTGTAAGGCATTGTCTAAGTTTTGTTCATTTAGATAAGATAAAACCTTTTAAAGTGGTGGTTGATGCCGGCAATGCCATGGCCGGTTATATGATTCCCAAGTTTGCTATGTTTTTGCCAATTCAGGTTATACCTATGTATTTTACCCTGGACGGTAGTTTTCCCAATCATATACCCAATCCACTATTGCCTGACGCAACCAAGGAAATTAAAAAAAGAGTGATAAAAGAAAAAGCCGGTTTAGGAATTGCTTTTGATGGCGACGGGGACAGGATGTACCTGATTGATGAAAAGGGAAACCTTGTTAGCGGTACTGTTACGACCGCTATGCTGGCAGAAAACATCCTTAAAAAACATAAGGGCGAGACTATTTTATATAATGCGGTTACAGGAAGAGTTGTGCCCGAAACTGTAGAAAAAAACAAAGGTAAAGCTATAAGGGTAAGGGTGGGTCATACTCTTATTAAAGAAGCCATGAGAAAACATAGAGCTTATTTTGCTGGTGAACATTCAGGTCACTATTATTTTAGAGACAATTACTTTGCCGATAGCGCTTTTGTAGCTATGTTGCTGGCTCTTGAAGTTATTTCCCAGAAAAATAAAGCTTTATCCCAAATAGTAGCTGAGTTTAACAAGTATCCTTCAATTGAAGAAACAAACTTTGAAGTTAAAGATAAGATGAAGGTAATGAAAGCCATAGAAAAGCATCTTCAGCCAAAGGCCCAGTCTATTGACTGGCTAGACGGAGTTTCCATCTGGTTTTCTGACCATTGGATAAATATAAGACCGTCAAATACTCAACCCCTTTTAAGGCTGAATATTGAGGCTGACAACCCCAAAATCCTGGAACAGAAAAAAAAGGGCATAATCAAGCTGATAAAATCCCTGGGAGGAAAGCCGGCAGAAGAATAATTATAAAACGGGGGGACAATTTCTAATATCCATATGGGTTTACTGCCTATTTTGACTTAGTAAAAAAATTGACCTAGCCCGGCTTTCCCCCAATAGACTTAAAAAAAAGAAATTCAAGAATTAGATATCTTTAAGCACTTGCCACTAGCTTTTAAAACGTGTTTAATTAAATTATGTCAAAACTTGATAATTTGGAACAAATCAAAGCCCTGGACAGATCAAACTTACTTGGTTCTGTTCAGGAACTTTACCTCCAGCTTCAGCAAACCTTAGATGATCTTAAAAATGTTAACGTTCCCGCTGATTATCAAAATATTAATAAAGTGGTTGTAAATGGCATGGGAGGGTCAAGACTGGGTGCAAGAGTGGCCCAAAGCCTTTTTTCTGACCAGCTTAAAGTTCCCATAATTCCGCTTGGCAGTTATGACCTTCCTGCTTATATTGATGAGAAGACTCTTTTAATCTTCTCCAGTTACTCAGGCGGAACCGAAGAAATCGTAAACTCTACCAAACAAGAGGGAGCCAAGCTGGCTAAAAAAATGGTTTTTTCTCAAGGAGGCCAGTTGTCAAGTTTTGCCAAAGAAAATAACTTACCTGGTTATTTTGATTTTCAACCTAAATACAATCCCAGCAACCAGCCAAGAATGAGTATCGGTTATCAAATCCTAGGCATGATTATTCTTCTTTCCAAAGCAGGACTGCTCAGCCTTGAAGATGAACAGGTCCAAAAGCTTTCCTCTTTTGTAAAAACAGTTAAAGAAAAACATGATTATAATGTTAACCAGGAAAGCAATCAGGCCAAAAGGCTGGCTTTAAAACTTGAGTCCCGAATTCCAATCCTGATTGGAGCGGAATTTTTAATGGGGGCTCTGCATGTCTGGCGCAACCAAATCAATGAAAACGCCAAACACTTGAGCTTTTATTTTGAAATTCCTGAGTTAAATCATCATTTGCTTGAAGGCATGAAATTTCCTGCTGCAAACATACAAAACTTCCACTTTATCTTTGCCAAAAGCAGTCTTTACCATCCCCAAAACCAGAAAAGGATTGAAATTACCAAAAAAGTTCTGGATAAATACGGCTTTGAACATTCAGAAATCATGTTAACAGGAGAAAATAAACTTAGCCAGGTGTTTGAAATCATTCAGATAGGCAGTTTTATCAGCTTTTACCTTTCTATGCTTAATAATCTTGACCCTACCCCCATTCCCTGGGTTGACTATTTTAAACAAGAATTAAAAACTCAACTGCCCTATGATAAATAAAAAATACTTAGCCTGGTTTAAAGATGTTGGCAAAGATGAAGGAAGCCTGGTTGGGGGTAAAGGTGCTAATTTGGGCGAGATTACTCAGGCGGGTTTTCCGGTTCCCAACGGTTTTATTGTTACCTCTCAAGCCTACTACTATTTTATTGCCGAAAATAATCTTCAGCTAAAAATAAAGCAGGTTTTGCAAACCACCAATGTTCATGATCCCAGGCAACTAACCGAAGCTTCTCAAAGAATAAAAAGCATTGTTCTTAAAGGAGATGTTCCTCAGGATCTGGCCAAAGAAATCATTTCTTACTATGAGAAGCTATCCGGTCTTAAACATTGTCTGGTGGCGGTCAGATCATCAGCCACAGCTGAAGATTTGCCTGATGCTTCTTTTGCCGGACAGCAGGAAACCTACCTTAATATTAAAGGGGAAGCAAACTTAATAAATACAGTCCGCCAATGTTGGGCTTCTTTGTTTACTCCCAGAGCTATCTTTTACCGGGAAGAAAAGAAGTTTGATCATTTTAAGGTCGGCATTGCCGTTCCGGTACAGAAAATGATTCAGTCAGAAAGTTCCGGAGTTATGTTTACCATCAACCCTGTCACTAATGACAAGAAAAAAATTATCATTGAAGCCATATGGGGGTTGGGAGAGATGATTGTTCAGGGACAGGTAACTCCGGACCATTACCAGGTCCAAAAAGACAACTTTAAAATTGTTAAAAAACAAGTAAACACTCAGGATGTTCAATTAATCAAATCAGGTACTGTCACTAAAGAAGTTAAAGTCAAAACTAGCCTCCAAAGCAAACAAAAAATTGCCGATAAGTATATTATCCAGCTGGCAAAACTGGGCAAAAGACTCCAACAACATTACTTCTTCCCCCAGGATATTGAATGGGCTTTGGAAAACGGTAAGCTTTATATCCTTCAAACCAGGCCAATTACCACCATTGAAAAAATAAAAGAATCTCAAAAACAAAAAGAGGTTAAAATCGACCTGCCTTTGCTTTGTAAGGGCGATGGAGCCAGCCCCGGCATTGTCAGCGGTTATGCCAAGGTATTAACTTCAGTTAAACAGCTTTCCCGGATTCTCAAGGGAGATATTCTGGTGGCTGAGATGACCACTCCTGATTTTGTCCCGGCCATGAAAAAAGCAGCTGCCATTGTTACTGATAAGGGCGGCCAGACTTCACATGCAGCCATTGTTTCAAGAGAGCTTGGAGTTCCCTGCATCGTTGGAGCAGAAGAAGCCACTAAGGTAATTAAAAACAACATGGTTATAACTGTTAATGCCACTACCGGACAAGTATTTAAGGGTGGTATTGATAAGGCTTCAAAAACTGCCATTGCTGAGGCCAATATTTTAAAACAAGAGGCTCAAGCCTTGCAAAAAAACCTTAAAACCGCCACTAAAGTTTATGTAAATTTGGGTGAACCTGAACTTGCCTCAGAAATTGCCAAGAGAAATGTTGACGGCGTTGGTTTACTGCGGGCAGAGTTTATGATCTCTCAAACCATTGGCGTTCATCCCAAAAAACTCATCAAAGACAAAAAACAGAAAGTTTTTGTTGATAAGCTAACAGAGGGTTTAAAAACTTTTTGTGAAGCTTTTGCCAACAAGCCGGTTGTTTACAGGGCCACTGACTTTAAAACCAATGAATACAAGAATCTTAAAGGTGGCGCTCAGTTTGAAGAAGAAGAAGCCAACCCTATGATCGGTTTCAGGGGAGCTTACCGCTATATTAAAGATGAGCAGGTATTTGAACTGGAGCTTGAGGCGATTAAAAATGTCAGAAACAAACATGGTTTAAAAAACCTGTGGTTGATGATCCCGTTTGTCAGAAGAGTTGAAGATTTAAAAGAAGTTAAAAAAATTGTGGCTTCAAGCGGCCTGGTCCGTTCACCTTCTTTTCATTTGTGGATGATGGTGGAAATACCTTCCAATGTTATTCTTTTAGATGAGTTTATAAACTTGGGAATTGACGGAGTTTCCATTGGCACCAATGATTTAACCATGTTGCTTTTAGGTGTTGATAGAGATAATGAGAAAGTGTCGTCTGAGTTTAACGAGCTTGATCCGGCTGTTTTATGGGCTTTGGAAAAGATAATTACTACCTGCCATAAACAAAAAATTACCTGCTCTGTTTGTGGGCAGGCACCGTCTTTATATCCTCAGTTAACTAAAAAACTGGTTGATTGGGGAATCACCAGTGTTTCTGTTACTCCTGACATGATTGAAAAAACCAGAGAAGTTGTTTATCAGGCTGAAACAAGCCTTGTTAAAGAAAAAAGAAAATGAAAGTAAAACAGGTTCAAGCAAGAGAAATTTTAGATTCCGCCGGTAATCCCACTATTGAAACAGAAGTTATTTTAGAAGACGGAAGTTTTGGAACAGCTGCTATTCCTTCAGGAGCTTTAGTGGGTAAGTATGAAGTTGTCGAGTTAAGAGACGAAGATCCGAAAAGATTTAACGGTCTTGGCGTTTTAAAGGCTGTAGATAATGTAAACAAAGTTATTGCTCCGAAAATAATCGGTATGGATGCATCTTATCAGGGAAAGGTTGACGAGGTGCTAAACAGTCTTGATCCGACTGAAAATAAGGCTGAACTGGGAGGAAATGCTCTCCTGTCTGTTTCTCAGGGAGTATTAGAGGCTGCTGCAGCTTCTTATAATATGTCAAACTATGCCTATATTCAGGCAAAATATAAGTTTGTTGACAAACCGGTTATTCCCTCACCAATTTTTAATGTTATAAATGGCGGCCAGCATGGGGCTGGCAACTTGGATTTTCAGGAGTTTCATGTCATTCCTTCTACCAGAAAACCTTATCATGAAGCCTTACAGTGCGGAGAAGAAATATACCAAGCTTTAGGTAAAGCCTTGGAGTACCGGGGAGCTATTCACTCTGTCGGCGTTGAGGGAGGCTATGCTCCTAACTTATTTACCAATCTTGATGCGGTGGAAATTATTACCCAGGCCATTAAAGAAACTAAGTACATTTTAACTGATGATGTTTTTTTAGGTTTAGATGTAGCTGCCGGCTTTTTTTACAAAAACGGCAAGTATACTATTAAGGATAGAGCTCAGTCATTTTCTCCTGACGAGTTTATTGAATACTATGAAGATCTCAATAAGCAATACCACTTGTTTTCTCTGGAAGATCCATTACATTCAGAAGACTGGGATGCCTGGCACAAATTACAAAAAGCAGTCGGCAAAAATACAGTTATTATTGGCGATGATCTTTTGGCCACCAACCTGGAAAGACTTAAAAAAGCTATAAGCAAACAAGCCTGTTCAGCTTTACTGGTTAAACCCAACCAAAGGGCAACCATTACTGATCTTATTAAAGTAATTCAGGCGGCTAAAGAGGCTGATTTGAAAATTATTATTTCCCATCGTTCCGGAGAAACAAATGATGACTTTGTAGCGGATTTTGCCGTAGGAGTTGGGGCCGATTATATTAAATTTGGTGCTCCTAGCCGCGGTGAAAGGGTGATAAAATATAATCGGCTGCTTAAAATTGAACAAGAAAACTTAAAATAATCCTTAATGAATCAGAACTTTTCCAAACCAATTTGCCTGATTATTTTAGATGGCTGGGGAATAGCTCCTCCTTCAGCCGGAAATGCTATTACTCAAGCCCAGACACCCAATCTTACTACCTGGCTTAATACCTGTCCCCATACTCAACTTGAGGCCTCGGAAGAATCAGTCGGTTTGCCAGGAGGGGAACCTGGTAATAGTGAGGCCGGCCACCTTAATCTTGGCGCCGGCTCAATTGTGGCTCAATCTTTGCCCAAAATTAATACTTCTATTGCTGACGGTACCTTTTTTAAAAGTATCGCTCTAAAAAAAACAGTTGAACACATACAAAAAAATAATTCCAACCTGCACTTAATGGGTCTGATAGGTTCTGGAGGTGTTCATTCTAACCTTGATCATTTATCAGCCCTACTTAACTTTTATAAACAAGAGGGAGTAAGAAATATTTTTCTCCACTTGTTTACTGACGGCCGGGACTCGGCTCCTACCTCAAGCGTTCAATATTTAAGACAGATTGAGATACAGACAAAACAGGACGGCATAGGTGAGATTGCCAGTTTAATCGGCCGTTTTTATAGCATGGACAGAGATAACCGCTGGGAAAGAACTCAGCTTGCCTATGAAGCACTTACCGAAGCAAAAGGGAAA
>DBQG01000008.1:21100-40914 GCA_002305125.1 Patescibacteria group bacterium UBA1400 | reverse complement strand
CAGGATAATGATGCAGTGGTCTTTTTTAACTTTCGTATTGACCGTCCCAGACAACTGACAAAAGCCTTTGTTTTGCCTGACTTTGAAAGCATGCTGATTAAAAAAGCAGCTTTTGACCCTTACGCAGAAAAGTATGGCAAAAAACAGTACGAAGATGAGGGTAAACAGTTTTCTACATTTAAAAGAAACAAAATCTTAAATAACCTGCTGTTTGTCACCATGACTGAGTATGAACCGGGGCTACCGGTATTAAATATTTTTCCGCCAGATCAGGTAAGCATGCCGCTGGCAAGAATTTTAGCAGAAAACGGCTGGCGTCAGCTTCATATAGCAGAAACAGAAAAAGAAAGACATGTGACTTATTTTTTTAATGGCAAAAGGGAAACTCCTTTTCCCGGCGAAGATTGGGCAGTTATTCCTTCTCCAAAAGTGCAAACCTATGACCAGCAACCGGAAATGTCTGCCTTTACCTTAACCGAAGAGTTGGAAAAAAGAGTTAAGCTTAATATTTATGATTTTATCTTGGTTAACTTTGCCAATCCCGATATGGTAGGGCACACCGGGACTTTAGCAGCCGGCATTAAGGCCTGTGAAGTTGTTGACCAATGCTTGGGAAGAGTTGTAAATCTGGTTACTAATTTGGGCGGAACTTGTCTGATTACTGCTGATCATGGTAACGTAGAAGAAATGCTGGATTTAAACACGGGGCAGATAGATACAAAACACTCCACTTTTCCGGTTCCTTTTATTATGGTTAATAAACAAAACCAGGCCCAACAGTTAAATCTGCCCGGCGGCATCCTGGCTGATATTGCTCCTACTATTTTAAAATTAGGTCAGATTCCTAAACCAAGCACTATGACGGGAAAAAGTTTAATATGAAACAAAAAATTTTGGTTAGCGGCAGCAGCGTTGTTGACCTGGTTTTTAAAGGGAAAGTCTTTTCCCAGCGGACTAAAAATGGCCGTATCTCTTTGGCTTTTGGCGGCAAGTATGTGCCGGAAGAGTTTTTTCAGTTTTATGGAGGCGGAGGCAGCAACTGTGCTATCTCACTTGCCAGGCAAGGATTTGATGTTTGTTTATGGAGCCATATTGGACCGGACATATTTGGCAAACAGTTTTTGAAAAATCTAAAACAAGAAAAGGTTAAAACTAACTTGGTAAAAATGAAGGCCAAGCAAACTCCCTTATCAAGTATTCTTTTAACCCCGGAAGGGGAGAGAACCATTATTAATTTTAGATCTGATGCTGACCAGCTTGAACTTGACAGGGGTGTAGAAAAAGAGTTTGTCAAAAGGGACTGGTTTGTTCTTTTTTCCCTGGCCAAACTGAGCAAAGAAAAAAAGCTTAAAATTATTAAAAAAGCCAAGAACTCGGGCATGAAAGTATTTTTATCCCTTCATGGGACTGAATATTTTAAAGGCTTTAGCTACCTTAAAGATTATTTTAAACTAACAGATGTTTTACACCTTAATGCCCATGAACTGGCGGATATTTTTGGGGGTAATGCCCCTGATTTTGACTTTAAACATACTAATTTTGCTCAAAAACTAAAGCTTCCTCTGCTCTTGGTTACCCATGATGTTAAAGGCAGTTTTGCCTATACTCAGGATGGAATCTATTATCAGCCAATTTTAAAAGCAGAAACAGTGGTTGACACTACCGGAGCCGGAGACGCCTGGGCCTCAGGCTTTCTGGGGGAGTATTTAAAAACCCAATCTATAAAAAAAGCCATGATATTTGCAGCTAAAAATTCCAGCAGCGTCATTCAAAAATTAGGAGCTCATAACGGGCTTATAAGGAATATATGAAAACCAAACCAATTGTCAAAAAACTAAACTTTGAACCTAATTTAAAAGATTATCAAAAAACTTATGACTCTTTTTCCTACTTTGATGAAGCCAAGAAGTTTGAAAACCTGCCTGACGGCGGCTTTAATGCCGCTTATACTGTCTGTGATGTTAACGCCCAAAACTTTAGAAAAAATAAAGTCGCTTTATACTGGGAAGGAGAAGAAGGTGAAGAGATAAAGCTTACCTTTCAGGAACTGTCTCTTCTTTCCAACAAAGTAGGTAACCTGCTTAAAAACCTTGAGGTTGGCAGGGGAGACAGGGTATTTCTTTTTCTGCCCAGGATTCCTGAGCTTTATTTCTGCTTTTTGGGAATTTTAAAGATCGGAGCTATTGCCGGAACTCTTTTTTCTGCTTTCGGACCCCAGGCATTGGAAGACAGGCTTAAAAACTCAGATGCCAAAATCCTTATCACTACACCCCAGCTTTATCCTAGGGTCCAAAAGATAAAACAAAATCTACCCAATTTAAAAACAGTTATCTTAATTGATGAAGAAAATAGAACAGCCTTTATGAAGGAAGCCAAACTTAAAAAACCAGGGAAAAATTCTTATACCTGGTTTTATCCTTTAATGGAAAAAGCGTTGGAAAAACTTCATCTTGCCTCTATGAAACCCACTGATCCTGCATTTATGCTTTATACTTCCGGAACTACCGGCAAGCCAAAAGGCGTAGTCCATCAACACAAGGCCCTGCTCCATGAATGCATTAGCGCCAGATATGTGTTGGACATTAAAGATACTGATGTATATTGGTGTACCGCTGATCCGGGCTGGGTAACGGGCATTGCCTATGAAATTCTGGGGACCTGGTGTATCGGCTCTTCAACCCTGGTTTATGGAGGCAGGTTTGATCCGGCTAAATGGTATGACCTGATTCAGGAGTATAAGGTAACTGTCTGGTATACTGCTCCCACAGCCATAAGAATGCTGGCTGCTTCAGGAACAGAACTGGTTAAAAAGTATGATCTTTCCAGTTTAAGACATCTAGCCAGCGTAGGCGAACCTTTAAATCCGGAAGCTGTAAACTGGGGCCAAAAAGCTTTTGGTCTGCCTTTTCACGATAACTATTGGCAAACGGAAACAGGAGGGATTGTAATTGCTAACTACCCAAGTTTGGATATAAAACCAGGCTCAATGGGCAAACCTGTTCCCGGCATCAAGGCAGAGGTCATCAACAACCAGGGGCAACCGGTTGGTCCTTATAAAGAAGGTAATCTTGCCTTAAAACCAGGCTGGCCGTCAATGATGCTTAAGATTTGGCGCCGGCCGGAAAAATATCAAAGCTACTTTTTAAAAAACTGGTATTTAACCGGAGATAAGGCCTTTAAAGATGAAGATGGCTACTTTTGGTTTATCTCCAGAGCTGATGATGTCATTAAAACCTCGGGGGAAAGAGTAGGTCCTTTTGAAGTGGAATCGGCTCTGGTTTCTCATCCTAAAATTATTGAGGCCGGGGTAATCGGTAAACCGGATCCTTTAAGGGGAGAGTTAATCAAAGCTTTTGTAACTTTGAAAAAAGGTGAAAAACCTTCAGAAAAACTGAAAGAAGAGATCCAAACCTATGTTAAAAAACATTTAGCCGGACATGCTTACCCCAGAGAAATAGAGTTTACGGATAAACTACCCAAAACAAGATCGGGAAAAATTATGAGGCGCCTGCTTAAAGCCAAGGAACTGGGCCTGCCTTTAGGAGACACTTCAACTTTAGAAGATTACTGAAGCATTAGGGGCATAAACATACTCAAAGCCTGACCTGGAGTAGCAGGATTAGATCTATTTTTAAAACGGGTCTGCAATGGACTGTGGTGCATTAACTGAAGAGTTTGAGCTGCCTCTGCATCTCTCCACTCTAAAGTTTTTGTTTCCTCTCCATCTCTAACTCGCTGAGAAACAACTATTCCAGGAAATCTTAAACCATCGTTTATTTCCGCGATTTCAAATCCTCCCCCTTTTTTTTCTTCAAAAAAACAACTATAAAACAAATCCCTGTCTGGAAAAGAAAAAGAAAATCCCGGTTTATTAGCATAAGGGTTGTTGGGCATATTTTGCCTAGGGATTTTCATAAAAAACAAAGCTTCTTTTTCAGCATATTTTTTGCTGAATCTTAAAACCGTATGGGTGTCAATTAAATTTATAAAAACACTATATCTGTTAAAAGAAAAAAATTCTGCTACTTCTTTTAAACAACCATGGATATTTTCAGGAAAAAAACCAATGTAATCTTCTACCAACTGAATTGGCGTTTTACCTGATTCTTCATAAGCAACTTCACAAGTCTGTTCTTCAGCCATATTTATGCTTTAATAAATTTAATAAAAAGATTATAACAAATTTTAAACAGTAAAATTAACCTAAAGTTTATAAATATGTTTATCTTGTTATAATTATAGTTAAGAAATGACTATCAAACAGCTTTATAATAAGTTTCAGACACCTGACAATCTACAAAAACATATGCTGCGGGTGGGAGCTTTGGCAAGCCTTTTAACTACTAATTGGAAAGGCAAACGTATTAATAAAAAAGCTCTAGTTTTAGCCTGTTTGCTTCATGATATCTGCAAGCCTGTAAACTTTAAGCCTGAGACTCAGGCTAAATTTAATATGCCAAAGATTCCTGTAAAAAAACTTGAAAGCATGCAAAGTTTTATCAAAACAAATTTCGGCAGTGATGAACATTGGGCCACTGTAAAAGCTGCCCGATTTTTTAAAGCCGGTTCTGGCTGTATCAAAATTCTTAAAAATCTTAAATGGCATTTTATTCCCAGGTTAATAAAGGAAAAAGATCTGGAGTCTTTGATTGCGATTTACTGTGATATGAGGATTGGACCCAAAGGAGTTTTAACTTTGTCCCAAAGAGTTAAGGATCTGGAAAAAAGAAGGGGCGGCAAAGATTTTAGCCAGCTTGAAAATTATGGCCTGAAGCTGGAACAAGCAGTTGCCGGCCTTACTGCTGTTGATCCAGATTCAGTTACCGACAAACAGCTTAACCTTTATTTTGACAAACTGCTGAAAGTTCCTGTTCAAGGTTGACATATCTTTTTTATTTACTTAAAATTTAGAAAAGATGAAAGATAGCTTTAATATTAAAATCGGCGGTTCGGCAGGGGAAGGCATAAAAGTTTCCGGTTTGACCTTAGCTAAATCTTTAACCAGGTTAGGGTTTAGGGTTTTTGGTTACAGCGAATATCCTTCACTTGTCAGGGGCGGACACAACACTTACCAGCTTCATGTCGGTGTCGAACAGGTTTATTCTCAAGTTAAACAAATCGATATTCTAATTGCCTTAAATCAAGAAACAATTCTCCTTCACCAGGATGAACTAACCACGTCTTCCTTAATCCTTTATGATCCTGGAGATTTTAAACTGCCAAAAGGACAGCTTAAAGGCAAGTACCTGGGGATTGAGTTTATTAAAATCGCCACTCAGGCCGGCGGGACTCCGATTATGGCCAACATGGTTTCCTTGGCTGCCACCCTCGCCTTGCTTGATTTGCCTGTAACCAGTTTAAAAGAAATTATTAAAAATGCTTTTAAACGAAAATCGATGGAAATTGTCGAAATAAACCAAAAAGTGGTAGAAGCAGGCGGGCAGTTTACCAAAGATAATTTTTCTAAATACAAACTTAAAATTAAAGTACCCAAAGACGTCACCACAAGAATGGTTTTAACCGGCAATGAAGCTGCATCCCTGGGTGCTATTGCTGGCGGACTGCAGTTTTATGTTGCTTACCCGATGACACCGGCAACCTCAATTCTTCATTATCTGGCTGCTAAAGCTAAAGATACCGGTATTTTGGTTAAACATGCAGAAGATGAAATTTCCGTTGTTAATATGGCTATTGGGGCTTCTTTTGCCGGTGCCAGAAGTATGGTAGGTACATCAGGAGGGGGTTTATGCTTGATGGCTGAAGGGGTAACCTTATCAGGAGTATCGGAAACACCCCTGGTCATAGTCAACTCCATGAGGCCGGGGCCGGGGATAGGCATGCCGACCTGGACAGCTCAATCAGACTTGCAATTTGTTTTAAATATTGGCCATGATGAGTATCCCAAAATTGTGCTTGCCCCGGGGGATGCCAATGAAGCTTTTATTCAGACCAAAGAGTCTCTGGAGCTGGCAGAAAAATATCAGCTGCCGGTTTTTATTCTCCTTGATAAGTTTATTTCAGAAAATGACTATGCTGTTGATCCGTTTCCGGCCAAACACTTAAACCAAAGGTTTTCCTTTATTAAAAAGAGCTATTTATCAGCCCATATTTACAAGAGATACCAACTAACCAAAAGCGGTGTTTCTCCCAGATCGGTTCCAGGACAAAAAAATAGTACTTATTGCTGCAATAGTTATGAACACGATGAGTATGGTTTAACTACTGAAGATCCAAAAACAAGAAAACTGATGATGAATAAAAGAGCTAAAAAACTAGATGAGATTCAGGATGAAATTCCGCCTCAGCAGACATTTGGCCCTCAAAAAGCCAAACTCAGTCTTATTTCCTGGGGTTCAAACAAACCGGTGGTATTGGAGGCTTTAAAAAACCTGCCACAGGTTAACTTTCTCCACTTAAATTGGCTCTGGCCTTTTCCCAAAAAACAGGTGCTTGATTTCATTAAAAACAGTAAAAAGGTTGTCTGTCTGGAATGCAACAGTACGGCTCAGCTGGGACAGCTGATCAAAAAGGAACTGGGCATAGATACCCAACCGCTGCTGAAGTATGATGGCCGGCCTTTTTATCCGGAAGAAATTATTAATAAGTTAACTTAAAAATGAAAAAATATAACTATCAAACTTCTATTGCTCCAACCTGGTGTCCCGGCTGCGGTAACTTTGGCGTACTGGCCAGTTTAAAAAATGCCCTGCAGCAGCTTAATTTTAAACCTTATGAAGTGGTTATTGTTACTGATGTGGGTTGTGCCGGCAATATGGCAGACTTTATCTCTACCTTTACTTTCCATGCCCTGCATGGAAGAGCTCTGCCTCCAGCCGTGGGTGTTAAACTTGCCAATCATAAACTTCCTGTTATTGCCGTAATTGGCGACGGTGCCTGTTATGGTGAAGGCTTGCAGCACTTTATAAACTTAATGAGAGGTAATCACGATATTACTGTCCTTGTTCATGACAACTATCTTTACTCTTTAACAACCGGTCAGTATTCACCCACCACTCCCAAAGGCACTATAACCAAATCTACGCCCGAAGGTTCAATTGAAGAGCCTTTAAATCCTTTAGCCCTGGCCTTGGCAAACAATACCACTTTTGCCGCCCGGGGTTATGCCCTGGACATTTCCGGTTTAACCAGTCTGATTGTTAAGGCTGTCGGCCATCAAGGGTTTTCCTTTGTTGATATTCTTCAGCCCTGTGTAACCTTTAATAAAAACCAAACTGTGGATAACTGGTATAAAGACAAAATTTATCCTTTGCCCAAAACCTTTAAAGATAAAACCAAAGCTTTTAAAGAAGCTTTAAGGCAGGACAAGCTGGCTACCGGTATTTTCTGGCAGGAGAAAAAGCCAAGCTATCATACTCAGGTTAGTGTGCTTGAGAAAAGAACTGCTGTTTCCAAAAAAATAGATGAAGTTGATATTTCCAGGCTACTTGAAGAGTTTATTTAAGTTTATAAATTTTTGTTATGATTAACTTTATAATTCAGCCTTTGGCTGATTTTATTATTTTATTAATAACTAAGTTGAGCTACGGCGGTATTGTTTTGGCTATGACAATTGAATCAGCCTGTATTCCTTTACCTTCAGAAATAATCATGCCTTTTTCCGGTTTTTTGGTTTCTAACGGGACTTTTGATTTTTGGCTGGTTTGCCTGGCAGGAGGAGTGGGCTGTTTGATTGGTTCGGTAGCTGCCTATACTCTGGGCTATTTTGGCGGTGAAAATGCGGTTAGAAATATCATAAAAAAATATGGTAAATATCTTTTTGTTTATGAATATGAACTTGACGAAGCAGAGATGTGGTTTAGAAAACATGGCGAACTGATTACTTTTACTTCCAGGCTTTTGCCTGTTGTCCGCACTTTTATCTCCCTTCCAGCCGGCATTTCCAAAATGGATTTTAAAAAGTTTGCCTTCTATACCTTTGTTGGTTCTTTTATCTGGTCTGCCGTCTTAGTCTATATAGGTAAAATTATGGGAGAAAACTGGAATACTCTGGGAGTCTACTTTCATAAGTTTAATCTTTTAATAGTTCTGGCAGTTTCTGTTGTTTTGGTTTGGTATATCCAACACAAACTGAAAAAAATTAATCAAAAACAGTTAGCAAAATAGGAATAGAACAATTAGCAATAAAGAAACACCCAATCCAGCTCAACAAACCGGTAATGAAACAAGAATTGGTTATGCACTTCCTTCCCTGGTTGGGGGAGAAACAACTTTTTTACCTGATGTTCAGCGTGTTCGGTTTAGAGTTAACGGAGGAACGGACATATATGAAGTAGGTGTTCATCCTGATCGGGTAGGTGTTTTTTTGGCTGGTCAAAGAGAGATGCATGGCTCGATTGAAGTTTTAGAGCCCAAACCAAGAAAATCACTGGGCATTAATGAGGCTCAGGCAATTCAAGGCTGGTGGGAAAAAAATATGGGGATTGATGAGTCTCCATTGCAGCAAGCACACAGGCTGGAGGAAGAAATAAGGGAGTTTAGCGAAGCTGTCAGGCAAAGTGAAATAAATCCTTCCCGGAAGAACATTTTGGCTACCGGAAAAGAAGCTGCTGATATATTTATTTTTGCCGTTGGCATTATTAACAGACTTGGGCTGGATATAGAAAACTTAATAAGACAAAGAGCGGCCTTTTTACCCTCAGCAGATCTTCAATCACCCTCTTTATCATTAACAAGAGTTCAGGAAATAGCGGCTGAACGACAGCTTATTTTAGGAAACAATGGTTCCAGTTCCCAGCAGATTCAAATATTGGAAACTCTTTACTTAAATTTATTGCAAAAAACCCAAGAGTTTGAACAAGATTCAGCCGCTTGTACGGCTCACTGTGCCGGTGGTTATATGCTGGATATGGCCATCTTCTCTTTAGAAATAATTAATAGGCTTGGATTGGATGCTGAAGAGCTTTTTACTACCAAACTGGAGCGCAATCACCACAAGTATAATGTAGTGAGGGCACAAGAATTAATCTCACAGGGACTTCATCCTCAACAAGCAAGAAAACGCATGAAAGAGGAGTGGACGGGTGACTAGCTCTTTTTCCTATCCCAATCTTTCCGGACAGATACTTTCTGTAAAACTATCTTAAGAAATAGAATAGGATAAGTTAAAAATACTTAAAATAAAATTTTAAAAAATACCGTAGGCTCTTTTAAAAAATAATTGTCAATAAAATTTCTAATACCCGTTATAATATATAGCCAACTAGGCTAGGTCGTAACACTTAGGAGATAGTAAATTTTTACTAATTTTCTATAAACTTTCTTATTACTGCAATCACTTTTCCCTGGATTGCTACATCAGTAGCATAAATAGGCTGCATTTTGGCATTGGCCGGTTCTAACCTGACCCGGGTGGCTTCTTTAAAAAACTTTTTCAGGGTAGCCAGTCCGTTTTCAAGCAATGCCACCACAATATCTCCATCTTTAACATTATGTTCTTCCTCAACAACTACAAAATCACCGTCAACAATGCCTTCTTCTATCATGGACTCACCCCTAACCTGTAAAACAAAGGATCTTTTCTTTCCTGAAACCAGAGTAGGGGAAACATTTAAATAAGCACTGGGGTCAGAGAAAGGTTCAATCGGTTTGCCGGCAGCAATAAAGCCCAGAATAGGCAACCTGACACCCTGGTTTTTACCTGCCAGTTTATCATCAACTATCTCAAGGCTTCTGTTTTTTCGCGAGCCATGTTTTTTAATCACTCCTTTTTGAACCAATACTTCAATGTGTTCATGAACTGTAGCCAGGGAACTTAGGCCCATGGCTGTGGCAATATCCTGCAGGGTTGGGGCAAAACCGTTTTTCTGAATAAACTGAGAGATAAAATCAATAATTTCTCTTTGTCGCTCATACAAGACTACGGGCATTATTCCTCCTTTTTATGGATTATGTTTGTTTTTAGTTTGGGATAAATTTTAAAGCTTGTCAACTATAATTTACTAGATCAAACATAAAAAAGATCTTAACTGGACAGAAATGGAGAAACTATTTACAATAGTTTTATGTCTGCTTGTCAAAGATTTAAACACCCGCTTCCTACTTTTACTTCTTTTTCCTTTATTTCTACCTTTATTTCTACCCTTATTTTTAAGTTTATTTTTATTTTTATCTGGCTTTTCTTATTTACTCCCCATGCCAATGCCTCGGAAGAATTTAATGTTTCTTATGAAATCACTTATAAAGTAAAAAAGGACATATCTGTAGCTGTAGAGCAGAGGATAAGTTTAACCAATAAGCTGGCTAATATTTATGCCAGCCAATACCAGGTTTCTCTTGGTTCAACTAAAATAAAGGATGTTTGGGCTCAGGACAGTAATGGCTCCCTAATTCCCAGAGTTACCAAAGGTGAAAACACCACTACCATTCAAGTTAACTTTGAAGAAAAGGTTATAGGCAAAGATAATACCTTGACCTTTACCCTTGGTTATGTGAGTGAAGACTATGCTATGAAAAACGGCAGAGTGCTTGAAATTGCTATCCCGAAGATTGCTGAAACAGAAGACTTAACCAGTTACAATATTAATCTGGTTATCCCAGCCATATTTGAAGATCCTGCTTTTATTTTACCTACTCCCACCAGCATAACTAAGGCCGGCTCTGATAATATCTATTATTTCAGCCAGCAGGCAGTCCAGAATAAAAGCATCACAGCCGCGTTTGGCAGCTATCAGGTTTTTAACTTTGATCTCAGCTATCACCTTAATAATAAAAACTCACAGGAATACTATTATGAAATTGTCCTGCCTCCGGACTCACCTTTCCAGCAGGTATTTTACCAAACCATTACCCCTGAACCTGACACCATTGAAGTTGATCCGGACGGCAACTGGCTGGCTTTGTATAAACTTAAACCAAATGAAAAGCTTGATGTTGTGGCCACTGGCAGCGCTAAACTTTTTATTAAACCCCAAAAAAACTATGATTTTAATCCTGATTATAACCTGCAAGATTATCTTGGCCCTAAAAAATACTGGGAAACTGATAATGAACAAATTAAAAGTTTAGCCACTAAACTTAAAACAGCAGAAAATATTTATAACTATCTGGCAGACAATTTAATCTATGATTATGCCAAGGTAGAAACCAATCCTGAACGCATGGGAGCCTTAAGTGCTTTGGAAAATCCCAGCAGCGCTGTTTGTATGGAGTTCACTGATCTTTTTATTGCCCTGGCAAGAGCAGCCGGCATTCCGGCAAGAGAAGTAAACGGCTTTGCCTATACCAACAACCCCAAACTAAGACCTTTAAGCTTAAAACAGGATGTCTTGCATTCCTGGCCCCAGTATTATGACCAGGGAAGAAAACTCTGGATTAATATTGATCCCACCTGGGGCAATACTACGGCTGGAATTGATTACTTTAATAAACTTGATTTAAATCATTTTGCCTTTGTTTTTCATGGACTGGACAGCCAGTTTCCTTTAACTCCCGGTTCTTATAAAGAGTTTAACGACCCTGGCAAGGATGTTAATATTTCTTTTGCTCAAGACGTTTTGGCAATAAAAGATCTTCAGGTGGAGATTAACCTGCCAGCTCAAAAAATGGCCGGAACAAGCACTAAAGGAACCCTTGTAATTAAAAATAAAGGAAACTATGCTCTTTATAATCAAAAAGTTAAAATCTGGGCTCCTGATTTTAATATGAAAGAAGAACAGGTAAATATTCCCATTCTTCCTCCTTTTGCCGACTTTGAACAGGAAGTTAAGCTGCCAAAAACAAAGCTGTTAACTAAAACCAGCATCCCTGTTTTTTTTGAAGTAGCAGGCCAAAATTATACCCACAATATTGAGATTAATCCTTTACTGCCTCCAAAAGTCAATAATATCTTTGCCCGAATTATAAATTGGTTTGATAACCTTTTTTCTAAACTAAAAAAGCAATGATAAAAAGCTTATTAAGAAATTTTTTAATAAATTATTTTGCTCTCAGTTTTTTAAATGAGTTTTTTTTGGGCCTAGTTATCAAAGAAGGACTAGTAGGCATAGCCTTAACAGCGGCTGTAGTTACTTTGGTAACTAAATTTGTTAAGCCATTGCTTAAAACTTTGCTTTTACCCATAAACGTTCTTACCTTAGGAACTTTAAGATGGATTGTTGATATTATAAACTTAGCCGTGGTGATTTTGTTTGTTCCTCAGGCGGATGTACTTGGTTTTTACTTTTCCGGAGTTGACTTTCAAGGTATCTCTCTTCAGGGTTTTTTAGTTCCCAGAGTGATAAGTTTAATTTTAACAGCAGTGCTTTTAACTTCCACTAAAAAAATAATAAGCAAAATTATGGTTAAAACAAAGGATTCTTAGCCACCCGGAAGGACTGGGGATACTGAATAAAAGCCACTGGTGCTTCTTCAAGCAAGAACTTCTGAAAGTCATAATATTTTAGCTGCCTTTCTTCCTGATCCTGAATTTTTCTGGCATCTTCAAGCAGTTTATCAACCCTGGGGTCGTTAAACTTAGTGATATTTTCAGGTCTGGTTGAATGCCATAACATATACTGATCAGGATCATCAGGAATCTCCTGGATACCCAAAAAAACCTGATAATCAGCCGGAATAGCATTAACCACTTCTACCCTTACCTCAATGCCTAAAGTTTCTTCCCAGGAGGCTTTAATTTCTTCTGCCAAACTTAAAAAAGATTGAGAAGTAGAAATTTTAATTACAAATTTTTCTCCTTCTTGGCGGGGAATTTTAGAAAAGATTTCCTTACTATGTTCGGGGTCATACTCATATTTTTTAACCTGGGAATTAAAAGCCCAGGAATCTGGATTTATAGGGGTAAAAACCCTTGATTCATCCTGAGGCTTATTTTTAATAGCATAAGTTAAAGCCTGTCTCAGGTTTTTATCACCCAGCAGTTCATCCTGGTTGTTATAAAAAAGGGCGGTATAACGGTCTTTTTTTATGGTGGAAGAAATATTAAGATGAGTTTGCCAATCCGGCTCATCAGCAAAAGGATTAATAAAAAGGTCTTCCAGAACATCAACCTCACCTCTTTTAAAAGCCAGCTTAGCAGTATCCATGTTGGGATAAAAAAGATAGGTTATTTTTTGATTTAAATCTGAAATCGTAATTGATTCAAGTTCTTCACCTCTTTTTTTAAATCCCTCCAGTTTAAAAGGCCCTGTACCGATTAAATCATTTTTAAACAGGGGATTGCTGACCGCTACCAGAAAGGGGGCAAAAGGTTCTTTTAATCTAAACTCCAGGGTATTGTCATCTAATATGTTAACCTCAACATCTTTAAAAGAACAATTTATATCCTGAGCCTTAATAAGCTGTCCATCCTGCCAGTAAATATTGCTTTTTAAGGTAAAGGTATAAACTTTATTGCCCTCAGAGATCTTCCAGTCTTTAGCCAGTGCCGGCGCAGCCGAGCCGTCGGTGGCAATATTGGTCAATCCCTGGCTAAGTTTAAATTTAACAGCATCAGGAAGATTGTCCAGGGAATAACTGCCCACCAACCCTATTCTGACATGTTTTTGAGGGGAGGGAATAAACGGTAAAATTTTAGAAATAAAGAAAAAAACTAAAAGACCAACCAAAAGACCAGCACCAAGCAGCTTTTTATGTTTGGCTAAAAAAGCTTTTATGATCCATCCTACAATTTGGATTTTTTTAAATAACGCAGGCATAAATAAAGACTTAATATAAAAGATTTAAAATCGATATTATAAAGAAAAGAAGGGTAAGTACCACTGTTAAAACCACCACCGCTTTCTCTACACCTCTCTTGGAATGATAAAAACCTCCCCCTCCAAAAGCCTTCCCCAAACCAGAACCCTGGGATTGAATCACAATTACAACTATTAAAGCAAAGCTAATAATAATTTGTAAAATGGTTAAAAACAAAGTCATAAGCCCAATTTTAACAAAAGAGTTCCTGGATAACAAGCCAAAATAATCAACCTATTTACCTATAAATTAAAAGCGCATCTGGGAGTTTTCCTGGGAGTTTCTACAAATAAACAGCATTAAAAAAGTAAGATTAAAAATTGTGAGCCGCCTGGGACTCGAACCCAGAACCTAATGCTTAAGAGGCATTTGCTCTGCCAGTTGAGCTAGCGGCCCTTTTTTTATTACTTAACTATTATAACAAAAGAGATTTTTTAATAAACCTATAAAAATTGGTGCGCCTGGAGGGACTCGAACCCCCAACCCTCTGTTCCGAAGACAGATGCTCTGATCCATTGAGCTACAGGCGCTTATTTCCTTTATATTATACAATATTTTCTCTGTTCACCCTTTAAATAGGTCTGGTAAAAACTCCTCCAGGTTTAGCATCTGTTCCTTGAGTATATACGTTTTGTAAAAACTCAGGGGCCTGATTTAAGGGTCCAAAAAAAGGAACAAAGCTTGCTATCTTACCAACTTCTGCTGCTGTCCTGGGACCTCCGCACGGATCTACTACTAACTGATGACCTCCCAAAAAATTAACTTCCAGCCAAAAATGACTTTGCAGGCCATTTACGTCAGGAATATAACCTTTTGGTTTTACCTGCAAAATAATCTTTGGATCAACCACCAGCTTATCTTTTTGCTCTAAAAATGTATCAATAAAAGCCCGGCATCTGGTTGGCTCCCAATATAAACTTGTTAAGTCAAATAAATTTTGCAGCAAATCCAAAGCAGCTGCCTGCTCATCGGGATCTAGAAACTGCAGTTGAAAGAAAGGTTCATAAGCAGAAAATAATCTTAGGCTTAGTTCTGCATCTGAAAGATCAGGAGCCAACAACAAGTCTTTTCGGGCTAAAATTGGCCTAAATCCGGGGTGGGGCAGGTTTAAATGTTTGTCTTGCTCTGCCATTTTAAGTTCAACTGTTTTTATCTTTTATTACTTGCCAAAGATCCTGATAATCTCCCTCATAACCCAAAGCCCAAATAGCAATACCTTTAATATCAAGCTGGTTAACCAAATCCATTTTCAAACCCAGGGAACGTTCATCTTCAAAATAAATCTGCTTTATTCTTCCCTGGTCAGTATAAACAAGAAAAGGAGTTTGGGTGTCCTCGTCCCATTGTTTAGCAAGCTTTTGGTCAGCAATCAGGTCTTTTACTCTTTGATAACTGGCCATTACCCCTGTATTTACGGTAAAACTTTTATACTCATCTGTTTTGGTTTGCCATTCATAGCCATAAAAAGGTACGCCTAAAACAATCTTTTTGGCCTCAACCTGAGGATAAATGGCTTTAAAAGCTTCGGTTAAACTCTTGCCGCTTCCATTTCCTTTTAAAGGGGAAACGGGCCCGGCATTATCTGAACCTGCCTGATGAAAATCATAGCCCATGATAATAATTTCGTCTACCAGACCGGCAACAGTTTTAACATCATAAGGCCTGTTTTTAATCACTGCATTCGGATAAATATCAAAGGAGATAATAAGGTCTTTATCCTTTGCCTTAAGACCGGTTACCAGGGTATTTACAAATTGATTAAAGGCCTGCTTAAACAAAGGATCGTCTTCAGCAGAAAAGTATTCAAAGTCTAAATTAAAACCCTGTAAAGGGTAAGTATCAAGCAGCTCCTGCATTTCTGCAAGCAGGGTGTAAGTAGCTTGTCTGGAGTTTACAATCTCTTCTATTTCTTCTTTTTTAAAATTACTGACTGTTAATAAAAACTTGGTGTTATGCTTCTGGCATTGCTTGAGCAAACTGGAAACATACTCTGATTTTAAGTGGCTATACTCAGAAGTTATATAACCATCTTCATCGTATTTTTTTAAACTGCCATCTGTATCCACACTCAGGCCAAAGTAAACTAACTGAGTAAGATTAGCAGGATCAACGCTGACTTTTTTGGCTACCATCCAGTAAGGAAGAAAACCAATAACTTCCTTATTTTTTTGCTCAGTTTTAAAAAACCCCAAACCTGTATTTATAAATGGAGACAGAAATTCTATTTTTTTAGGAAAAAGGGCAAAGTAGGCAATAAATATTACCAGTAAGCCAACAATTAAAAATAGGATGTTTTTTATTAGTTTCATAAATTAAACTCTAGTGTTTTTATTTTACTATAAGTAAAATCAAAAAGGGCGGTGGCTAACAAAGCAGCTGCTTCCAGCTTTTTTATTTTAATTGGTTAGAAAGAAAAAACAATAGCGGATTTACTTGTTATTTTTAGTTCTTCTTACTTTTTTATAACATCTTTCACATAAAACTTTCATATTTAACTCTTTAAATATATTTAGATTTTAAAATATACTTAAGATTTAAAAATTTAATCAATATTTAAATACTTTTTAACTTACATTTTAAAAAATTATTTTCAAGAAAGGGGGTGAAAATGAAAAATTTAGTCATAGGGATTATTGCTGACAGAGAACATGCCAATATGGCTGTGGACGAGTTGAATAATAAAAACTATACCAAGGAAATCTCTACCATTGTAAAGGAAGATATCGGCAGTGAGATAAAAACTACTCAGGACAAGCAGGAGGTTAAAGAAGGAACTACCAGCGGAGCTGTAGCCGGGGGTATTCTCGGTGCCCTGGTAGGACTGCTGGCTACTGCTACTACTGTAGCTGTACCGGGACTGGGAACGGTTTTAGTCACAGGCCCGCTGTTAACTTTGCTTGGAGCTACCGGAGGAGCTATTACCGGCGGCATTGTAGGAGCTTTGGTTGATATGGGAGTGCCGGAAGAGAAAGCAAAACTGTTTCAGGATTACATTTCTCGGGGAGAAATTTTAATTGCCGTAACAGCAGAGGAAGATAGGGAAGAGGAGGTAAGCACTATTTTACAAAATCATGGAGCCAGAGATGTTTTTACGGCCATGGTAGAAGAATAAAAAGTTAATCCCTGCCTTTTAATTAAAGGCAAGGATGATTAGTTTTATAAAGTTTGGAGGAAAAAATGAGTATTCTTGAACTAATATTGGGAATTTTACTATTCTTATTTTTAGCTAACTTTGTTTTAGCTGTTGTACCTATTCCCAGAGGAATAGGGGGAATTATAGTAGTTATTTTACTTTTACTGTTAATCTGGAGATTAGTTTTTTAAATGAATCTCTATGGATTTTGAGTCATAGTATCTTTGTTGAAAATCTTCAATTACCATTTGAACAATAAATTTAAAAAAAGTAAGCAAAATCAAAATAAAAAGAAAGTGTAAGTATTAAAAATGGAAAGTTTTCAACCTTTTGATTGGAAAAGAATCTTTCTGGGCAGCCAGTTTGAACAAAGCTGGCTTTTCATCCTGGAGGTTGTCTTCAGAGTGATGGTTATGTATATCTTTGCCATTTTACTTTTAAGATTTATGGGTAAAAGGGGTAAAAGAAGACTTTCTCCGCTAGAGTATATTATTATTATTAGCCTGGGTTCTGCCACTGGAGACTCAATGTTTTATCCCAATGTGCCTCTTTTCCATGGTATGACGGTCGTGGCTTTAATTATTATTCTGGAAAAGCTTCTTGCTTTTCTCAAAAAAAGGTTTAAACCCTTAAACCAAATGCTGACTTCTAATCCGGCAGTACTTATCAAACAAGGAAGAATCTTAAAAAAACAGATAAAAAAAGAAAATCTGTCCAAAGAAGAACTTTTTACTAGTTTAAGAGAGCAGGGGATTATGAACTTGGGCGAAGTAGAGCTGGCTATATTGGAAATCTCCGGCAGCATAAGTGTTTTTAAAGCTAAAAGCAGGAGAAGAGGTAAAAACATTCTACCAAAGACAGTAAAAGAAGTTTAGGAAGACTCCTCCTGAACCTTGCCAATCTTTATCAACCTGTCTAAAAGCTGAGACGACCTTTTTAGGTCTTCAACTGAAATCTCATGCTGTCTTTTTAAAGTCACAAGTCCTAATAATAGTCTTTTAGCCCGTACTGCTTCCTGTTTGGATAAAAAAGAGATTTTCTGCGGGTTTTGCTCTGGTCCTTCAACCTGAACGATTAAGGTGGCAAAAAAAAGGCCCATGCTGATTTCAACAATAGCAATGTTGGCTACCAATACTGAATAAATTTTTTTGGTAAAAAAGAAAAACGGGTAGATAAAATCAACTTTATGCTTAAAGATTACAATCTTGTCAGGAAACAGGGTAAACGGAAAGGTGCTTTGTAGCTCCATTAAAGGTTCCTCACTACTTTTAACCAGCTGGTCAATCTTTTGTTTCTTTTCGGCAACCGACTTCTCCTCACCATTCTCATTCTTATCTTCAACCATGCTTCTCCTAAAAATTTAAGTCAAAGTTTGCAAAAACCAGCCTACTAAGGAAAGGATTAAACCAAACAACAGGGCAGATAAAAAGTTATCTACTCTAAAACCAGGAACAATAGCTGCCGCCATATAAATAATGATAACGCTGATAACTAGAGTAAAAAGACCCAAGGTTAAAATATTAATAGGTAAAGTTAATAACAGTAAAATGGGCCTTACCAGAGTGTTTAATAAGCCAAGAACTAAAGCCACTGCTATACTGGTTAGAAAAGAGGCTACTACCACTCCGGGAACAAGATAAGCAGCTATCAAGACGGCAAGAGAACTTATAAGTAAAGAAACTAAAAAATTCATCTTTAAACTCCTTTCTGAAACTATAAAAAAAGCTTAACTTATTAATGTAAATGTTTTATTGTAAAAAAGTAATAAAGAGGTAAGAATCTAACTTCTTAAGCTTACTATGGAGATTATAAATTCACCTTTGCCTTCTTCACAAAAAGTTTGTCTGCCATACTCCCATCTCATAACACAATGGGTATGAAGAGCGTCCCAGGGTTTTAAATCAGGGTTTTGTTCCAGATATCTTTGGGTGGGACAAAAGTCCAGGGAGCAAACAGTTTTGCTTACATCTCTAAAACAGGGTGTTGGACCAAATATAAACTGCAAACACTCCTTTTCCATACTTAAGTTTAAAGCTTAACTTCCCTTACAACGGGTTCTCTTTTGCTTAAATTTTCATAAAGAGTTTGCCAGTTTTCCCGAGCATACCTCATATATTCTTCTGCATCAAAGGCAGGTAGTAAATATTCGGGAATTTGAACTGGAGCTAATAAAGAAGTTTCTTCTCCTTCTACGTCTCTTTTTATTGTTACAGTTACTGATCCATCATCTTCATTTATTTTGCCTAATCCAATCTTTCTTTGTCCTGTTGGAGGCGGAAACCTATAAAAATCAACCATTTCTCCCTCTTGTTCTAGTAAAACAGGCTGACCATATTCTTGAGTATAAGTGCTTGTCCAAATACCTGTTTCAGGATCATAGGCATTTGCTAAGGCATAGCAAGAAGTACTGTCACAATAACGCCGCCATTCTAATCTTGTAAGCCTTCTGTTTTGGTAAACTGCTTTGTGTTCAGAGTGACTATAAGGATTAACTTCAACTACTAATTCTTCTGGAGTTTGTTTAAAGGCTATTGTTTCAATATTAAGGTAAGAGGTTGGATCTTCGGGTTTAACAAAACTTCTATCCATGCTCCCATATAAAATACCATCTCTATTAAAAAATTCTAAAGCAGCCATCACGCCGGTAAATCCTTTATGGGTGAATCTCCCCTCAGGTCTTACTACTAATAAATTCTGCCTGCCTCCTTGACCGTTAAAGGTAATTATTCCCGCTCTTTCTTCTTCAACAAGATCCAAAATGCTTGTAACTACTTCCAGCGGATGTCCTGCATAACCACTGCCTTTAAGATCGTTTGCAAAATAACTATAATGATCAAGGCCTAATTGTTCCACCCGAGAACAAACTCTATCTACTCTTTGAGCTAAATCAACTCCCTGATCAATACTAACTTCTCTTATTAAGTCTCTTTCTATCATTAAACAAGAAAAATTTTAGGCAGTTTAATTATTATATCTAAATCTATTAAAT
>DBQG01000008.1:0-21078 GCA_002305125.1 Patescibacteria group bacterium UBA1400 | reverse complement strand
AAAGCAACTTGTTTAATCTCGGTTTTATCTATTTTACTTTTATCTTGTCTGCCTCTTGTTTTGGCTTTAAAAACTAAACGGAAAGAGTGGGTAAATTTATTTTTTCCCATTTTATAGTAAAACCAATCCTCACCAATATAAAGGGGAAGGGGAGAGGTAATTTGAATTTTAAAACCAGTTTCTTCTAAAGCCTCCCTTTCAATTCCCTGAAAAATAGTTTCTCCTACGTCTATACCTCCTCCGGGCAGTTCCCATAAACCACTCCTGCCGGATTTAATCATTAGAATTTTTTTATCAACACTTAAAACAACTACATATCCTGAAACCCGCCAAAAAAGTTTATCTTTTTCCCAAAACTTGTGTTTTCTGCCATCTGTATCAATGAAAAATTTTTTGTTCATAAGTTAAATATATTATAATATCTGCAAAAGAAAAAAAGTAATCTCGTTTTAAAAAATATTATGACAAATAATGAATTTCCCAGGTTTTTTCAAGACGGTAATAATTGGAGTGCCGAGGTTGCTCCCGGCATGATTGTAAACCTAAGAAGTAGGGGACCTGGTAAGTTAAATGCTTATGAACAATCTGTTCTTGGGGTTTTAGGTGATCCACAAGCTTGGAAGGAAATGAGACCTTCACAATCTTTTAATGATGCGATGGAAATAACTATTGGTCCAGATCAAAGAGCCTGGGGATATTTAGAAACTCAACCTGATAATTCACAAACATTTACTTTAGGTTATTTATGCTCTTTTTGTATTTAATTAAAATATTTTAAAAAAGGTTTGATATTCACAAAAGTTATTTAAAAAGATACCTATTTAATAGTCTTTTTTCTTAGAATAACTAAATTCCTAAAACAAAATTACTTTTAAGGGTTTTTGAGCTTAAATTAAAACTATCTTCCTACAAATTCTAAACTTCCATTACCCATAATATCTTAATAGGCTGGACAAGAAATATGGTTATCAATCGCAAAACTAAGCTCTCTTAAATTAGAAAAATAATTAATACTTTGGTTAATTTTAATCATTTATTTCTTGACTTTTTTCTTAATTTTCTTATAATTAATTTATCTTAAATGTTGGAAAATAAAATGGGTCCTAATCCAGAATTAACCGCTCAAGTAGTTGATTTTTTAATGCTAGATCGTCCGGTTAATGTTGGAGATGAAGAAATAGATCCATTTTTAACTGTTTTAGGGGAAATGCTAGCCACGGAACATGATCCCACCCACCCAGTAGTTGCGCTTCCAGAACATCCAGAATTTTGTATTTGCGGTCGAGCTACTTCAGGGGCCCTACAAAGAGAGTTTGCAGATAATACAACCTTAAAAAATAGAGCTGAATCCCTACAAGCCCTTCTTTTAGGAAAAAGGACAGGCATTCCTGCCTTAGTACTGCCCTTGCAATAAAAAACTTTTATATAAATTTTAGTGATGGGGTAAACTAAAGTTCCCTGAAACAGAACCAATACTGAGGGTTTTTTGTAAATTAAAGTTATGTTTTGTTTAATTCTAAAACTTCTGAAACATACCTTACACCATCCGGATTTAGTGCCACTACTAACTCGTCAGCTGTTAGTGCGCGCCCAGCCATTGAATTATAAACTTCTGCAGTAATTACTCGCCTGTTTAATTGGTCGAACAAAAGAAGCAAGGCTTCTTCCGTTTCTAAGAGGTACCAGGTTGAATCAGGTGAAACAAATGGTCCACCTTGTCTTTCAATTGCCTCCATTTGTCCAGGGGGAGGTCCTTCTAGTTTTTGCATAAAGTGTATTATATCAGAAAAAAACAAGTTTTTATTAAAATTATAGGACTAGTAAAAAAAAGATCTTTTAAGCAGTCCAGTATTAAAAAACAACAACGGTCCGATATTTAAAGAATTTATTTAAAATATATGTTGATATATAAATCTTTTTTTCTTGGGGTGGATGAGCGGATTTGAACCGCCGACCTCCTGTTCCACAGACAGGCGCTCTAACCAACTGAGCTACATCCACCATGGGTTTTTGTTTATTTTCTTCCTGTCCTATTTTATCATTTTTTGGCTGCCAGGCAAAGATTTTTCCCCTGAGTTTGTTTTATTATGTTAAAACCTGCTTTTTTGGTTAAATCAGCCAGTTCCTTTTTTGTAAAACAATAGCAGAATCTTTCTGCTTTAACCTCTGCGGTTCTTCCGTCTGAGATTTTATAAGGAACTTTTAACCATTTTATATTTCTTTTTTTAATTTTCCAGATCAGTTGGTCAAAATGAAGACGTTGGTATTTTTTTTGCCACAAGTTCCAGACAGTTAAAATCAGTTTGCCGTTTATTTTTAAAGTTTTGTTTAAGTTTTTTAACAACTTAAGCTGGCTTTCAGGAGTAGGGAAGTGGTGTAAAACAGCCAAACAGAAAACAAGATCAAAATTATTTAAATTGTTAAATGTCTCTGATTTATTTAAGTCCGCTTGCTTAAACTCTGCCTGGGGGTACTTTTGCCTGGCTATTTTAATAAGCTCTTTGCTGAAATCAATGCCCAGATAGTTTAGCTTATAATTGCCATTCCTTTTTTCATCTAAAGCTTGATACAGTCTGCCATTGCCGCAACCGGCATCAAGGATCCTGTCACCTTTTTTTACATATTCAAGATAAGGCTCTATCTCTTCCCATAAATAGCTTCTTTTTTGGGAAAAATGAGCCGCAATCCGGTTATAATCTTGTTTTACTTTTGTAAAAATTTGTGTATAATGATTTTTGGCTGGCTTGATTCCCATGTATTTTTTTTGTTTTTTTTTCAAATTTTTCACCTTTTAATAATATGCTAACACAACTTGTTTTTAACTTATTGGATAGTTCCCATTTTACCAAAAACCTTCTGGCAAAGGAAAAGAGGTTATGGGCTAAAAAGCACGGCTATCTGCCTAAAAATTCTGCCATTTTAAAAGCTTATAAAAAACTTTTAAAAGAAGATAAAATTTCCATGTCCCAAAAACTAGAAACTGTTTTAAAACTTAAGCAGATACGTTCCCTATCCGGTATTGTTCCGGTGGCTGTTTTGACCAAACCCTGGCCCTGTCCGGGCAACTGTGTTTACTGTCCCACTCAAGCTAATATGCCTAAAAGCTATCTTGATGATGAGCCGGCGGTCATGCGGGCCCAAATGGCTGACTTTGATCCTTATTTTCAGGTAAAAAGAAGGTTAACCCAGTTTAAAGAAACAGGACACAGCACTGACAAAATTGAGTTAATTATTATGGGCGGCAGTTTTTCTTATTTACCCAAAGACTATCAGACAGAGTTTGTTAAAAGATGCTTTGATGCTGCCAACCAAAAACTTTCCTCAAGCCTGGAACAAGCTCAAAAAATCAACCAAACAGTTAAGCAAAGAATTATCGGCATAACTCTGGAAACAAGGCCTGATCTAATTGATGAACAGGAAATTGAACATATGAGAATGCTTGGTGCCACCAGGGTTGAAATCGGTGTCCAGTCTTTAAGCAACAAAGTTCTTAAACTGGTTAAAAGAGGACATGGGGTTGAAGCTACCATAAAAGCCACCAGACTCTTAAAAGAAGCCGGTTTTAAAGTTGGTTATCACCTGATGCCTAATCTTCCCGGAAGCAATGTGACACAAGACCTTGAGATGTTTAAACAGGTTTTTTCCAATCCTGACTTTATGCCTGATATGATCAAAATTTATCCGTGTGTGGTAGTTTACCAGGCTAAGCTTTATGACTGGCTTATGGAAAAAAAGTACAAGCCTTATAAAGACAGCCAGCTGGTTAGCCTTTTAATTAAGATTAAAAAACTGGTTCCGCCCTGGGTAAGAATTATGAGGCTGGGCAGGGATATTCCGGTGGCTAATATTGCTGCCGGCAACAAGATGTCTAATATAAGACAGGTATTGGAACAAAAAGGGGCTGTGTGCCAGTGTATCCGTTGCCGGGAAGTAAAAAATAAATTTAAAAACAGCGCTGATCTTACCTTAGAAGATATTACCTATAAAGCCAGTGGGGGAGAAGAGCATTTTTTGCAATACAAAGACCAAAGAAACAGACTTTATGCCCTGTTAAGATTAAGGTTTAACAAAACCAAACAGCATTTTATCAACGAGCTGCAGAATGCCAGCCTTATAAGAGAGGTTCATACTTATGGCCAGGCTTTAGCTATCGGCAATACAAATGAAAAAGCCTCACAGCATCATGGTCTGGGTAAAAAATTGATTAAAAGAGCAGAGGAGTTAAGCAAGCAAAAAGGTTTTAAAAAGATTGCTATTATCTCGGGCATAGGAGCCAGGCAGTATTATGAAAAATTAGGTTATAAACTTGAACACACTTATATGGTTAAAAACCTCAGCTCAAAAGCAAAGTAGCTTTAGCCAAATATTTTAAAAATCTCTTTGCCCAAACTCTAAAACTACCTCATTTAAAGCCTGTGCTAAAAGTTCTCTTTTTTCCTCATCATTTCTGATTGAGTTGGAGATCTCCAGCTGAATGGTATGAAAATTGGGGCCAAACCCGGGAAACTCAAGCTGGGGCAGTTGTTGGGGGATTTCACCCTCATCCACAATTGACTGGGTAAAGGTATTTCCGGTTCTGAAATATTCAAGACCCAAACCTCCGCCTGAAAGGCCGATGGTTTGGGGCAGATTTACTACCTCTTTCACCGCCTGGCCTTGACCTGGCCAAAACACCTCAACCTCTTCCTGGTTTCTGTCAATAAAGACCGGAATGGTTTTATCCCCAACAGTTAAGCCCAGCTGGTGCATTTTTTGGGCCAGACTGGCACTAAACCAGGTTAACACTGCTTCACTGGCCAGCTGTTTTTCCGGATCTTCCTCATTCATACTAGTAAAACCACCGCCCACCACTACATCACAGCTTATACCATTGCACTTTTTGTCCCTGGCTCCATGAACCACAACTTGTAAAAAAGGAGATTTAGCCCGACCTTCCTCATCTAAACCAACTGTTCTTTTAACCTGTTGGGCCAGGGCAAACCGGCAGCTTGCCCTGATGCTGGTAGGGTACTCCTGAGTTTGGACAAACCTTTGCTCTTTTCCCACGCCCCGTTTTTTATGAAAAAAAGGGTGGCGGTTGGCATCAGCCCACATGCGGCTTTTTTTAGCCAACAGTACTGTAATCTGACCTTGACTGGCTTTTCTGGCAATCTTGTCAGTATGTGTATCTACTTTTTTTCTTAAGAGGGAAATCTGTTTGTAAACCGGCCAGTCAGGAGCATCTTCAGCTAGGGTTTTATGAGGCTTGGAACCTGGCTGGGCGGTCAGCCAGTTTTCTGTTAAGCTGATCAGCTCAGGAACGCTTCTTTCCGGAAATTTTTTTCTTAAAAGGCCAACTTGTTCTCCCTGGCCGGCCCGCTGAAAATGAGGTGCCAGAAGCAAAACCGGCAGGCTGCTTAAGCCAGGCAGCACCTCCCAGTACTTTCTGACCGCATCCTGCCTGACAGTTTCCGGCTCCTGACTTAATGACGGAGTAGCCACTTGGGCAATCACCTGATCCCGGAGTTCAGGCTGAACAACCCCTTCTGCTTTTAACTGGCTTACAACTCCTCTTATCCTTGCTTCCCGGGAGGTAAAAATAATCGGGCCTTCTCTTTCACTCATATTAAAAAAATAGCTTTTTTTTACAAAAAACAAGTTAATAAGAGGTAATAAATAAGTAAGAAACAAAAAAAGTTATTCACAAATAAAAAAGGGATGAAGGAAAACTAAGTGCGCCTGGAAGGATTCGAACCCTCGGCCTACTGTTTAGAAGACAGTCGCTCTATCCCCTGAGCTACAGGCGCAAAAACTCTTCCTTATTTTAACAAATATTAACCAATTTTTCTATTTAGCAGATTTATTCTCTTAAAAGCTCACCCAACATCCAGGCAAGGGTAGTTATTCTGTCGGTATAGGCCTTACTGTTATTCTTTTTCAAATCAGAACCAAGCAAGTCAGCATGCATCAGTAAAACCAGTTCAATGGCTACATCTCCTGCAGTTTCTTGAAATATTTTTAAATATATTTTGTTATTACCGTTGGCAATAATCAAGTTCAATATCTCTGAAATAAAACCGTGGTATCTAACAATTCTTTCAACATAGTCCTCATCTTTTTTACTCAGCTTAAATCTGGCTGAAAATTTTTTAACCCTTGCTGCTGCAATTAATTCATGACCGGGACAACCAGAAGTGCCGTCTGGTTGTTTTACCAATGTCTCATTTTTTGCAATATCATGCAGTAGGGTAGCCGTAAACAAAATTTCTTTTCTTGTTCTCTGATCAATTGCTTGAGATAAATAATCTTCTGCCAACTTTTTCCTGGTTAAATCTAGGTCTTTGAATTGAAGCACTGTTTCCAGTCCCCGGAAAACACCTATCACATGATCTAAAACATTTTGATTATTATGCCAAAGATTATTCTCAATAACTTTAACCAGCCTGTAATATTCGGGAAAGCTCTTAAGATATTTTTTCTCTTTAAGGGCTTTTGAGGTAACTTGAGAAATATCTATTAACACCGAAGATGCATCTTTCATTAAATGCTTTCTAATTTTTTATTGATTTATTTTAACAAATATTAACTACTTTTCCTATTTAAAGTTTAATCCTGTTTTCTTTAAAATAGTAAAGTCACTATTTTCAAAACTTAGTTTGATAAAACCGGCATTAGCAAATGATTCACTTCTAAGCTGGGCAAAACTGGCTGTTTTTAAATAAACCAGCAGGCATCTGATCACGTTGCCATGTGCTATAACCAGGGAGTTTTTACCTTTGTTTTTTTCGGCAATCTTTTTAAGCTGGTTAAAAAACCTGGTAAAAGCCTGCCTGTTAGTTTCGTCATTTTTTGCCAGATGGCAGTCCCACATCAGTTCAGGATCTTTTTGACAAAGTTTGTTATGAAACTCTTTATGCTTGGCTAGAATCTTTTTACCCTCCAAACTGCCGTAACTACGTTCCCTCAGTCCTTTTTTAACAGTTACCTTTAAACCCCAACGGTCTGCCAGGATTTGGGCTGTCTGCCTGGTTCTTTTCCTGTCTGAAGTATAAACAGCTGATGGTTTACAAGCTTTAAGTTTTTGCGCCAGCTTTTTAACCTGATTTATGCCTTCAGTTGTCAACTGGGGATCGCCGCCAAAAACTTTATCAATGTTACCCTGGCTTTTCCCGTGCCTTATAAGATAAATAATGGTTTTTGTCATGAAGCTACTTATTTTTCCTAGTATTCTCTTTCGGACTGATTTCTCCTTAATCTTAAAAGCAGTTCAGCTACATAGTCTGGAACCAATCCGTTGAAATCCAATCTTCAGTTGTGCCATAAAAAACAACATTAGGACAATTTGTCATTAATTTTTCTAGTTAACAGTTTTAAGTAAATATTCAAGCTTCATTTACTTCAGCTTGGGCATAAGCTCATTGGTCCAGTCTTTTATTTTTTTCCAGTCCCGTGTGTCAGAAACAGGTGCTTTGCTTGCCAGTTTATTGATGGGGAAAGGTAAATTAGCCGGGTCAAACTTGCCGCCCAAAACTTCTGTCTTAAACGGTTTAAACCAGGCATACTTATCCAGCTCTTTTTTAAGCTGACTACGTGAACCCTGCCACTCCTTCTCGCTATAAGGAACACTAACAGGACCCAGGGCATAAAATGCCACCGGTTTTTTACTTAAATCCTCCTTATATCTAGTCAGGAAACGGTGCATGTCCTTGTGAAAGTGGCCCATCATCAAAGGAGCTCCAAGGACTATTGATTTATAGCCATTTAGGGAGTTAACCTCACTAACTGGCTTAAGATCCGGATTAAAGTTTTTTTTCTCCAGCTCTTTTTTAATTGCCTCAGCAACTTCTCTGGTTGAACCATATTTTGTTGCATATCCGACTAGTACTTTAGACATATTCTAAGTATAGCAAAAATTTTAATCTAAAAGACAAGAAAAAGGCTGACTTTTAAACTCAAAGGCATCTGAATATGGTTAGTTATAATCTTTTCCATAGCAGGTCTCTGATTTTTTAAAGCCAGCCTTCTGGGCTTCTTTTTCGGTGCAAAACCAGGCATCTCCGCTGAATTTTTCTATAATAATTTTAGAGTAGCTGACACAGCCGGGAAAATGATAAATCTTTTCTCCGTTGTCTTTACTAACATTGCCTTTGATATTGCATTTAGGGTTATCAGGGTTGTCTTTTTGGTAGCACTCAGGGCCATAAATGCCTAAACCTTTATCTCTGGCATTTCTGGAAGCCTCAACAAACTGTTCTGACAGGTCAATCTTCCTACCTTCATAGATGCCCCAGCCTTCTTTAACCATGGTCATGTTTATAAGCTCATCACCTAGGTAAACCAAAGCCACACTCCGGCCATAAACATCAGTAGTAGCCTGATCAAGTTTTACCTTTTTTCCTAAGATTAACTCTTCCAGTCTTTTTTTAGACTGTTCACTGCCGCATATGCCCAGTTCCGGGGCATTAAAGTTTAAAAGCCTTACCTTTTGCTGATTGTCCAGATAAAAGGTATCTCCGTCAAAGATCTCTTTTACCAAATGCAGGTCTTTTTCCTGTTCTATTTTTAATTTATTAAAAAGAAAGAGGTTTAATGCCAGGGAGGGGATAACAATCAAAAGGGATAAAACTTTAATAAATTTAGAAAGCTCTAGCTTCTTTTTTTTAACCATTATTCCTTAAACATCAATACTAATTAATATTAACATAAATTGAGAAAAACATGGATTTAAAGTAGAATATATATGTGAAAACAGAAGCTAAGGCTAGAATTAAGATTAATAAACTTCTTGAAGAGGCTGGCTGGAGTTTTTTTAATGATGAACGCAGATCAGCTAATGTAGTCCTTGAAAATAACGTCAAATTAACAAAACAAGCAGTTGATGACTTAGGAAATGATTTTAATAAAACTAAGAATGGTTTTATCGATTTTCTGCTCTTAGACGAAAAAGGTTTTCCCTACGTTGTACTTGAGGCAAAATCAGAGGACAAGAACCCTCTTGATGGCAAAGAACAGGCGAGGCGCTATGCTCAATCCCAAAATGTTCATTTCATTATTCTCTCTAATGGAAACATTCACTACTTTTGGGATTTGAAGCGCGGAAACCCGTCTCTAATCACTCAGTTTCCAACTCAAGAATCGTTAACACATTTTGTCGCCTATAAATCTAATCCAAAGAAACTAGCAGAAGAAAAAGTATCAAAGGATTATATTGCTCTCACTCAAAACCCAAATTATCAAAAAGATCCTAGATGGCAAGATGAAGCTCTTAAGCAAAATCTTGTTCGAGAATATGATTTAAAATTTCTCCGCCCCTATCAGCTTAAAGCTATTTATGCCCTCCAAGAATCAGCCAAGCAAGGCAACGATCGCTACTTATTCGAGATGGCAACCGGTACCGGTAAAACCCTTACTTGTGCAGCGGTGATTAAATTATTCCTAAAAACAGGCAATGCTAAACGAATTCTGTTTCTGGTTGATCGTATAGAACTTGAAGACCAAGCAGCTAAGAACTTTAAAAAATATTTAGCTAAAGATTTTACGAGCGTCATTTACAAGGAGAATAAAGACGATTGGCGCAAAGCAGAAATAGTTGTGTCAACCGTTCAGAGCCTATCGGTAAACAACAAATACCAAAAGTTATTTACCCCAACCGATTTTGATTTGATTATTTCAGACGAGGCTCATCGTTCTATCGGTGGGAACAGTCGGGCTGTCTTTGAGTATTTTGTTGGTTACAAGCTGGGTTTAACTGCAACTCCCAAGAATTACCTTAAAGGAATTGATCCTAATCAGCTAAATGCTCGCGATCCGCGTGCTTGGGAAAAGCGTCAACTTCTAGATACCTACAAGACCTTTGGTTGTGAGACTTGGGAGCCAACTTTCCGTTACAGTTTGCTCGATGGTGTAAAGGAAGGCTTTTTAGTCAACCCAATTGTGGCTGATGCCAGAACTGAGATCACAACTCAACTTCTTTCTGATAAAGGTTACTCACTACTGGTGGATACGGAAGAAGGCAAAGAAGAGCAGACTTTCTATCACTCTGATTTCGAACGCAAGTTTTTCTCAGATAAAACCAATTTGATTTTTTGTGAGACGTTTTTGAAAAACGCCTTGATGGATAAGATTTCCGGTGAGATTGGTAAGAGTATTATTTATTGCGTTAGCCAGAAACACGCCAGCAAGATTACTCAACTGCTTAATCAATTGGCAGATGCTTATTGGCCAGGCAAGTACAACTCAGATTTTGCTGTTCAGGTCACTTCTAGTGTCTCTGACGCTCAGCTGTTTACCATTGGTTTTGCCAATAACAATCTTAATGGTCACACCCGCTTCTTAGATGGATATAAATCCAGCAAAACCAGAGTTTGTGTGACAGTGGGAATGATGACAACCGGATATGACTGTCAGGATATTTTAAATCTGTGCCTGATGCGACCTATTTTCTCGCCAACCGACTTTATTCAGATTAAAGGGCGAGGCACTCGTAAACATATTTTTGCTTTTGAGGCTCGTGAAGATGGAGAGATTGAAACAGTAAAAGTTGAAAAAGAGAACTTTAAACTATTCGACTTCTTTGCCAACTGTGAGTACTTCGAAGAAAAGTATAACTATGACGAAATTATCAAGCTTCCTCAGGTTACCAAGGGAACAGGACCAGGATGTGAACCTCCGGTTAATATCGATGAAGTCACAATCGGTACTCCGGATCCTCTCAAAACATTCCAGGAAAAAGCCATTGGTTTGCAAGGCATGAAGGTAGACCGCAAGATCTTTGAAAAATTTGAAGAGACAGTCAAGGCAGACACTTTCATTAAAGAAAAGTATGAGGCTGGTGATATGCAGGCGGTTGAGGATTATGTGAAGACAGAGGTCTTTGATAAGCCTGAAGATTATTTCAGCTTGGATAAACTTCGTAAATCAGTCAAAGTTGATCGCCGTCTATCACTGCGAGAGATTATGGATAAAATCTTTGGCCGGTTAGACAAATTTAAGGATAAAGATGAGCTTCTGGAAGAAGAATTTGAGAAGTTCGTCTCAATTCATAAACCAGATAGCAAGTATTACTACCCAATTAAAAACTTCCTCAAGGCTTATATCACCGATAACGAAATTCGGGAAATTGTGGAAACTAAGGAATATGGTCGATTTGCAACCAATCCTAAGGTATCATTGGCAGATTTTAAAGCACTCAACGGCTACCGCGAGGTTGTGCCGGAGTATGTGAAGGATTACGTATCAGTTAATACGTATATGTAAAGAATATGTTAACTCAAGAAACTAAACGCAAAATCGACTCAGCTAGGCAAATACTTGTAGGTAAGGTACCGGATCCCAAGGCTCAGATAGATCAGATCACTACTGCTCTGATCTATAAGTTCATGGATGACATGGACAAAGATGCTATGGAGTTAGGTGGCAAGGCTCGTTTCTTTACTAATGGCTTTGAAAAATATGCCTGGAGTAAGATTCTTGATCCCAAGCTTGGTGGTCATGACCGACTTGAGCTCTACTCAGAGGCTATTACTAAGCTTTGGCAAAACAATCACCTGCCTCAACTTTTCCGTGACATTTTCAAAGATGCCTTTTTACCCTACCGTAGTCCTGAAACACTAAGTCTGTTTCTTAAAGAGATCAACGGCTTTACCTATAACCACAGTGAGGATCTAGGAGATGCGTTTGAATACTTGCTTTCGATCATGAGTTCACAAGGCGATGCAGGACAATTTCGGACCCCACGACACATCATCGATTTTATTACCGAAGTGGTCGATCCCAAGAAAGACGAATCTATTCTGGATCCCGCTTGTGGTACGGCCGGATTCTTGATTTCAGCTTACAAACATATTCTCAAGCAACATGATGGTAAGGATGATCCAGATCGCAAAGAAAAGCCTTTGACCCCTAATGATAAGAAGAAGCTGATGAATAACCTAGTGGGTTACGATATCAGCCCCGATATGGTCAAGCTGTCCAAGGTTAATATGTACCTTCATGGCTTCGCCGAGCCCAAGATCTACGAGTACGATACCCTCTCTAGTGATGAAAAGTGGGATGAGATGTATGACGTGATCATGGCCAATCCGCCGTTTATGTCTCCAAAGGGCGGAATACGCCCACACAAGCGGTTCAGCGTGCAAGCAAACCGTGCTGAGGTTTTGTTTGTTGATTACATCAAGGAACACTTGAGGCCAAATGGTAGAGCAGGTGTGATTGTGCCTGAAGGTATCATCTTCCAATCAGGGACTGCTTACAAACAACTAAGAAAGTTATTAATCGAGGATGGGTTATTTGCTGTTGTATCGTTACCAACTGGGGTTTTTAATCCTTATTCGGGTGTTAAAACAAGTATTTTATTTTTCGATAATTCTTTGGCAAAACTCTCGAAGGAGGTCATTTTTATTAAAATATTAAGTGATGGCTATGATTTAGGAGCACAGAGGCGAAAGGTTGAAACAAATGATTTGCCATTGGCAGTTGATCTAATTAAAAAATTTTCTCTAGCAATAAAAACTGGCAAGGAATTTCAGTTTAATGAAAGCATGGTTTTATTTGCTCATTCTACTTCCAAAGAAAAAATTTCTCAAAGTGATGACTACAATTTAACTGGTGATAGATATAAAGAGACCTCATATCACAATAATGAAAAGTATCCCTCAATGTCTTTAGGAGATGTTTGTGATTTTTCTGGCGGATCTCAACCGCCAAAAAGTCAGTTTATATATGAACCCAAGGAAGGGTATGTTAGGTTTATCCAGATTCGTGATTTTGGAGAAAACGGGGTAGAGACTTATATTCCCGCGTCATCACGCAACAAACTTTGCGAAAAAGACGACGTTTTCATTGCTCGATATGGCGCTTCATTGGGGAGAATTTGTACGGGATTAACAGGAGCATATAATGTTGCCTTGCTTAAGGCTATTCCAGATATTTCAAAAATTAATAAAAGATTTTTATTTTATATACTCCAGTCAAATCACATTCAAGAGAAAATAGAACAATATGGTGCAAGAGCCGCTCAATCAGGTGTTACTCCGGCTGATCTTAAATTTATTAAAATTCCGCTTCCACCGCTCGAGATTCAAAAAGAGATCGTAGAACAAATCGAAGGGTATCAAAAGATTATAGACCTCGCCTCTGAGATGACTCAGGTTAAAGGAATACACATTTCAATTGATCCATCATGGCGAAGGATGTCCTTAGATAATCTGGCTACCATCAGATATGGCTATACAACTTCTGCTAACGAAGAAGGTGATGCAAGGTTTGTACGAATTACTGACATTAATGAATACGGAGAACTAAATTTTGATAATCAGAAGTTTATTACTCTTGATGATGATTCAAGAAAATACTTGTTGAAGAATGGCGATGTGTTGGTTGCTCGAACTGGGGCAACCTTTGGCAAGACGATGATCTTCAAAGAAGATTACCCCGCCATATTTGCTTCATACCTTATTCGTTTGCAATTCGATGAATCTAAAATACTGCCCGAATACTACTGGTGTTTTTCGCAAACTAGAGATTACTGGGATCAGGCAAACAGCTTAGTTACTGGTGGCGGACAGCCACAGTTTAATGGGAATGTTCTCAAACAAATTCAAGTTCCATTACCTTCATTGGAAAGGCAAAAAGAGATTGCGGATGAGTTCTTGAGAATTAGAAATCAGTTAATTAATCAAAACTTAGAGTTGATTGATATCTTTAACAAAAAAATTGAGGAAGTGGTTGAGAATATCTAGATAATATGAAATATGAAAAGCAAACAAACTGATTATGCCGATTTGCCCAACAGACTACTCCTGAATGTTTCTTCTACTGACCTTTCTTTGAATTATAAATACAGTCTAGATAAAGCTATTTCAAACGAGTTGTGGGAATTCGGCGTGACTGTAATCTGGAAATTTGTGGTTTTATTCTTTTATGAAAAGCTTTTTCAGCTCCACTTATTAGATCAATTACATCAGAACTTTATTAATGAGCTCGATAAGCATAGGCAAGATTGTCATAATTGCTTCTCATTTAATTGTATGAGAGATGATGATCTTTTTAAAAACATGAACTTGATATGGAGAAATGTAGATGGAAACTTTCGAAATTTATTCAAGAGACTTCTTTTTGAGAGGAATAGTTTATCTCATGTCAATGAATATCCGCATTCTGAAAATAAGTTTTGGGTATACGGTGAAGATGCTCTTAATCTGCTTAACTATTTACAGAGTCTTCATCTTCAATTAAACCTAGAAAAAACCCATGAACACATACACGCTCACGGAGACTTTTCGTATTTATCAGCTCTTGAGATTGAGCAATTACTAAACAAGTGGGTATCAGATACTGAGCTTTTAATTTACCTAACATCTTTAATACCGTTAGGTCAAATTCAAGATGACTGGATAAAGAAAATCAAAGATGTTGCGATTGAACAATTTACCACCGCAGGTAGTTTTGCTGGAGCTCGAATCAAAGGGCTTAAGTTAATAAAACCATTAGTACCATATTTCGAGAAAACTGACTTTTCTAAAATCATTGGAACTTTAATTAAAGTCGATAACCGTCAAGTTTTGCTTGCTGGTGGGATTGAAGAAGTATTTACGGCGATGTACGTGGAATGTGTAAATAATTTCCCAGACCTAGAAGAGGAATGGTTGAGGTTTTTGGAAGGAGTTGAAGAGGCTCAAGCGACTGATTATTTTAAAGAACTTAAAATTTTAGTGGGATAAATAATATGACTGATGCTAGATACGCCAAAGCCAAACAGGAAAGACAAAGATATATTGATGCGGTTTTAGCTACAAGCTCCAAAAAGAATATTGTAGTCGCTGGTCCAGGTACAGGAAAAACTTATTTATTCAAGCAAATTCTGATGAATAAGAAAAACGCATTAACCCTCACTTTTGTGAATGCATTAGTTGAAGATTTATCATTGGAACTATGTGGTTTATCAGATGTTCAGACCCTACACGGTTACGCCAGGAGTGCTCTGGGAAAAGCAACATCTTCTAAGGTCAAAATTTATCCAAAGTTATCCCAAGTAATCAAAGAAGATGCAAAACTGTTGCTGGATCAAGATATAGACTTTGATCATATATTCCATAACAGAGATGACGAAAATAAGCATATTGAGTTTTATAAAAAGAGGAAAGACTACTACGATAAATACTATGGTTATTCAGATATTATATTCGCGATAGTTAAGTATTTTGAGGAAAGAGGAGCTGAAATTCCCATATTTGAGCAAGTGGTAGTTGATGAATTTCAAGATTTTAACAAGCTGGAAGTTTCACTAATAGATTTGTTAGCTAAAAAGAGCCCTATCGTTTTAGCAGGAGACGACGACCAGGCCCTATACGCTTTCAAGTCTGCAACTCCAGAGCATATTAGGCAGAGGTTCGATCTATCCAATACTGAATACTCATCCTTTACTCTCCCATATTGTTCTAGATGCACAAACGTAATAATTGAGGCAATAAATGACGTTATTGCTTCAGCAGTGGCCAATGGCAATTTAAAAGGAAGAGTTGCCAAAGAGTATAAATATTTTGAAGATTTAAAAAAGGATAAGGAATGTGGATTACATCCTAAGATTGCCTACACTCAACGCTTTGCAAAACAAATACCTTGGTTTATTCAAAAGTGCTTAAGGGGAATTGCCGAGATAGAAAAAGGAGTCTTTTCCGTTTTAGTAATATCTCCAACAAAATTACAAACCAGATTCGTAGCAACATCCTTCAAGAGTAAGGGTTTTGAAAATGTTCAATTTGTAGAGAAGAATGACGACAAGAATCCGTTACTGATGGAAGGATTGAAAATCTTATTGGGAGATAAAAAAAGCAACCTCGGCTGGAGAATTCTGAGTAAGTTGTTGTTAAATGAAGAAGATTTTAAAACCCTCTTGATTTCTACCGATAATGTTTCAAACTCTAAAATATGTGATTATTTAGAGGGAGCTTTTAAGTCAGAGATAGAATCTGTACTAAAAACATTAAAGGCAGTGAGAAACGGGAAAACAGTAAAGGATGAGGATCTTAATAAATTATTCAAACTGATTGGAGTCAACCCACTTGAAATAGCTCAGAATCAGCTTAGAGAAGACCTAATTAATGATGGTCAGAAAAATGGCAATCCTGGTCTGAGAAAAATTCCCATCAAAGCCACAACTATTCAAAGCTCAAAAGGTTTGTCTGCTGATTATGTTTTTATTACTCATTTCGATGATCAGTATTTTATTAAGCACAAGAACAAGTCGACGATATCAGATCAGGACATATGTAATTTTCTTGTAGCACTTACCCGAGCTAAAAAGAAAGTATTTTTAATATCTTCGAATACTAAAAAAGAGCCAACTTTCCTAAAATGGATCGACCAGGGAAGGATAGAAAAGAAAACATAAGGCAATGTCTCAATATTATAACTCACAACGTACCAAAGGTTTATACGATCCGAATTCCTCAGAGCCGTTTAAGCTTTCTAGTTCAAAGATTGATCTATTCTTAAGTTGCCCACGTTGTTTTTACTTTGACAAAAGGTTGGGAGTCGCCAGACCACCAGGATTTCCTTTTGCTCTCAATTCTGCTGTGGATCATTTGCTTAAGCTAGAGTTTGATATCCATCGTGCCAGCGGCACAAAACATCCTTTGATTGAAAAGTACGGCATTGATGTTCAACCTGCTGTTCATGCGGATTTAAATAAATGGCGACATAATTTCACCGGGGTTCAATATTTACATAAGCCAACCAATTTATTGATCTTTGGATCGGTTGACGATCTGTGGATAAATTCCAAGGGTGAATACATTGTGGTTGACTATAAATCGACTTCTAAAAGTGAAAAGATCATCGAACTGAACAAAGACTGGCAAGATGGTTATAAACGTCAGATGGAAGTCTACCAATGGCTGTTAAGGCAAAACAGCTATAAAGTTTCTAGTACCGGCTACTTTGTTTATTGTAATGGCCAAACCGATCGGAAAGCCTTTGACGGCAAGCTTGAATTCGATATTACCCTAATTCCTTATAATGGAAATGATTCTTGGGTTGAAGGAACCGTTGTAGATACCTATAACTGCCTTCAATCAGATGAATATCCAGAGAGTGGTGAGGATTGTGATTATTGTGCTTATCACAAAGCAGTTAGTCAAATTGAACGATAGATATGAATATATACAAAGTTGACACTAAATTAATGGTTTGTCTTCCTGTCAAAGAATTAATTGAATTTTTATTGTGGCCAGTTGAATCATCTCTGCTTAATAAAACTCTAACAGCCAGGCTTCAAGGGAAAAAAATTGATGATGCAACTTTAGGTGAGCTAGCTATAAAGTTTGGCAAAGATTCAGCAAGTTCCAAAGATTATGAATATTGGTCGGCCATTTTTTCTTTGTATGAAGATTTTGGTAAAGACTCAGAGATTTGTTTCTATCTTAAAGACACTTTTAATCCTCACAAAGACTCGATATCCTCGTATGTCGACCTAAAAAAATTTAAACAAGACCCACCAGATGTAATAATAAAAAATAAGCTAAATGGATATGCTGAGTTTGAATTAAAGCGGTATAGAGGAGAGTTGAACAAGAATAGCTTGGTTGCTTTCATTAAAAATAAGATATTACGCTATAGCGTTCCTTTCAACTACTGCATTATCTTACAACACACTTCTGGAACGGTTATGCCTCAGATGTTATTTAAAAACCTGCATAAAGAAATTAAAAAGTTACTGATTAAAAGAAACTTGGGCAATATTTGTTTCATATTTAATGCAAATAATCAGCACATGATATTTGCTCATATTTACCCTAAGCTTAATGTTTACAAACAACCATTTAACAGTGGTTCAGATCAAGTAAAAAAGCTTATGAATCAGCAATAATCAAGATAGGTTAATTTGTGCAAAATTTGCACAAGTTGTACAGAATATAGAACACAAAGCTCACAACCAATACCGCACAATGCTAAGAGCCTATCAGAAACTCGAAAGAATTAGTAGTAATAACGGAAATAAAATCTCTTTTGCCAATCCAGACTACGAAGTAAGAAACTTTTTCATCCATTGCTATCACCTCAAGGATAGTTTGAAAAAAGATTCAACCATTACCCTCAAGGAAGACGTGGAGAAATTTATTACTGTGAGTAATTCAAGTAGCCTTGCTGCTGACTATGCTAATCAATTCGTCCGAATTCATACCATCGTTCGAGGAATAATTCGACTCCGGTTACCAGCCTCCAGGCTAAAAAATTATTTGAAGGGTAAAATTTAAGAAGTTGTAAAACCATTTCGCTATTGAGCGGGTGATGGGATTCGCACCCACGACCTTCTCCTTGGAAGGGAGACGTTCTACTGCTGAACTACACCCGCTTTTTGTTCTTTTCTCTGAATTATTATAGCTTATCCTGTTTGTTTTTTAAACTCCTGCATAATAAGTCTGGCTATGGTTTGGTTGTCTGCTTTGCTGCCCAGTTTTTTAACTGCCTGGCCTATTAAGGGACCGGGCTGGTTAATGTTTTTATTTTCTTCCATAATCTTTTTTATTTCCTGTTTTAACTCTTCTTCAGGCATCTGTTCGGGCAGATAGCTTTTTAAGATGCTGATCTCTTTTTCTGCTTTTTCTACCAGTTCTGTTCTTCCGGAGTTTTTAAAGTGTTCCAGGCTTTCCTGGGCTTTTTTAATCTGCTGGGAGATAAGGCTGTCTAGTTCTTCCTGGGTTAACTCCTGTTTGCCTTTTTCAATCTCTTTATCTTTGATTTGAGCTGATAAGAACCTTAAAGTTTCAAGCGTAGCTTGATCTTTCTGGATTAAAGCTTTTTTAATGTCAACATTGATCTTATTTTTCATCTGATCCTTTTTTGTTTATTATTATTATTATTAATTTTAACAAATGTTTGAAAACATTTAAACCTCTTTGCCTTTTCTTCTTTTAGTTTAAAATTTTTTATGTTATATTTTTAAAAGCTCTATCTATGACTAATAATCAAATTGTTCTTTTTGATTTTGGCTCCCAAACTACCCATTTAATTTCCCGGCGGCTTAAGGATTTAGGAATTCAAGTTAAAATTGTAGATCCTGGGATTAAAGTTAAAGAGATTAAAGATCTTAAACCTTCAGGCATTATCCTTTCCGGCGGCCCGGCCAGCGTTTATGATAAAAAAGCTCCTACCGCTGATCCTGAACTTCTTAACTTAAATATTCCTGTTTTAGGTATCTGCTATGGCTGGCAGCTGATTGCTAAACTTATGGGCGGCAAGGTTGTTTCCGGCCAAAAAGAGTACGGACCGGCTAACTTGCAAATCAACCAGTCTAATCTGCTTTTAAAAGAAATAGACAGTTTTTCCCGAGTCTGGTTAAGCCACGGTGATACAGTTATAAAACTGCCTCAGGGTTTTAAACTCTTGGCAAAAACAAAAGATGTTAAAACTGCTGCCGTTGCTAATTTTGAAAAAAAGATCTACGGTCTTCAGTTTCATCCGGAAGTAGAACATACCCAGTTTGGGAAAACTATTTTAAAAAATTTTGTTAAAGAAATCTGCGGGCTTAAAACTAGAAGGCGGATTATAAAAGTAGAAAAGCTTATCCAGGAGATTAAGAAAACCGTAGGTAAACAAAAAGTCATTTGTGCTGTTTCCGGAGGGGTGGATTCAACGGTTACCGCCGTTTTGATTGCCAAGGCCATTGGCAAAAATGTTTATCCTGTTTATATTGACAGCGGCCTGATGCGCCAGGGGACCAAAGAAGAGCTTATAAGTATTTTTCAACCTTTACTGCAAAGAAAACCAGTCCTGATCAACGCCCAAAAACTATTCCTGAGCCGGTTAAAAGGCATTACTGATCCGGAAGAAAAAAGGAAGATAATCGGCAACTTATATATTAAACTTTTTAACCAGGAAGCTAAAAAAATTAAAAACATTAGTTTTCTGGCCCAGGGAACCATTTACTCTGATGTTATAGAAAGCCAGGGAAGTAAAAAAGCTGCCAAGATAAAAAGCCATCACAATGTCGGTGGCTTGCCAAAGAAAATGCACCTTAAGCTTTTGGAACCTTTAAGATACTATTACAAAGATGAGGTCAGGCTGATTGCCAAAAAGCTGGGTCTGCCCCGGTCAATGGTCAACAAACAGCCTTTTCCCGGACCGGGCCAGGCTATAAGAATTCTTGGGGAAATAACGGCAGAAAGACTGAAAAAACAGCACCAGGCAGACCAGATTGTTTTAGAAGAGCTTAAAAAGGCTGGCTGGCTGGAAAAGGTCTTCCAGTCATTTCCGGTTCTAACCAATACCAAAAGTACTGCTGTTAAGGGTGACAGTCGTTTTTATGGTGAAGTGGTGGCTTTAAGGGTTTATGACTCAGCTGATATTATGACAACCAACTGGACCAGGCTTCCTTATGAACTGCTGCAGAAAATCTGCTCCAGAATAGTCAATGAGGTACCTGAAGTCTCCCGGGTAGTGTATGATATTACTACCAAACCGCCGGCAACTATGGAGTGGGAATAAAATGATAGCGGAAATATTTAAGTTTAAAAACGATAAGACTAAATACATTGTCCCTTCCTGGGATTTGATGGGAAAGTTAACTTTTTCTTTAAGCCAAAAAATTATGGCCCATAATGGTCATTATGACCGGCTTATTGCCTTGGCAAAAGGCGGCTGGACCTGGAGCCGGACTTTAGCTGACTATTTAAATATTAAAAAAATAGGCAGTATTCAGGTAAGCTTTTATACCGGTATTTTTGAAACCAAACCTTCTCCTGTTATTAGTCAATCTTTGCCTGTTTCTGTTACCGGAGAAAGGCTTCTTGTTTTTGATGATGTGGCTGACTCAGGCAAAACCCTTGAAGCCACTAAAAAATATCTGAAACTTTGCGGTGCTAAAAGCATTACCACCGCTGCTCTTTACTATAAATCCTGGGCCAAGATTGTTCCTGACTTTTATGCTGCCAAAACAAGCGCCTGGATTATCTTTCCTCACGAAACAAGGGAAACTGTAAATCTTTTAAATAAAAAATGGCAGGAAGCCGGTCTGGGACCAAAAGAAGTAAAACAAAGGTTTATAAAAATCGGCCTTCCCAAAGACCAGGTTGATTACTTTTTCAACAAAGACTGTTTGTA
>DBQG01000010.1:1683-4422 GCA_002305125.1 Patescibacteria group bacterium UBA1400 | reverse complement strand
CCAATGGCAGTTTTATTATTTTGCTGATACCACCTGCGTAACAGGAGAAATGGGGCTTTTTTCAGTAACGCCTCCGCCTCCTGACAACCAAAGAACCTACTGCCTGCAAACCTTCTATAACCAAGAATATGCTGAAGCTGAACCTAAGTGGAGATGTTATTCGGTAGACAATAGTTAAATATCGCTTAAATTAATATATCAATCTATAAACTTATATATCGTTAAATCCTTGTTTTTATAAACCAGTTTAAACTCTCCTACTTCTCCTAATAAAGTCTGTTCAAACCTGGGTGTTTCCTGATTAAAAACAACATACTCAATCTTGTTGTCAATCAGAACCTGCCTAACTTCAACAAGACTATGAGATTTATAAATAACATCCAGCTGTTTTAATTTTTCCTGAGCCTTAAAAGTAGCAAAGTCATGGCCAAATAAAACCTTGTTATGACTAAAAGCAGGTAAAAAAGACGCCGTGTAATAAGGTGCTGCCACGCCTGCCTCTTTTTCTGTATACTTATCCATCCATAGCAAACCCTGAACTACTGTTTTAGGTATAAAAATATTAAAGTAAGGATAATCATACATGTTAAACCAAAACTTTAAAGACAAACCAAGATAAGGAAAAGTAAAAAGCAAAAAAGCAAACAAACTTAAAACTCCCCCAACTATCTTTACCTTTTTTCTTTTTAGCTGCAAAAAGAACTCTCCCACCACCTCTCCCCCCATTATTCCTAAAGCTAAATAAAAACAAAGCTCGAACAGCCTTTCCAAAGATAAAGGTACTAACTTGCCCATAAAAGGAAAAATTAACAAAGGTAAAACTGCCCAGGCTAAAACAATCTGGTTTAAAAACCCCTTCCTTTTAAAAAACTTTTTAAACCCTAAAGCTAGAAAAACCAGACCAGGACCTCCTATTAGCAATAAGTCTTTAAAATCCAGGGCAAACCGGGTCTGGGACTGCTGTTTAAAAGCCCAGGCAAAAGGCTCAAAAAAATTGAAAATATAAAGCTGGTAGCCAATCACCGGAAGGGTAAACAGTAAAACAACCACCAATAACTTAAATAGTTTATCAAACCTTCTTTTAAAAGATAAAGAATAAAAAACCCAGCCCAAGCTTAAAACCAAAAGCATTAAGCCGGCCAGAGCCGGATTAGCTATTGCAGCCAAGCTAAACAGAACTCCTAGCAGCAAAACTTCTTTTTTTAAAAAATTGGCTTTCGACCCTAAAACCTGCTCCAGTTTTAAAAAAGCCAAAAGAATCAAAAACAGACTAAAGCTGTTGTGGGGCAGAAAAAAAGTTCTTACCAAAGGATCAAGGCTGGTTAAAAAAGGAAATAATAAAACCAATGGCTTAAAAGAATAAAAAGGGGTTAGAAACAAACCTAAAAGCAAAGCCAGCTTTCTTTTAAAAGAACTCTTAAATAATCTCAGCAGTAAAAGCCAAAAAACATAAATCTTTCCCAAACCCAAAACCAGTCTTAATAAATGAAAAGAAAAAAACAGATTAAGTTTTAAACTTCCAGACACTAAACCTGCAATTGAATAAAAAAAGTAAACCGGCTGGCGGGAAAAATTCTCCAAAGTGTATCTTGAGGTAATAAATAGCTTTCCCTCAACACCATCCTTCATCCAAGAAATATACTGATAATAATCAGGCACATAGTTAAAAGCCAGGGTAAACACAGAATCTGGAGGTGTTTTAACTATTTGTGCCCAAACTAAAGGCAGGAAAGATAAAAATAAAAGGAGTAAAGATAAAAAAACAAGCAAAAACTCTTCTTTTATAAAAAAGTTAAATAAAGAAAACAATTTTTCTTTTAAATCTTTTAAAAAACTGCTCAACATCTTCTTTTTTATTCTTCCACATCTTCAAAAACTTTTAAAGATCGTAAAACTAATTTTAAAAACTACTTGACAAAGATTTTTTTAAAAGATACATTGAGTTTATGGAACAAATAAGCAAACCTGATTTAAAAAGAGTCGGTATCGGTCTTTTGGTTGGAGTTTTTGCTTTAAGCCTCGGCGCTTATGTCGGCTACTACTTTGGCCAAAACCAGGTTTGCCTCCAGGAAGATGAGTCAACAAATCAAACTACTTTAGAACAGACTCCCCCCACTGCCCCGCTAAGATTTACAGCCAGTTCTGACACTGTCTGGGAAGAGTATGAAGGTAAAATTTACGGCTATATTCTTTCCCATCCGGAAACTTTACCTGTAGTTATCTTCCCCAATGATCCCTCTGATGCAGTCGCCATTGAATGGGGCAATATTCCGGCAGAAAATAATATTCTTTTAAATGTAGAAGATATTAATAATCAGGCTCCCGAATATGTGGGAGATGTCAAAGGCTTTGTAGAAAACTGGTGGCGCTTTTTCTCCGGCCTTAAAGGCGTCGCTTCAGTTGACCGTTTTACTAATGCTCAAGGACTAGTAGGCTATAGAGCTATTTATATTAATTCTGTTGACCAATCACCAAATGTGGATGTTTTCTTTGCCGTCCCGGGCCGCCCGGAAAAAGTCATTCATATGGCTAACGGTATTCTTGATCCGGTAATCTTTGACCGCATCGTTGATAACTTAAGCTATGAAGAAGTAATAGAAACCGAGGAGTCTACTCCTGCCTCCCAGCCTGCTTTCTAAAACTTGCAAAAAATCAAACTTTTTTATACCTTTTAATAAGTAAACAAGTTAATTTTGCGGTTAAAAAATAACAGTAAGGTTTAAAAACAAGAAAAATATG
>DBQG01000010.1:0-1550 GCA_002305125.1 Patescibacteria group bacterium UBA1400 | reverse complement strand
GCTAAAGGAAACTATCTTTTGTTTTTAGACTCTGATGTTTTGCTAAAGCCTAAAACCCTGCAATATATCTATAGCTTTTGCCAACAAAAAAAAGCCAGGGCTTTTACCGGCATCTGGCATTATAAGCAAAAAACCACCAAGTTCTTTCCCCAGTTTAAAGCCTTAAGAGATTGGACCTACTGGTTTGTGGAAAAAGAACCCAATGCCCGTTACTACCTTTTTTCCACCAGAATCGCCGGAATTGACAGAAAACTGTTTAATAACCTTAAGGGTTTTAATGAAAATTATCCTGAACCAACAGTTGAAGACATTGAGTTTACCTATAGAATTGAAAAACAGTCCAAGATAAGCTTTTGCCCGGAATTTATGGTCAGCCATGAGTTTGAAGAGTTTTGGCCTTTGGTTAAAAAATACTTTAAAAGAAGCCGCGACTGGATCAGGCTTTATCTTAAAAGATTAAGGTTTGATCCGGTAGCCACTTCCAACAAAGAAGCTTTAAAATCAATTGTCGCCGGTCTTTTGCTTATCTTCCTTGTTCTAGGCATTATTTCTCCCCTGTTTCTGGGTTTAAGCTTACTGACATTTTTAACCTTTGCCTTTTTGGAACGAAAGTTCTGGCTCTTTTTACAGCAAAAAAAAGGTCTGCTCTTTGTCCTGCAAACCATCCCCACATCTTTGTTTTTATACTGGATTATAAACCTGGGCTCATTATATGGCCTGGGGTTATTTGTTAAAAACAAACTTCAGGGTAAGTAAAAAAAGAGGGTAAAAAGCAAAAAAAACAACCTTATCCTCTTTAGAGATTGAATTTTAGAAAAAGTTTATTAATAATTAAAATACTATTTTACCAAGCAACCTTATTGCTTTCTTAAAACTAATTATTTATACTTTAAAAGTATGTTAAAAGTAGAAAAAATCTCGGCTCTAGTCTTATCTTTGTTTGCTTTTCTGCTTCCCTTGTTTTTTTTACCTCTAACCTCGGATTTTTATAACCTCAATAAACAAACCCTGCTAACTGTTTTTACCGGCCTGATGCTTGCTGTCTGGATTTTAAAAACATTTTTGGAACAAAAAGTAACCATAAAAAAAACCAGCTTTAATCTGCCGGTTTTGGCTTTAACTTTCTCCTTTATTCTCTCCACTCTAATCCAATCCCCCAATAAAGCAGCCAGTTTGACCGGACAAACAGGCATAATTATAAGCCTGGCTTTACTCTTTTTTGCCAGCGTTAATACTTTAACTAAAAAATACCTAACCTGGATCCTGTCAGGACTACTGTTAAGTTCAGCCGTCATTTCCTGGCTGACTGTCTTTGCTTATCTGGGTTTAACGGAAAATACTAGTCTTGCCTGGCTACAAAGCAAAGCCTGGACCCCAACCGGTTCGCCTATAGCCTCTTTAACTTTATTTATTATTCTTTTACCTGCTACCCTATTCTGGGCAGTCAAAGCTAAAGACACAGCTCAAAAAGTTCTTCTTTTTTTAGCCTCAGCCTTACAACTTTTAGGTTCTATTTTAATTATTCTCCAACTTAACCAGCAAGAGTTTCA
>DBQG01000043.1 GCA_002305125.1 Patescibacteria group bacterium UBA1400 | reverse complement strand
CTAAAACTTAAATGAAAGTAGCCTTAGTTCACGACTATCTTTATACTTACGGCGGTGCTGAGCGGGTACTTGAGGTTTTTAAAAAAATCTATCCTCAGGCTCCTGTTTTTACTGCCTGGGCTGACTGGTCATGGCTTAAAAAAAACAAACCTGAATGGAGTACCTGGCAGATTAAAACTTCCTGGTTTGACAAACTGCCTTTTAAAAAGTTTTTTTGTTCTTCTTTAAGATTTTTAACTCCCTTAATCTGGAGCAGTTTTTCTTTGCAGGATTTTGACCTGATTATTTCTTCTTCTGCCTGGTATATGTCCAAAGGAGTGGCTTTAGGAAAAAAGCCAGCTAATTTTCATCTTTGCTATTGTCACACCCCGCCCAGGTATCTTTACAACTATCCTACTGCCCAAAACTTTAAAAAGTATTGGTGGGGCAGACTGTATGCCAATATCGTTAATCCTTTTATGAGGTATTATGATTTTAAGAGCAGTCAGGCAGTGGATCAGTTTGTTTGCAATAGTAAAGAGGTACAACAGCGGATTAAAAAATTTTACCGCAGGGATGCAGTGGTTTTAAACCCGCCCTTAATGATTAATGCTAAAACATTAAATAAAGGCAAGAACCCTAAGACTAAAAAAGCCCAGGATTACTTTTTAATGGTAAACAGGCTGGTTTGGCCCAAACATACGGATTTGGCCATTAAAGCCTGTTTAAAATTAGGCCAAAAACTTGTTATTGTCGGCAGTGGTCCTGAAGAAGAAAAATTGAAAGCTTTAGCCGGCCAAAGTCCGTTAATAAAATTTTTAGGCTATGTTCCTGATAGTAAGCTTAAAAAGTATTATCAAGACTGCAAGGCGGTTTTGTACTTGGCAGAAGACGAGGATTTTGGCATAATTCCTGTGGAGGCAGCCGGTTTTGGCAAGGCAGTGATAGCTTTAAGATCGGGCGGGGTAAAAGAAACGGTTTTGGAAGACAAGACCGGTCTTTTTCTTGATAAGCCCGAACTGCAGACCTTGATTAAAGTGCTAAAAAACTTTAAGAATAAAAAGATAAACCCGGATAACTGTATTAAGCAGGCAGCCAACTTTAGTGAAGCAAGATTTGTAAGCCGATTTAAAGCTCTGGTTAGCAAAAATATTAAATACAAACAATGAAGGTTCATCAACACTTTTTAATTAATCTGATTTTAGGTGCTGTTTTTTTAAAGCTAACCAACCAGCCGGTTTCCGGTTTAAGCCTGACTCCCTTTTTAGCCGCTGCAGTCTTGACTGATTTTGATCATCCCCTGACTTATATTATTAAAATTAAGCAGATTAAAGCCAAAACAGTAGTGGAGATTCTGGATGATTATAAGTACAATATTCAGAGATTTTACTTGTTTCATAATATTGAGTTTGCTCTTTTTTTAACTTATATAACCTGGAAAAATCTTTTACCATTAGGATTTTTAATGGGTTACTTTTTTCATCTTGCTGCTGACGGCGTAAGGCATCAGAGGTTAAAAAAGAATTTTTCCTGGCTGAGAAAGTGGTCTGTATGCCTGAACTTCCTGAGGTAGAAACAATTAAAAACAAACTATCCCCAAATCTTAAGGGTAAAACAATTTTAGGCATTAAAGTTTTAAAACCCCATATGTTTTGGGGCAGCCCGACCCAGGTTGAAGGCCAAAAAATTATTAAGATCTCCCGCCGGGCCAAGATGTTGGTGGTACATTTGCAAAAGAGACTGCTGGTTTTCCATTTAAAAATGAGCGGCCAGTTGCTGTGGGAAGAGAATAACCCGGATTTGCCCGGCAAGTATACGAGAATTATTTTTACATTTAAAAATAACTCAAGGCTTTTTTTTAATGATGTAAGAACCTTTGGCTGGGTTAAGATTTTAACTGAAAAAGAGTTTAAGGCTTATACAGACAAGCTTGGTCCTGAGCCTTTAGGAAAAGAGTTTACCTCTTCTTATCTAAGAACAATACTTAAAAAGAGCAAAAGAGCAGTAAAGCAGGTTTTGCTGGACCAGAGTAAAATAGCCGGTATCGGCAATATTTATGCTAATGAAGCTTTGTTTTTAGCAGGAGTTTATCCGCAAAAAGAGTCAGGTAGATTAACAGCCAGGGAGATAAGCAGACTTTATCAAGCCATAAGGCAGGTGTTGGTAAAAGCTATTAAGTATCAGGGTTCATCTGCTAAAGATAGAGGTTATAAGCTTCCCTCAGGCAAGCTGGGCAGTTATCAGGAACATTTTTTAGTTTACCAGCAGCAAGACAAAAACTGTCCCCGCTGCCAAACAAAGATTAAAAGAATAAAAACAGGAGGCAGAAGCAGTTTTTACTGTCCTAAATGCCAGAAATAGCCTAATGTATTTAAAAAATATTAACTTAACCAATTTCCGTTTGTTTGCCCAGAAACAGCTGGAGTTTGATAAACAGTCAAGTCTGATTATTGGTCCCAATGCTTCAGGTAAAACCAATGTTTTGGAAGCCATTTATCTTTTGGCTACAGGCAAAAGCTTCCGGGCCTTAAAAGAAGAGGAGATGATTGAAAATGGCCAGCAGCTTGCCAGGGTGGAGATCAGGCTTGATGAAGACCTGCTGCAGATAATTTTAACCAGAGGAGAGGTTCAGGGTAAGAAGACAGCCAGAAAACTTTATAAAATAAACGGGGTGGGGAAAAGATGGCGGGATTTTACTCAAAATCTGCTTTGTGTTTTGTTCCGGCCTGAAGATATAGATCTTATTTCCGGATCACCTTCTTTAAGAAGAAACTACCTTGATTTAGTATTGGAACAGACAGACTGGCGTTACCGGGCAGCCAGTTTAACCTACCAAAAAGGCTTAAGACAAAGAAACAGACTGCTTGACCGGATTAACCAAGGAGAAGCCAGTCCGGCCCAACTTACTTTTTGGAATCAGCTTTTAATTAAAAACGGCAGTCTAATAACAGAAAAAAGACAGGAACTGGTTGAGTTTTATAACCAGTTTTTAAATAAATGCGACCGGCTTTATCAGGAAAAAAGAAAAGTAGAAGTTTCTTATGATAAGAGTATTATTAGCGAGCAGAGGTTGGATAAGTATAAACAGGCAGAGTTGGGAGCTGGAGTTACTTTGGTAGGACCGCATCGGGATGATCTTATCTTTGAGCTTAAATCTTGTGATCGCAGCAATAACGAAAGGTTTCAAAACAATAGAAACCTGACTTCTTATGGTAGCCGGGGAGAGCAGAGAATGGCTGTTTTTGCCATTAAGCTGGCCGAGGTAGAGTTTATCCTGACAAAAACAGGCAAAAGACCGGTTTTACTTTTGGATGATATTTTTTCTGAACTTGATCAGATACATAGGGATCATATTTTAACCATTATTCCCAAACAGCAAACAATTATAACTACAACAGATGCTGACTTAATTGATCCTAAACTGTATGCTAAAATTAAAAAGATAAAATTTTACTGACTTTTTAGAAGAAATTATAATTACCTAAGTTATCAAAAAACTAAAAGGAGGCAGATGAATATTAAAGATCTTAAAGCCAGGGAAGTTTTAGATTCCAAAGGTCATCCTACAGTTGAAGCAGAAATCCTTTTAGAAGACGGTGCTCAAGCTTTAAGCCAGGTGCCTTCAGGAGCCTCAACAGGTGTAGGAGAAGTTTTAGAACTTAGAGATCAAGATGAACAAAGATATAAGGGCAAAGGGGTCTTAAAGGCAGTCAGTAATATCAACACCACTTTAAAAGAAAATCTGATAGGCAAAGATGCCTATAACCAAAAAGAGCTTGACCAGCTGATGATTAAGCTTGATGGAACGGAAAATAAATCAAACCTGGGAGGCAATGCCATTTTAGCCTGTTCTATGGC
>DBQG01000040.1:30964-32770 GCA_002305125.1 Patescibacteria group bacterium UBA1400 | reverse complement strand
TTAAAGCCAACCTTTAGCTTTAAAGACAACGAGCATGGTTATGGTGGTTGTCAGCATCATTGAGGTTATTATGAGGAAAGAGTAGGGGGAGAAGAGGAAAGGCAGGGTAGTTATATTCATGCCATAGATGCCTGAGATCAGGTTCAGGGGCATGAGAATGACACTTACAATGGTCAGCACCCTTATGATTTCATTGGTTTTATAAGAGAGCAGGGTTTCGTTGGTGTCAGCCAGGCCTTCAATAATCTGGTAAGAGTCTTCCAGCTGTTCCCAGATAGACCGAAGCCTGTCTACAAGATTGCCCCAGTAATGGGAGTATTCACTGTTGGCAATCTTGGCCTTGCCTTGTTCAAGTTTGGTAAAGATGGGAATTTGCGGTTTTATAATTGTTTGAAACAGAATTAGGTTTCTTCTCATAACTGAAAGGTCCTGCATGGCCTGGCGGTATTGGCTTTGCAGGATTTTGCCATCAATATCTCCCAAAAGAGAGCTTATTCTTCTTAAAATGGGGGTAATACCTAAAAGCAGGCTATTGAAAACAAGGTAAAAAAGATAGTAGGAGGATTTTTTAAAAAAGCGTTTTCTTTTTCTAGCATCATTTTTCGCCTGGTAAAACAACTTATCAAGTAAGGGAACCTCTTTATCATGAATAATGATTACAAACTTTGCCCCTAAAAAGACATTAAGCTCCACCCTTTCTATTTTTTTGTTTTTATCATCCCATTGGGGTAGGTGTAAAACTAAAAAAATATAAGAGCGGTAAACATCAAGCTTAGGTCTTTGGACTCCTTCCAGACAGTCTTCAATATCAAGCGGATGGAAACGATACTTTTGCTGTAAATTCCTTAAGGTTTTTTCGGAAGGATTGTAAAGGTTGTACCAGCTGACATTATTGGTTCTGATTACCTTAATTTTAGCCATAATGCCTTAATTTTAAAAGAAAGTCAGGCTTGTTGGCAAGTAGGAAACGGTTTTATTGTTATTTAAAAAGGTTATTTTTACAAGTGGAGGGCCATCTTGACAAGTGGGTTATAATTATTATATTGACAATTTAAGTTAAATCCTGTGAGGGGAGTCGCGATCCCTGAGGAGATCTGCAAAATCAGATACGGGTTAGGTCCGTTAAAGCCTAAAACTCTTGTCACCTAAGGGTAAACAGAGAGAGTTACTGAGTTTCCGGCCTTTATTAAGGGTCGGTTAAGGAGGGTGGTACCGTCCTTTTTGTTGTAAAAGGGCCCCTTCAGCTATAGATATTTCTATGGTTGGAGGGGCTTTTTTGTTTTTAAAAACTAAAGTTAGTTTTAAAGAAAAATCTTTAAATTTAAAAGGAGCAAACATGACAATAAAACAGGAGAAAGCAAGTCAGGAGATTAAAATTGACAAGCTGTGGGGTAAGGCTTTTTCCAAGCAGCCCAAACAGTTGGGGGTTCTTTTTGCTGCTGGCAGAGATGTAAAACCTTTACCGGCTGCAGATGAAGTTTTAATTCCCTATGAGATTAAAGCCAGTCAGGCTTGGGTTAAGGGATTGTTTTCCCAGGGACTGTTGAGTGAAGCTGAGACGAAAGCTTTGCTTCAGGGTCTTTTGAAGGTAAAGGCTTTATATCAGCAGGGAAAGTTTAAACTTGACCCTTTAAAGGAGGATGTTCATACCAATATTGAAGCTTTTTTAATCAAAGAGTTGGGAATTGAAGTGGCTGGCAAGATTCATACCGGCAGATCCAGAAGCGAGCAGGGAGTGGCGGCCATGATTTTATATTTAAAAGACATCAACAAGGTGTTTAAGCAGGAGATAAGCAGTTTGATTAA
>DBQG01000040.1:21203-30931 GCA_002305125.1 Patescibacteria group bacterium UBA1400 | reverse complement strand
TTTAAAAAAGATCTTTTAAGATTTGCTTCCTGGAACCAAATAGAGGAGATCAGTCCTTTGGGAGCCACCGCTGCCTATGGTACTACTTTGCCTGTAGACAAACACAAGATCAACTCTTTTTTAAAGCTTAAGCAGGTTTTTGTCAATGAAATAGAAGCCATCAGCTTTAAGGGAGATGCAGAGACAATGATGGTTTTTAACCTGAGCCTTTTTATGAATCATTTATCAAGCTTAGCGCAAACATTAATTCTTTTTTCTACCAAAGAGTTTTCTTTTATTAATATTTCTGATGAGTATAGTACCGGAAGCTCGATTATGCCTCAGAAGAAAAATCCTGATGCCCTGGAGGCAGTTAAAGCCAAGGCTTCCATATGTCATGGTTATCTGGTTGGTCTTTTAAGTTTAACTAAAGCCGGTTTTATTGGTTATAACAGAGATTTTCAGTGGGTTAAGTATCAGGTTTTGGATGCGGTTGAGGAAACTATTTTAGCTCCTAAGGTAGTTGCCCAGATTATTAAGACTTTAAAAGTTAATTCTAAGGCAATGACTCTTTGTCTTAAGGATAATTTGATTTTAGCTCAGGCCGTTATGGAGGGTTTGGTTTTAGAGTTTAACCTGCCTTTAAGAGTAGCCAAAACAGTTTTGGAAACAGTAGTTAAAAAAGATAAGGACATTAAGCTTGAGAGCCTAAACAAGGTTTTAAAAGAGTTCTCTTTTAATTTTAAGATCAGCAGTAAACAGTTTTCTGCCTGGATAAACCCTTTGCAGGTTTGCAAAAAACAGATGAAAAAAGGGGGTGGCAGATGAAAAGGCGCGAGACTGTTAAAATTTAATTTTTTATCCTTTAACTTACTTTATTAACTTTTAAAAAGGGATAAAAGAAATTTTTGGGCACATTTATAAATTTTTAATTAAAAAAGGAAGATAAAATGAATAATAAAAACAATGATTTTAAAGCAGAAAAGAAAGAGTATATTAAAATTGCTTCTCATGAGGCGTTGCCCGGTAAAGTTAAAAAAGTGGTTTTACTTTACTCAGGCGGACTTGATACTTCCTGTATGCTCAAATGGATTCAGGATGAGTACCAATGTGAGCTTGTTACCCTGACTATTGATTATGGCCAGCAGTTGGGGAGTCTTTTAAAGATAAAGCAGAAAGCTTTGGATTTAGGAGTAAAAAAGGCTTATGTTTTAGATTGTAAAGAGGAGTTTGCCAATGAGTATATTACCAAAGGTATTAAGGCTAATGCCAAATATCAGGGGGAGTATCATATTTCAACGCCTATTGCCAGACCTTTATTGGCTAAAAAAGCAGTTGAGATTGCTGCCCTTGAAGGAGCTGATGCTATTGCTCATGGCTGTACCGGAAAAGGTAATGACCAGGTAAGAATAGAGGCTACGGCTTTGTGTTTAAACCCTGAAATTAAAGTTATTGCTCCGGTCAGAGAGTGGGGCATGGGCAGAGATGAGGAGATAGTTTATGCCAAAAAACATGGTATTCCTGTGCCTCAGTCATTGGACAAAACCCAAGACTGTCCCTACTCAGATGATGACAATATGTGGGGTGTGACCTGGGAAGGAGGCGAGATAGAAGACCCAAAACTTGAGCCTAAGCTTGAGGCCATTTTACAGGCTTGCAATCTGCCGGAAAAAGCACCTGATAAAAAAGAATACTTAAAGCTTTACTTTGAAAAAGGCATTCCTACCCACCTTAATGGTAAAAAAATGAAGCTTTCTCAGTTAATTATGGCAACTAATAAGCTAGCAGGTAAACATGGAGTTGGTTACACCATTTTAATTGAAGATAGACTGGTAGGGCTTAAGGTCAGAGGGGTTTATGAATTGCCTGGTGCCCATGTGATTATTAAGGCTCATTATAATCTGGAAAAACTGGTTTCCACCCAGGAGGAAAACGAGTTTAAAGAACTAATTGACTCAAAGTGGTCTTATCTTGTTTATAATGCCAAATGGCTTGAACCGACCATGAATCATCTGAATGCTTATATTAATGATATGAACCAAAAGGTAACTGGCGAGGTCGTGGTTAGCCTTTATAAAGGCAAGGCTGAGGTGGTATCTGTTAGTTCGCCCAACTCTTTATTTGATAAAGATCTGGCTACTTTTAATAAAAACACCAAGTTTAANNTAAGGGTTAAAAAAGTTTACTAATCTAGCCTAATTCTTGCCAAGATGGTAGAATTAGGCTAGAAACTGTTTAAAAGGAAATTTGATGTTAGAGTTAATTTTTAAATTACAGCAGGCAATACAAAAAGCAGCCTTACAGGAAACCGGTTTAAAAATAAATTTGGAACAGGTTGCTTTAACGGCGCCTACTTATAAGCAGTATGGAGATCTAAGCACTAATATTGCCCTAGTGCTAAGTTCTCAACTTAAAAGTAAGGGGAAGACTAAGTCAAAAGACCTCAATCCTTATCAATTATCAGAGCAAATTTGTCAGAGTTTACAAAAGCAGAACCTTTCTTTTGTTGATAAACTGGAAGTTAAAAACAATTTTATCAATGTTTGGGTCAAAAAAGAGTTTTTTGTCAACCAGCTTAATGAGCTGATAAAAAAGGGTGGTGATTTTGCCAGAGGTGATATGGGAAAAGGTAAAAAGATTATGATTGAGTTTGCCCATCCCAATACTCATAAGATGTTTCATATTGGTCATTTGCGCAATATTTCTTTAGGAGAGTCGTTGGTTAGGATTTTGGAGTTTTTAGATTTTGAGGTGGTTAGAGCTAACTATCAGGGGGATGTAGGGATGCATATTGCCAAATGTTTATGGGGAGTGCTAGCTGTGCCTGACTTTGAGGAAAAAGCAGCTCAACTTAAAACAGTTAAAGCTAAGGTTAAGTTTTTGGGAGAGGCTTATGTTAAGGGAAGTTCAGCCTATGAAGAGAGTAAAAAAGTACAGGAAGAGGTTAAGGATATAAATTACCTTATTTATGCCTCGGCCCAGAAATTTCAACAGGAAAAAGGTAAGCAGCCTGGTTCAACTGACTATTTAAAATTTGTTAAGGGAAAAAAAGAAGAGCTTGATAAGATTTACTCCCTTTGGAAATTAACAAGGGACTGGAGTCTTGAGTATTTTAATGCTGTTTATCAGCGGGTTTACTCCCGTTTTGACAGGTTTTATTTTGAAAGTGAGTGTCTTTCCGGAGTTGATCTTGCCAGACAAGCCTTAAAGCAGGGGATTTTAAAGGAGAGCCAGGGAGCTGTGATTTTTCCAGGAGATGAGCATGATTTGGAAACCAGGGTGTTTATAAACTCTTTGGGACTGCCTACATATGAGGGCAAAGAGTTGGCTCTGGCCAATCTTCAGCTTTCCGAATATCCTGACCTTGATAAAATTATTCATGTTGTGACTCCGGAACAAACAAGCTTTTTTAAAGCTACTTTTAAAGTGGAAGAGCTTTTGAATCCTTTAAGGTTTAAAGATAAGCAATATCACCTTTCTTATGGTTGGGTTAGGCTTAAAAAAGGCAAGATGTCGTCACGGCTGGGTAATGTGGTAGGAGGAGAAGAGCTGCTTGATGAAGTTAAAGGAGAACTTAAAAAAGAGTTTAAGGATCTGGATGATCAGTCTGCCGAAAAAATAGCAGTTGGAGCAGTTAAATACTCCTTTTTAAAGGTTAATCCCGGTTCTGATATTGCCTTTGACTTCAGTGAATCTATGTCTTTACAGGGCAACTCGGCTCCTTATTTGCAGTACACTTATGCCCGAGCCAAATCCGTTTTAGTTAAGGCAGGCAAAGAAGAAACCAAGCTTGAGAACCCGGGACAAGAGTTGACTGGTCAGGAACAAGCTTTACTAAAACTTTTTCCTCAGTTTTCCTTAGCTGTCAGGCAGGCGGGAGAGGATTATGCTCCTAATTTGTTGGCTAACTACCTGTATGAATTGGCTCAAGCTTTTAATACCTTTTATAATCAGCAAAAGATCTTAAGTGCTGATTTGCCCCAGGAAAAAAGAAGCTTAAGGATTTTATTAACAGCCGGAACGGCCCATATTTTAAAAACAGGACTTTACCTTTTAGGTATTAAATCTTTAGAAAAAATGTAATGTCAGAAAACACTCCTTTAAGTTTAATCATAGAAAACCATTGTCAACAAACTCAGCAAGTCAGACAAGATTTGGTAAGACAGCTGAGCGCGGGAGAGATTGATTGGGAAGATTATAGACAAGAAAGTTTGGACCCTTGGAGCAGAAGCTATGGATGGATTCTGATTATAGGGCAGGGATTGTTTCTAATGCGGTTTTATAAGTTCAATTTTTAAACCTTTTTATTTTTTATTAACTATGGTTAAGCTTTTAAGCCTTAATGTAAATTTAAGATTTCCCAAGCGGTTTTTATTAAAAACTCCTTCGCAAGTTAAAAGAATTCAGATGCTGACAGCTGCTGTTAAACAGCTTAAGCCTGACTTTTTATGTTTTCAGGAAGTTACAGATATTTTTCTTATAAACATAATGAAAGGTTTCTTTCTTTCTTTTAATCCTGTTTACAAAATTCGGTTTTGGCTTTTAGGGGGATTGGTGACCTGGTATAACAAAGAAAGGTTTTTGCTTGAGGAAAAAAGGTTTATTGCTTTTTACAATCAGGGCAAGTTTTTTTCTAAACAACTGGCAGACAGAATTTTAAAAAAAGGCATTTTACTAACGGTTTTTAAAGATAAAAAAACAGCTAAAAAGATTTTATTGATTAATCTTCACTTGACCGCCAATTATGGCCAGAAGCTTAAAGACGAGGAAAGGCAGATTTTAAAAATTCAGCTTAAACAGATTAAAAGCATTCTTAATAAGAGAGAGAAAACAACTGACCTTTTACTTATCGTAGGAGATTTTAATGCTTCTTTTGGTTCTAAAACTTTAAAAAACTGGCTTAAAGAGGTGGGTCTTAAGAAAGCTTTTCCTAATAATATTTATACTGTTTGTCCCGGAAGAAATCCTTTGTGTAACCGAGATCAGAAAAGTAATTTCCAGATAGATAATATTTTATATAAACAGGGTAAATTAAAGCAGGCAAAGCTTGTTTTTAATATAAAGGGGAAGTTTATTTCCGACCATTTTGGGATGGCGGCTCAATTTAGTTTTAAAAGTTAAGATATGCTAAAATTTAACTAATGAAAAAGTTTTCTTTTTATCTTACTTCTTATGCACTTGCGCTTTTTTTTATCTGTTTAATGACTTTTTCTAATCCCTTAGCTGTTTTTGCCAAAGACTATTCGTTTCCATCAGTAGTTTTTTCTGTTTCTATTGCCTCAGATGGTTCTTTTTTCGTGGAAGAGAAGAGAACTTATTCTTTTTCCGGATCTTATTCCTGGGCTGATTGGTGGTTACCTTTAGATGGTTATTCTATCTCTTCTTTTCAGGTTGGGGATGAGGATGGTCTTTATACCCTTTCGGAAACAGCTATGGCTGGTAATTATTATACAGAGATTGCTGGTAACCGTTTTTATGCAAAATGGTTTTTTTCAGCTGCTGACGAAGAAAAGACTTTTACTATTTCTTACAAAGTTGATAATGGCATTAGGCTTCATGCTGATGTGGCTGAGTTTTACTGGAAGCTTGTGGGAGATCAATGGGACAAAGGCGTTTTAGCGGTTTCCGGGGGAGTGGTTCTGCCAGCCGAAGTGACGGACAATTTGATTTATTGCTTTGGTCATGGACCTTTAAATGGAAAAGTTGATATAACAAGTAAAAATGAATGCTTATTTAGTGTAAATAATTTACCCAAAAACCAGTTTTTAGAAATAAGAATGTTGTTTGATAAAAGTTTAATTGATAGTTCTTCTTTGGCTGTGGATGATGTTACCTTACAGCAGCTTTTGGTTGAAGAAAAAGAGTTTGCGGCTCAAACAGAAAGGGAAAAAAATCTTTGGCGCTTGGCTGTTTTTTCCGGTTTCGGCTTGTTGCTATTTTTAACTTTTTTTGGACTTTACTTTATTTTTAAAGCCAGTAAAACTGCCAGGAAGTTAAAAAACAAAATTATTGCGGAAAACGGTTTGTTGTCAGGTAAACTTCATGATCCGGCTTCAGACTTGCCTCCTTCAGAAGTGGAAGCTTTAGTATCTTTAGGAAGGTCTGTGACTCCTAACTCTTTTTTAGCTACTATTTTGGACCTGGTTAGACGTAGGTTTTGGAAAATCCAGCGAAGCAGTGAGAAAAAGGGCTTTATTTTTAAAGATTATCAGTACTGGCTAGAACCGGTTAAAAAGGGTGAGTTTAAAGTGGGTAAGGATCAGCAATCAATATCTTATTTTAACTCTTCTTTTGCCTCAGATTTAATTGATAAGTTTTTGCCTCTTGCCGGTCAAAATCCTGATAAGATTTTAAAAGAGTTGTCAGGCTTGGGTCATAAACCCTATGAAGATTTGCTTATTGGTTATCTTTCTTTACAGGTAGATAAAAACAAAGATCAGAAAATAGAGTTTGAGGAAATAAAAAATTATGGCAGAAAGCATTCATTGTCTGCCCAAACATTTTTTAAATCCTTTCAGGCATTGGTTAAAGCCAGCCTTGAAAAAAAAGATTTGCTGGACAGCAGCAACCGGGATTGGAAGATAATTCCTCATTTTAGTCTGGCACGTTTTTTTGGCTTCTTCTTTTTAGCACTTATCTTTTTGGAATTAATCTTTTTAGCAGTCATTTTACCCTTTCTGCTAAACAGCTGGTTAGTTTTCTTAAGCTTTATTATATTAGCTGGCCAGATATTGGGCTTTGTTCTTATGGCTAAAAACCTTGATTTTAGCGGTTTTACTAAAAAAGGTTATATTGAAAAACTAAAGTGGCTGGCTTTTAAAAAGTATTTGACCGATTTTTCAGTAACCGATAATGATCCGGTTGACTCTATTGTCATTTGGGAAAACATGCTTGTTTATGGTACGGCCCTAGGGGTGTCTGTTAAAACTTTGGCTTCCTTGCCAGTTAAATTTTCTGCTCCGGATCAACATACTTTTACGGCTTATTATGCGGGCATGAACGCCTCAAGCTTTGGTACTACTAGTTTTACCCATAGTTTTTCCTCTTTAGCTTCAACCCTACAGTCTTTATCAACAAGTTCAAATTACGGTGCCTCTGGTAGCGGTTCTTCAGGAGGTTTTTCCGGAGGAGGAGGAGGCGGAGGAGGCGGGGGTGGAGGCGGTGCTGGTTAAACCTAAGAATACAGTGGCACTTAATAGCCCCTGCTGAATGGTCAGCCAGTAATGATCAACTGCTCCGAGAAAAAGAATGTTTGCTCCAATCAGAAGAAAAAGATAGTTTTTCTTTTTTTGTTCTTTTAAAACAGTTAGCAGAGTAATATAGCTTATTGCTAAAAAACCGAGGAAACCTGTTTCTGACAGAATTAAAAGGCCGAGATTATGAACCGGTTGCAGGAATCTATAGTTGGCTTCAATATAGTCATACTTTTCCATATTAACAATAAAATTTCCCAGACCTACTCCTAAAAACGGGCTGTCTTTAAACATGTTAAAGGCTATCTTGTTTAAGTCATTCCTTCTTTGCCAGGATGATGGTTCCAGGAAAAAAAGACCTATGGTTGTCATTAGGGCGGTTGTCAGCAGGGTAAAGACGGCTAGTTTTTTGTATTTAAGTAAAAAGGCAAAAAAGACAGCTGTTGCCAAAAAACCTAAAATAGCTGGAAAGGAAAAGGTTAGCAGAAGGGTAGTAAGAGCTGCTAAAAAAGTTAGGCTGATAAATATTATTGTTTTTGGACAGGAGTTTTTACTTTTCTTGTTTAAAAGATGATAAGTGATGAAAATCAGGCTTAAGTTTAAAAATCCGGCCAACACATTAGGGTGGGAGAAAGTTCCATAAGGAGGGATTTTAAGCTGGCCCAAAAAACTGACAAGCTTAATTCCCAAAGTGGCAGAAGTAAAAGGCTGTTCTCCTAAAAAAAGATAACCAAAAATAAATGACTGGTTAAACCACTGGGCTATTCCTAGCAGAGACTGAATAAGGACTGCTAAAGAAATTATTTTTAAAATAGCAGCGGTTTTTAAAAGTTTCCTTTTGCTTTTAATCCAGCAGAAAAACAGGGCAAACTCTATTAGTTTTAAGCTTTTAAAACCGGTTATAAAAACATTTTTGCTAAAAATAAGATTTAGGATGAGGAGAAAAAGGAGAAGGAAAAATAGTTTATTTTGTTTAAACTTGAGACTTAGAGGTGAACTAATTTTCCCAGCAGTTTGTTTATTTTGCTTTTTGTTTTCCCATAACCAGGTAATCAAAAGGGTGATTATAAGGATATCTGTTAGATAAAGAGCAGGGAGGTAATAGTCAACTAAAACACCATTGACAAAAGACCAGTTTGAAAGCCAATGTTTAGCCAGATTTGCGGGGGTTAGAAGTAAAATAGAATAGAAAATAATTGGCTGAAGAGTTTTAGCTGTCATTTAACTAATTATAGCATTGACAAGGTTTATTTTTTTCTGTTAGGCTAGATTTAACTATGGCAAAGCAGAAAACAGCTTCTTTTGAGGCTGGTAAATTTAATACGGTTAATTTTTCTTACTACTTTATTGTTTCTTTGTTATCGATGTTTGCTGTTTTTATTGTTTTTGTCGTTCCTTTTTTTCCAGGACTGACAACCACCAGGACCATTCCCGTCAATATAGTAACCAAAGAATCTGATGCTGACAGGCAGGAATTGGCCTTTTCTTCAGAGGAAAGAGAACCCGAGATTATGCTTCAAATAGGGGGAGAGGATTTACCGGCCAACTTTTTTAAGCCCTTATCTTTTGGGCAGACGATTAAAGATGAGATAACAGCCGATGATTTTGTAAGCCCGCTTAATTCCAGCATAAAGGTTGATGGTTGGTGGTTTACTTTGCCGGAGCTGGAAAGCTACAAAGATATTGAGGTTTACTTTAGATCTTGTCCCGATGATGGAGATCAGGATAATTATAATAATTGTTTGGCATTTTCCGCCTTTACTGAAAGTTTGTGGCTGTTTGATTCTGACATGAACCAGTTGTATGCTGGCAATACCAGGGTTGATTTTGACAGTATTCCCATAACAGCTGATAAGACTTATTACCTTATAGTAGGAAGCAACGGTAAACCGGGTCATTATAAAATTACCCTTGATTATGAAAAGCAGGCAGTTGAGTTTAAGGTTAAGTTCGCTGGTATTAATAACAACAAGGGAGAGATAAAGGTTAATGTTGGACTTTATCGGCCCTGGACTAGTCAAAAGCTGTTTGAGATTGGAGAGGTGGTCTTAACAGGTAATGATCAGGGAGTTTATAAGGGAAGTTTTTTACTTGATAATGTTTCTTTTGATTTTTCTGGTAATACTTTGCTTATTAAAGGTCCCAAACATCTGCAGCGCCGCTTTTCTGATCTAAGCTTTGAAAAAGGAAAAGTTCTTGATCTAACCTCTAAGGTGCTTGAACCAGGAGACTTACCTTTACCCCAAGATGGTAAGGTTAACTCTTCTGATTTTAACTACTTATGGGAGCATCGGGGCAGTACTGACGCAGCAGTCTTGGCTATTGGTGACCTTAACTTGGACGGTGCCTGTAATATGGGAGATGTTAATCTCTTTTTAGAAACCTTACAAACTAAAAATGACGAGGAGGGCTTTTGAAAAAACTTTTTAGCTGTTTTTTTTCCTTGATTTTGTTTTTTCTTATGGTTCCTTCTGTAGAAGCAGCTAGTTTTTCTTTTGAGCCTAATCAGGCTGATAAAGTTAAGCAGGAAGAGTTTGAGGTTAAGTTAAAACTTGA
>DBQG01000040.1:0-21152 GCA_002305125.1 Patescibacteria group bacterium UBA1400 | reverse complement strand
AAACTTTATTCAACTGTTAACAGTGTCGGAACGGCCTTTAAAGGCAATGATAGGCTGGTTACATTAAAGCTTAAGGGAATTAAGGTTGGTGAAGGAAGCTTAACTTTCAAATGTTTGGCAGGAGAAACAGGCGATGATACCAATATCTGGAAAAAGGGCGGCGGAGATATTGTTGAGTGTTCGGCTTTGGGGTCGGGAAAATATTTTATTAAAGACGGCTGTGAAACTCCCAAGCCCCCGGAAAATGTTAAAGCCAAGGCCGGACCAGGATCAGGGCAGATTACTTTAAACTGGGATAAATCTTCAGGGGTCAAATATTACAATATTACTTATGGTCCCAGTTCTTTGCATTACGAATGGGGGAATCCTAATGTTGGTGATGTGTCTGAATATATTGTGTCTGGTTTAACCCCTGGATCTCCTTATTACTTTATTGTTTCTGCGGTTAATGACTGCGGTTCCTCAGGTGCTTTATATGAAGTGGCTGCTTATGCCGGCAGGGATGATTTAAATGATGACGGTTATTGGCAGGGTCCTGAAGTGGTTGATTATATTCCTGACGTGGCTACTCCTTCGGCTGAAGCTACTGCTTCAGCTCTTCCTACCCCGAAACCTTCACCGTTGTCTGAAGCTGAAGAAGAAGGGAAGTCAGTGTTTGATAGTATAGGTCAGGCAGCAACTACATTATCCAGCCGGGTGGGAGAGGTTTTGCAATCTACCTGGTTAAGATGGTTTATCTTAATTGTTGCTATCCTTATAATTTTGGCCGTAGCCGGAAAAAGACTGGTGGAAAAAGATTCAGGAGAAAAACAAGCAGTTGAAGAAGAGGTAAGAGAAACAGAAGAAACCGGATCTTGGCCGCCACCCAGTACTCCGCCCTCAACTCCTGAGGAGTTTATTCCGGAAGCAAGAACAGATACGCAGGATATGCAGGAAACCCAGGTTCAAGAAGAGCCTTTGTCAGGAGAAACATTTAATGAGCCCCAAGCGGTAGAGCCCGAAGCCAGGGCAGAATCAAAAACTATTGCTCAAGTTCTTAAAGAATCTCAGAAACCAGCAGCACCCATGGAATCTGAGCCTGTTGAATCTATTGTTTCTGAGGAAAAGAATGAGTTTCAACCTGAAGAGCAGAAACCTGAACCTGAGGAACGCAAGCCTCAAGACACTCAAGAGCCTGAGTGGATAAAACAATTAAGGCAAAGAGAAGATAAGGATGAGACTAGTACTGGGGACCAATCGTAACCCAGGACAAACTTTGAGGTCTGAAAATTTCTGCCGCTACCTGATTAACCTTATTCAAATCTGTTTTTTCAATCTTGTCATTAACTTCGTTTGGAGTTTGTTCTTCCAAGTTGAAAAAGTAACTTAAACCATAAAAGAAAGCTAGTTCCAGGGGGTTGGAAAGACTGGTCATAAGTTTATTTTTATAATAAATCTTAGCTTGATTAACCTCTTCTTGAGTAAAAGGAGTCTGCAGTTGCAACTGGCTGCTTATTTCCTGATGAACTTCTTGCTCCTGATTGGAAGCGCAAGCGGTCTGGAGTAAAAACAAGCCGCAATCAGCAAAGATTTTAATCCAGGGTTTTAAAAAGCTGACTTTTTTATCTTGTTGTAGTTTTTTAAGCCTTTGGTTATTTCTGCCTTCAGACAGGATATTTAAAATAATATTCTGGGTAATTCTTTTTTCCGAGTTTCTGCCAAAACAAAGTAGGCCATAGGTTAGGTAAGAAATACTGCCGGGCTGATTTATTTTATCCTGAACTATCTGAGTTTGGGAAAAATCAAACGGTTTAAATTCCTGTCTTGAACCAGAAGGAATAAAAGAAACATTGGTTTCTAAAGATTCCAGAGGAAAGTCTGGATCAGGTCCGGTAATAACAAGCAGGCTGTTGTGAGCAGTATAATACTTGTTTTTAAATTCTGTTAAAACTTCAAGAGTAGTGTTTTGTGTTCCCTGAGGGGTTCCCATGGCATCAAAACCCAGAGGACTGTTGTTAAAAAGGCTTTCTGACATTTTATTCAGAGTAAAAAGCTGAGGGTTTTTCTGAGTCATTTCCACTTCAGACAGGGTTAGTTTTTTCTCTTCTTCTAAAGCTTTAGCAGTTAGGGCAGGAGTAAAGATAATTTTTAAGAACAAGTTAAGGCTTGAAGCTAGCAGTTCTTTTTGGGTAGAGAGGTAATAGAGGCTATATTCAGGGTAGACAGATGGTTTTATAATCAGTCCTAAGCGGTCAATTGCTCCGGATAGTTGTTCTTGGGTGGGATAGTCTTGGTTGCCTTGAAAACAAATGTTAGCATAAAATCTGGATAAGCCTTGATATTGAAGTTCTTCAAATCTTGATCCTACTCCAGTGATTAAAACCGCATTAAAAATTTTGGAAAAGGGGATATGGATATAAACAGCAGGTAATCCATTTGAAAAAATATGGGTTGTTATTTTCTCCATAGGCTTTATTTTATTAAAATTTTTCTATTTAGGCAAGGTTAAATGTTTTTGTTTAATTATTAAGAGATTTACAATTTTTAGTTGAAAGTTTAAAAAGTAAAAATTTAGGACTATTTTAGTTTTTTATCATGTCTTATAATAAGGAGTAATAATTTTTAAATATTTTATGAAACTTAAAGCTGAAAACCAGGTTTTAGCCAATAACTTGCCTCTTGTAACCTTATCCCTGCCTGAATTAAGGTCTGTTACCTGTCTTTTAATGGCTAAAGTCGGTTCCCGGTTTGAAACTGATAAGATCGCCGGTATCTCCCATGTAATTGAACATATGGTGTTTAAGGGAACCAAAAAGTTTCCTACAGCTTTTGATCTTTCTTCTATAGTTGACAGCATTGGAGCTGAGTTTAATGCTTTTACCTCAAAAGAGTATACTGGTTTTTATGTTAAATCAGCTATAGGACAGATTAATACGTCCCTGGAGATTTTATCTCAACTAGTTCAGCAACCTTTGCTTGTATCTGAAGAGCTGGAAAAGGAAAAAGGAGTGGTTGTGGAGGAGATTAACATGAGGGAGGATTTGCCTATGACTCAGGTTTTTGAAGAGTTTGAGATATTACTTTATGGTTTGACACCTTTAGGTCGGAAGACAATTGGGTTTAAAAAATCTGTCAAGGGTCTTGAAAGACAAGACCTTTTGTCTTTTATGGATCGGTTTTACTATCCGGGCAATATGGTGTTAGGTGTAGTCGGCGGTCTTGACAAGGTTAAAGATCTTTCTTCCCGGGTAACAGGGTTTTTTAACTCTCAGGCCAGTAAAAAAGATAAATCATCTTTACCCAAGCTTGGTTTTAATCAAGTCAAGCCTCAGGTTTCTTTGCATTTTAAAGATTTGAAACAGGCTCATATTTGTTTAGGGGTAAGAACCTTTCCCCGGGGCAGTAAAAAAAGATATGCCTTGTCTTTGCTTAATATTATTTTAGGCGGCAACATGAGTTCCCGGTTGTTTTCTGAGGTTAGGGAGAAAAGAGGATTGGCTTATTATGTTAAAACTGATACTCAGTCTTATTTTGATAATGGTTATCTGGTTTGTCAGGCAGGAGCAGATATTAAGAGAGCAGAAGAAACCATAAAAGTTATTTTAAAAGAGTTTAGTCTCTTAAAAGAAAGTGTGTCTGGCAGGATAAAGCCTGAAGAACTTAAGAGAGCTAAAGAGTACATTAAGGGAAGATTAGCTTTAGCTTTGGAAAGTTCAGACGGGGTAGCCGGCTTTATTGTTGAGGATCAGCTTTTGGAGGGTAAGATCAGGAGTTTTGAAGAGATTTTGGCCAGTTTTGAGAAAGTTAGCTTAGAAGATGTCTTAGAGGTGGTCAGAAGTATTTTTCTGGAACAAAGTCTTAATTTGGCTGTTTTGGGTCCATTTAAAGATAAAGCCAGATTTGCAAAGCTATTAAAATTATAATAATCTTTAATTAAGTTTTTTTTAAAAGGAGGAAGTTTATGGCTAATGCTCAATTGCAAAAAAGCGTAGTTTTACTTAAACCCGATGCCCTGCAAAGAGGTTTGGTGGGAAATATTATCTCCAGGTTTGAAAAAAAGGGCTTAAAGTTGATGGCTTTAAAGATGATGTATCTTAATCAGGAGATGCTGGAAAAATGGTACGAACATCATAAGGAAAAACCCTTTTTTGCCGATCTTACCAGTTTTATGACCTCAGGTCCGATTGTAGCGATGCTGTGGGAAGGTTTGGAGTGTATTGCTGCGGTAAGAAAGCTTTGTGGTGTTACTACAGGTTATGAAGCAGAGGCGGGTTCTATTAGGGGTGATTTTTCTATGTCTCAACAGCATAATGTTATTCATGCTTCAGATAGTCCGGAAACGGCTAAAAAAGAACAGGAACTTATTTTTGATAAGGATGAGGTGTTTGATTATGACAAGGGCGAGTACCTTTGGGTTTATTCTCTTGAAGAGAGAAACTGAAATTTATGGCAGAAGAAAATTCATCTGATTCATCAGTTTTTCATGTTTTAGACGGGCCTTTTGCCTTTGGAACTAATGGTTTAAAAAACTATTCAGAATTAACCTTATCCTCTGAGCTGGAAATGGAAACAGAGGTTTTTCATCCGGCGCCTGGTATTGACCGCACTTCCCAACTATTTTTAGTTACTGCTTTAAAAGCTGGTTTAAAAGGTTTTCAGTCTTTAGATGTTCGGGAAAGAGAGAGGGTTGTTGATGATCTTGCAACTTTTGTTGATCTTTTAAGACCTGTTCCCGGCTGGAAAGATACTTTTTTAGTTTATGATTTTAAAGAAGATGAAAGAAGCGTAAAAGCAGTTTTAAAGCCTGATAAGTTTGACTGCCGTAAACCATCTGAAAGGCAAGGGGAAAGAGTGGAGGTCTCTCTGATTAAGCCTTTTAACGACAGTGATGTTTTAAGTAGTCGTTTTGAAAGGGCTGATCCGTCTTTGATTTTACAAAAACTGCAAAGGGTTGAAGCAGAAAGAGAAAAGGTGGTTCAAGACAGAAGATTTCCGGAAATACAGTTTGCTTTTTATAATAGAGATAATAAAGGAGTAACTTTAAGGGCAAGATTAACTCCGGGAGGTATTGTTAGAGTGGGCTTTGATGGTTATGAGGAGCAAGCTCAGGAGCCGCCTGCTTTTAAAGAGATTGCTTTAGATAGGAGCTTTAGTCAACACCAGCCTGTTAAAAATCTTTTTCAAATGTGTGGAGGAGAGTTTGCCGGTTGGGAGCAAGTGTTTTGGCATGCTTTTAACGATCTTTCTTCAGGTTTAAAAGAAGCGTCTCAAACTGTAAGTGAAAATAGAAGAAGATTGAAAGAGAAACGGTTGGCAAAAACCGAGAAGTTAGTTGTAGATACCAGGCCTTATAAAGTTGGTTCTTAGTCGGAGTGGGCGGACTTGAACCGCCGACCTCCACGTCCCGAACGTGGCGCGCTACCAACTGCGCTACACTCCGTTTTTTTCTTTTGTCTTGTATTATTTCTGTTTAATTTTAACATATCTTTTAAGAAAAGAATCTTTTGGTAAAATGAAACATATTTTGGTAAAATGAGGGGGTTGCCCCTATAGTTCAATGGACAGAACGAGGGTTTCCTAAACCCTAGATCCAGGTTCGATTCCTAGTAGGGGCACTTTTTTGCTTTATTTTAAGTCTTCTTTTATTTTTTTTATTTGAGGTCGATAGCATATAGATTGGGAGGCAGGGGAGAGTCGGGATTTAAGGTTGTTAAAATTAAGATTTTACTTCCATCAGGAGAGGAAAAGGTAAAGTCTTTTTCAAAAGGACCGGCATAAACAGTGGCTTTGTTAGTTCCATCATACTCCAGGGCTTCTATTTTCTTATCATCTGCCATCAATAGATGTTCGGAAGTGGGAAACCACTGAACTTTTTGAACTTTAAAAGGGTAGTAGGAGTTTTCTATTATGATAAGCCTTTCTTCTATAGTTAGTTCTTGGTTTTCTGTTTCTTGCTTGTTTTGTGTTTGTATGTCTGTTATTTTAATTTGTTGATTATTTTCGTCCTGTTTTTCTTCCTGATAAACACTGCTTATAAAAAAGTTTTTATCTTCTTTAAGGTCATAAACATAAATATTATCTTTTTCCAGTTGTCTTTGCTCCGGTTGATTATTGGACGCTGGTAAACTGGGGATAAGATTGTCTGGTATGGAGGCTGAAGTGGTAGCAGTATAAAGAAGTTTTTCTCCATCCTGGGAAAAGTAAATATTTTTAGTGTTTTTGCTGATAATTTCCTGTAGTTTTAAAGGAAGCTTGCTTAGCTTTTCTTCATTTTTAATCCTGATTTCTTCTTCCCATTCATCCAAAATTAAAGGTAGTCTGGCTGTTACATCTGGTTGGGTAGTTAAGTCATTAACCTTATCAACATCTAGAAGAAAGCTGTTTTTTTCTCCCATAACCAGGATTTGAGTATTAGTGGGTGACCAGTAAAGTTTTGCCTGATTTAGGTTAAAGTTAGTACTGGCTTTAGCCACTTGTTGGGTTTCTTTGGAAAAAGCCAGAGTTTTGTTTTGCAAATTTAAAATCCAGAGTCCGTTTTGAGGGCTGGCAGAAGCAGAAGCCACCACATAAGCAATTTTTTCGCCATTGGGCGAGGGGGTGACATTCAAAGCTCCAGTATAAGTTAAAGCTTTAAGATCAGGTACAGCCGGAAACAGTCTTACATTAGCCTGGGTTACCAGTTCTTTTTCTACTGTTAGATCCTTTTCCCAGGAGATGTAGCCATCTTTGGAGATTTTTACATGATAGTTTCCGGGAGGCAGATTTAAAGTATCATCAGTAGCAGTAGTGAGCTTATTGTTTATGAAAACAGAGGCGCCGGTGGGGAAAGAGTTAGTTACTAGCAGTCCGGTTTCTGTTACCTTTCTGGCTTTTAAATCAAATCTGTAGCCTTTGGCAAAACGGATGGCAGTTAAAGTGCCTCCTACCAGAAAAACCAAGATGCTTAAGGTTATAAGCAGTTTATTCGTAACAATCTTTTTTATTTTATCAGACATTTGAAAATCTTCTTGTTAAAAGTTTTAATAAATTATATCATTAAAAGTAATGTTATTTAAGAGGGTGGGTATTGATCTTGGTACAGCCAACTCCTTAGTTTATTTGCAGGGACAAGGAGTTGTCTTAAATGAACCGACTGTTGTAGTTGTTTCTTTAACTGACCGCAAAGTGGTGGCTGTAGGTAGTGAAGCCAAGGAGATGCTTGGTAGGACTCCGGAAAATATTACCGCCTCTAGACCTATGAGGGATGGTGTAATTGCTGATTATCAGATCACCCGGGCAATGTTAGCTTACTTTCTTCAGAAAGCCTGTGGTAGGTCTTTTATCTTTAAACCCGAAGTGATGATCTCTATTCCTGCTGGTTGCACTCAGGTAGAGAAACGGGCAGTAGAGGATGCTACTTTATCTGCCGGAGCCAAAACTGTTTATATGATTCATCAGCCTTTAGCAGCCGCCATTGGAGTTGGAATTCCAATTGCCGAGCCTTCAGGTAATATGATTATGGATGTGGGCGGTGGCGCAGCAGAGGCAGCAGTGATTTCCCTGGGTGGAGTGGTGGTTTCTAAGGGAGTTAGAGTGGGAGGAAACAAGATTGATGATGCTATTGCTAACTTTGTCAGAAGAAAACATAACTTGATTATAGGGGAGACTACCTCAGAAACTGTAAAAATTAAACTGGGGTCAGCTTTGCCGGTGGCAGATAAAGATAATAAAGTGATGGAAGTAAGAGGGAGGGATAATATTACTGGAATGCCTAGAAAAATAGAAATTACCATTAATGAGGTGGTGGAGGCCGTTAAACCTCCTTTAAACCAAATTGTTAAAATGGTGAAGTCTGTTTTAGAAGATATTCCCCCCGAGCTTGCCTCAGACATTATTAATAAAGGAATTGTAATGAGCGGAGGAACTTCTCAATTTTTAAACCTTGATAAGTTGTTAACCAAGGAAACAGGAGTGCCTTGCCATGTGGCCGAAGAACCTCTTTTGGCAGTTGCCAAAGGAACAGGAATTGCTTTGGAAAATCTGGAAGATTATAAAAAAAGTATTAGTAAAAGATAGTTATATTTAAGTTAGGGGAGTAGCTATAGTATTTTTGCTAATTTTAAAAATAAATATTTAAAATATTTTAAAAAACACTTTATTTTATCTTATAATACCCGAACATTAAAATTGCTCAAAAAACAGATATAAGGACACTTTTATTTACTAATAAAATATCCTATATATTAATTTTTTTAAAAAATGATTGCGGAAAAAATTTTAAACAAAAATTTTTTTAAAATTTATACATTTGATAAGTATAGGCAGTTAATTTTTTAAAAATTTTTAAGCAAAATTTATTAAAATCAAAAATAATTTTACTTATTAAAAGCATTTTTTAAATAAGAAAGCGTTTTTTATAAAGGTAGTTAGGTAAAAAGCTTAGCAATTAAAACGGAAGAGTGCTATTTTAGGTTAATATTAAAAATCTTACCTTAACATCAAGTAAATTTTAACTATAAGTTTTTATAAAAAGAGTTTTTAAGAGTAAAAAATTATTTAAAAGAACCTAAAGCTACTTAAATTTAATATAACAACACTTCAAAATGGCTAAAAACCTTGATAATTATAGGACAAAAATTAACAAGATTGATATCTTGGGTATAGGGGTGGACTTTATTTCTTTGGAAAAAGCACTTTATCTTGTTGAAAAATGGGTTAAAACTAACAAACAATATCAAATTACTACACCTAACCCAGAACACATAATTCTTTCTTTAAATAATTATAGGTTTAAAAATGTCTTAAACAGTTCTTCTTTGGCCATTGCCGATGGAATAGGGTTGCTTTGGGCTGCTGAGCATATTTTAAAGAACAAAAAAGACCAGCAATCCGGTTTGGTTAAAGTTAGTGGTGTGGATTTAATGCAGGCTTTGTGTAGATTGGCAGCAGAAAATAAGTGGCGGGTTTTTTTGCTTGGAGGAAGAGAAGAGGCTGCTGGCAAGGCAGCTGCTAATTTAAAAAAAGAGTTTTCAGGACTTGAAACTGCTTTTTTTGCCGGAAGCAGCAATATTGTCAAAGAAACAGAAGAGGAAAGAAAACAGGCTTTGGAGCAGATTAATAAGTTTAAACCTCAGTTATTATTTGTAGCTTATGGAGCTCCTTATCAGGAGCTTTGGATTGCTGATAATCTATCTTTACTTAAGGGGGTTAAAGTTGCCATGGGAGTAGGGGGAAGTTTTGATTATTTTTCCGGAAATGTTAAAAGGGCGCCGATCTTATTGCAAAAACTGGGAATGGAATGGTTGTGGAGGCTTTTACTTCAACCCTGGAGATTTCAAAGGCAATTGAGTTTGTTAAGATTTGTTTTTTTAGTTCTTTTTGTTAAGAACAGTCTGAACCAAGAAGATAAGTAGCACCAGCAGCTACGGCCGCGACTACAACTGAACCAACTACAGCTGTTCTCCAGTTATCACTAGCAACATCCCACTCATCATAAGCTCCTTTTTCCCCAAAACAGCTTCCTAAAGAAGCCAAGCGATACTTGGGGGTAACACGATCTCCTCCTAATATTCTATCGCATGCAGAGGTGGGTTCAGTAACTTTATATGAATTTCCATCAGAGTCTTTAAAACGGACCACTTTCCCGCTACGATCCATGAGGGGATTTTGTCCTTGAGCCCTTAGGGCAATAATGGCTCCAGCTCCCAGTAAAGCAACTCCACCTAGAAGATATAGCCAGGTTGTTGAGTCTGCATTCATGTTGCAATTGCACGAACTTGTACCTGGGTGTTTAGGTTTATCACAGCCTAAATTGGGCATTCGACAATCTGTAGAATCTTGTGTGCTTTCTCGGCAGCAGCGATACATATCTACAGGAGAACATTCGTTTAAAAACCCGCTTAGGCAATCATCTGATTCTATTGCAGCGGCTGTAGTCATTCTTGTTTGAAGAAGGCCTTGATCGATTTCCTGAACTTTATTAATAATTGTTTCCAAGGGAGGGAAAGAAAGAAAAGCTAGCAAGGGTAGATACTGAGGTACTTCTTTTGGTTTCAAACCACTAGCTCTAGCTAGTTTTTTTGCTTCTCCTAGCCAATCGTGTATGTTTACTCCTTTGACTTCATTAATGATTTCTCCAATATGAGGTAAAAGATTTTTAATGACAGGAAGGTTTTCTTTTGTGATCTGCATTAATGCTTGCCATGTTTCTTCAGGAACTTTGTCTATTATAAAAGACATTGCGCTTGTTTCGGCCAGACCAATAGCAATTTCGGTTTTGGCTACTTCTTCTGATGCCATAAGTCTTCCTTTTAGGTGAGTTATAGCAAAGAGGGGTAAAAATTGATACCAATCTTTTTTTGGAATACCTAACTCTTTAGCTGTTTTAGTGAAGGATTTATACCAGGCAGTTGTTTCTTGAAGCAAGGTTTTTGAACCAATCAAAACACGAGGCTTTTCTTCACCTTTATTATTAGGATCACAGGGGTGATCATAACAGCGACTGGTTAAATCCCAAAAAGCAGCAGTTAGAGCAAGGGGTTTTGGTAGTTTGTGAGTTTCACGGTGAATAATATAGCGTTCTCTGGCAAACTCCCGGCAATATTGGCCTGTTTTTTCCCGGGCATTATAAGAGCTATCGCATTTCACTCCCAGTTCAGAAAAAACTTCCTCTAACTGTTCTTTTCTGGAACTATAGGTATCAGTAGGGAAGATTTGTTCCCATTCTTGATAATACCCAAAGTGTTTTATTTGCCTGATTTCTTGATCAAAACGAACTTGCCAATAACCTCTTTCCTCGGGTTTTCTGGTTTGGAGCCAGGGACTATTTAAGACTGAATTGTCTGGTGCTAACAAAATTATTCTTTCACTCATTGGGTATGTATTTTACATAAATTACTATAAGGTGTCAATAATTACTATATAAGCCTTAATAATTAATCAATTAATGTTTATCCTATATATTGTACAAGTGGTATAAAACCAATGTAGTAATTTGGCGTTTAGCCGTTAAGTGGTAATAGTAACTTTGATTTAACAAATTTTAAGCAAAATTAAGGGTAGATTAAAATTAGAATAGCAGAGAATTAGCAAGCTAAATGATACATTATGGTTAGTATTGTATCATTTATTAACTTATTTTTCCTGAATGCCAAGAAGCCATAAAACTGCTTCTTTTTTATATCTTCTATCTCCTCGGGAATTGATTCTAATAGCCGGAAGCTTACCTCTTTTACCCCAGCGTTTTATGGTTAGGGGAGAGACTCTTAGAAGTTCGGCTACTTCTCTTACGGTTAAAAGATCAGGAAGATTGTCCAGTGAGAGGTCAGATTTTTTAGATTTTTTAACCTCTGTATCACTTTGATTGCTTAAGTTAATTTTAGGTATACTTTGATCAGACACAAATACCTCCTTTTAATACAAAATATTACTTTTAACAATCTCACAATATCATAAAGGTTTAAAACGTGTCAATAAGAGCTTTGTTAATTTTTCTGCCTTTTTCAATATTTCTATTAATTTTAAAGTTAATTTGACTTATTGGACAAGCTTATTTAAATTAAAGTAGGGCGAAGCTTTAGTTAATCTATATGTTAAGGTTTTATTTACTAAATTTTTTCTATTTATGATTAAAGGTTTTAAACACAGGTTTGCAGGTTTTATTTTTGCCTTTTCTCTAATTTTGGGAATAGTTTTTATTTTTATTATTATTACCGATATTTTAAATGTTAAAGATAATAATAGTGTTAACCTATCTTTTAAATCAGAAGCTTCTCCTTTTCCCAGTTTGTTGCCGGATTTAATCGTGTTTGTGTCTTCAAAAAAGTATTCGGGCAATCTGGGCGGTCTTTTAGGAGCTGATCAAAAGTGTCAAAGTTTGGCAATGGACGCAGCTTTGCCTGGTGTTTACAAAGCTTGGCTTTCCGGTTCTGAGGTTAGGGCAATAGAGAGAGTGGCTGAGGGTAATTATATTTTACTGAATGGTCAAAAATTGGGATCAGGGAAACAAGATCTTATAAATGTAAATAAAGATGGAGAAAGCTTTTTGTCTTCAGGCATTAATATTACTGAAGAAGGGGAGGTGCTGCAGAGTTTTGAGTATGTTTGGACAGGAACAGATACATCCGGAGAGCTTAGTAAAAACTGTAATGATTGGTTTGGGGGAGATAATCTGGCTAAAGGAGGATTTGCCGGTGAAGAAGGAGAGATCTGGACTGATGCCTGGCAAATAAGTAGCTGCGGTTTTAAAGAGGCTAGGCTTTATTGTTTTCAGGTGGGAGGTCAGACCTCTCCTTTGCCTTTATTTTCACCCTCTGAACTATTTATCTCATCTTCAAGTGCTGCTGTTGACTAAGCGGAAATTTTAAACAACATCCAGCTTAAAAAGCTAAACCCACCTTTTTGGGGTGGGTTTAAATCTTTTTTAAAATCTTTTTTCTTATTTAACTTCTACCTGGGCTCCGGCTTCTTCCAATTTCTTTTTAGCTTCCTGAGCTTCTTCAGGTTTAACACCTGTTAAAAGTTCTTTAGGAGCTCCTTCCACCAGATCTTTTGCTTCTTTTAAACCCAGCTCTGGTTTGACTTCTCTAACTGCCTTAATAACTCCAATTTTATTAGCTCCGGCAGCAGTTAGGGTTAAAGAAACTTCACTTTTTTCCTCTTCAGCAGGAGCGGTAGCTCCGGGAGTAGCTCCGGGAGCAGCAACAGCCACAGCAGGTGCTCCAGCAGTTACGCCAAACTTATCTTCTAAGGCCTTAACGAGTTCTGAAAGTTCCAAAACTGAAAGTTTTTCTACTTCTTGGATGATTTTTTGAAGCTTATCAGAAACCTTTACCTCTTTCTTTTCTTCTTTTGCTTCCTGTTTTTCTTCTACTTTTTTATTTTCATCAGCCATGTTTTCACCTCCTTTAATTTTTTAATTATTTAGTTTTTAATTAGTTGCTTCTTTTTGTTTGCCAATTTCCGCTAAAACAGAAGTCAGCTTTTGTAAATTTGCTTTTAAGGCATAAACAAAACCGTAAACTGGAGAGTTTAAGGTGCCTACCAGTTTGGCTTGTAAAGTTTGCAGGGAAGGAAGTTTAGCTAATTCTACCACCTTGTCTTCAGTCATAAAATCTTTGGCTAAAAAACCTGCCTTTATTTTTGGCAGTTCATTTGTTTGGGAAAAATCATACAGGATTTTTATAGGAGCGATTTCATCATCAAAAGCTAAAAGTAAGGCAGTCGGCTGGTTTAAGACCTCTTCATCTTCAAGTTTAAATCCCAAATCTTTAAGACTGAGCTTAATTAAGGTATTTTTAATGACTTTATAATTACCGCCGACCTTTTTAATTTCCTGTCTTAACTTAGTCATTTTTTCTACATCTAAGCCAACATAGTTTGACAGCACCAGAGATTTTGCTTTTTTTAAATCTTCCTTTAAGTCACTGACGGCCTTTACATTTTTATCTGATGGCATTTTTACTCCTTTTTAAATAAAAAATCACTCTAAGGAGTGATAAATACAAAAAACTTTTTGTTTCTCCTCGGTAGGATTTATTCACTAAATGAACCTACTGTCTTCGGACAGCCATGTTAAAAAACAAGGATAAATAAATCATAGTGGAAAAGAAAAGATTTGTCAAGCTTTGGGAAAGATTTTTTATTCTGCTTTCCAGAAAGAAGGGTCAAGTTTAATTCCTGGAGCCTGAGTGCTGGTTAAAGTAGCTTTTTTAATATTTCTTACGCTTACTGCCTTGACAACTGCATCCAGGTTTTCTTTTATTTTTTCTTTACCGAATGACGTTTTACCTATAATTAAATGAAGCAGGGGAGCTTTATTTTCAGTTTTAAACTTTACTTCTCCCTGTTCAAGCTTTTTTTTCAACTCCTCAGGTTTATCAGTGATGGTGCCGGTTTTAGGATTGGGCATTAGGCCTTTAGGACCTAAAACTCGGGCCAGTCTGGCAATCTTGGGCATAAACTGAGGGGTGGCAATAAGAATATCAAAATCTATCTTGCCTTTTTCAATCTCTCCCAGAATCTTGTCATCAGCAATGGCAATATTTTGTTTTTTTCCGGTACCATGAGGCAAGTTTACACTACCAACCAGTTTTTCTGGTTTGGTGATAATATGAAGCTCAACTGTTTCATCCAACTTTGGCCTCGTAAGTCCCAATAATGTTTCTACAGCTTCTCCAGGCTCATAGAGTTTGTCTTCAACCTTTGCTTTTAAGGCTTTATATCTTTTTGACCGGCCTGATTTTTGTTTCTTTGCTGCTTTTTTTTCTTTTCCTTCTTCTTTTTTTTCTGCTTCTGTTTTTTCTACAGCCTTTTTTTCCTTAGCTTCTTTTGTTTTTGCCTGTTTTTTTTCTTTAGTTTCTTTTTCAGACATGTCAATGGTTTTTACTGTTTTTTTACCCATTTATTCCTCCACTTTTATGCCCATGCTTCTGGCGCTGCCAGCAATAATTTTTTTAGCTTCGCTTATGTCTTCAGTATTAAAGTCAAACATTTTTTCTTTAGCAATCTCTTCTAAATCTGCCTGAGTTAAGGTTCCGGCTGATTTTCTGCCAGGAGTTTGACTGCCTTTGCTGATTTTAAGCTGTTTTTTAATATATTCTGCTACCGGCGGTTTTTTAAGAATAAAGTCAAAAGATCTATCTTCATAAATAGTAAGCTGAGCAGGAATGATTCCTTGCATATCTTTGGTTTTTTCATTGTATTGTTTGCAAAAATCCATAATATTAACACCGTGCTGTCCCAGAGCCGGACCAATGGGGGGAGCTGGATTAGCTTTACCAGCCTCAACATTAAGTTTTAAAATTGTTTTTACTTTTTTTGCCATAGTTTTTAATCCTTACTATAATTACCTTAATTTTACTTAAATTTTACTAACTTGAAGTAAATCAAGCTCTACAGGAGTTTCCCTACCAAAAATACTTACTAGTACCCTTACTTTACCTTTTTCCTCATCAATATGCTCAACTGTTCCTAAAAAGTCAGCAAAAGGTCCTTCTACAATTTTAACAGCCTCACCGACAGAGAAGGCTGCTTTGTATTTAGGAGCCTCCATTTCCATAAATTGTAAAATTGTTTTTACTTCACTGGCAGGAAGGGGAGTTGGTTTATTGCCAATACCAACAAAGCCGGTAATACCGGTGGTGGTTCTTACCGTTAACCAGGAATCGTCATCTAAAGCCATTTTAACTAGTAGATAGCCGGGAAAGATTTTTTCCGCGACATTATATTTTTTACCCTTACTGATTCTAATCTTATTCTGAGTAGGAACTAAAAGTTCAAGTACTTTGTTTGATAAACTCATTGACTGAACTCTTTGTTTTAAAGCATGAGCTACTTTAGCTTCATGGCCGGAATAGGTGTGAACCACATACCAGTGAGCGTTTTTAACCTCTTTGTCGTTTAAGACAATATGGTTTTTTTCTACTTTTTTTATCTTTTTTTTGCCTGTTTTTTTAACAGGTTTTTTAATTTTATTTTCTTCTACCATAGTTATTTAGCTTTTTTTAATTCTCTTATTTTAACACTAATTCAAAAATTTTAGTAAATGCCAGGTCAAATCCTGATAATAATACACCTACAACTACACTAACACCAATTACAATGCCGGTCATTTTAACTACATCCTGTTTTGCAGGCCATTTGACCTTGTTTAACTCAGCCCTAACCTCTTTTAAAAAATTGATTGGTGAACTAGTCGTTTTAATTTCCATTACCCTGATTTTATCATATGATTTTAACACAGCAAACCTTACTATTCTACTAGGAAAAAGAAGGCTTGACAATAAGTTGGGGTCAAAGATAAAATTGGAAGGTATGAAAAAAATAACAAAGGCAGTAATTGCGGTAGCAGGTTATGGAACCAGGTTTCTTCCGGCAACTAAAAATCAACCCAAAGAAATGTTGCCTATTATTGATAAGCCTATTGTTCAGTATTTGGTGGAAGAGGCTGTTGACTCTGGTATTAAAGATATTATTTTAATAACCAGAGTAGGTCAATCTACTTTGGAAAATCATTTTGATACCAATCTTGAGCTTGAAATTCAGCTGGAAAAGAGTGGTAAAAAAGAAGCTTTGGAAACAGTGCAAAAGGTTTATAAAATGGCTAACTTTATTTATATAAGGCAAGGAAGACATCTTCCTTATGGTAATGCCACTCCGCTTTTATGCATTAAAAACATTATTGATAAGGATGAACCATTTGCTTATATGTTTGGAGATGATTTGGTTAAAGGTAAACCTCCTTGCTTAAAACAGCTTATCAATGTTTTTAACAAGCATAAACCAACTGCTATTTTGGCAGTGCAAAGGACGCCGGACGAGGAATTGTCCCGTTATGGTACGGTTAAATATAAAAAAGGGAGTAAAATTAACCAAATAACCAAGCTTTTGGAAAAGATGCCTCCTGAAAAAGCCCCCTCTAATATGGCTCAATTCGGACGCTTTATCTTTACTCCTAAAGTTATTAGGACGGCGGTAGAGCATTTTGAAAAAGGAAAGTTTGGTAAAGATAATGAATTGTGGGTGGCCGATCTTTTAAATGAACTGGCCAAAAAAGATAGGGTTATTGCCCAACCAATTAAAGGAAAGTGGCTTACTACAGGAGACCCTTTAAGGTATATGAAAACCATGGTGGAGTTTGCCATTGAAAGGGAAGATATTGGACCCGAATTTAAAGGTTACTTAAAATCTTTAAATTTAAAATAACTCCGTTTTATTTTTTCTAAATTTTGCTATTGATTAAAAATCTGGTTAATATATTGATATGGATAATAATTCTGAACTTGGGTCTATACATTCTGATAGTCAGGCGGTTTATAATAGGGTTGACAGGTGTTTAAGAGGAGAGATAGATCCATCAGAAATAACTGAAGCTGATTGGCAAAGAGCAGTTGCCGGATTTGATGCCGATATTTTAAACCATGTTCTTAAATTTGATTTTGAACCAACTCCCGGAGGACCGATAGATTTGTTAATGGAAAGGCTGAAAAATTATTAGCTTTCTTTATGTATATATAGTGCTTCTTTCATTTGCGTCTTATAGTATTGACAAAAATACTTTTATCGTATAATATTCATATTTAATATTAAAAAATTAATATTAAAACTATGGAAAAAAGATTTTTACCCAGGATAGTTATGGCAGGTCTTTTGGTTGTAGCTGGTACGGGCGCATGTGCAAGGCCTGAGCGTGGAGAAGATCCTGTTCATAAAGATGCTTTTGCTACTGTTTCTTGTGAAGCTGGTGACGGAACCATAACAGATGTAGTTTCTCCTGGAAACAGATGTCCTGTTTGTCCTAATGGATCAGAGGTAGTAGAGGCTTGCCATTTAGTTTGGCCAGAGCCAGTTCTTGAATAATCGCATACGATTATTGTTTTTATTGTTTTCCCCTTTTTAAAAGTGTTAAAATCAAAATATATGAAGGTTACAAAAGCTGTTATTCCGGCTGCCGGAATTGGTTCCCGTTTTCTTCCCTGGACCAAGGCTTTGCCCAAAGAAATGCTGCCCATAGTTGATAAGCCGGTGATTCAGTATGTGGTTGAAGAGTGTGTGGCTTCAGGAATTAAAGATATTATTATTGTTACTTCCTATCATAAAAGAGCTATTGAAGACTATTTTGACTATTTGCCTGAGCTTGAGTGGAGACTGGAGAAGCAGGGTAAGACCGAGAGGTTGAAAAAAATCAGGCAGGTGGCAGAAATGGCTAACTTTATCTTTGTCCGGCAAAAAGGGCCTTATGGTAATGCTACGCCAGTTTTATCAGCCCGCCGAGCCGTAGGTGATGAGCCTTTTGCCGTCCTTTGGGGAGATCAGTTTATTATGGCTACTCCTCCTAGGTTGTCTCAGTGTTTGTGTGTTTTTGAACAATATAATAGTCCGGTTATTGCCGGTTTAAAAGTTTCCCGGGAAGAAATGAGCAATAGGGGAATGTGTGCTATTAAACCTTTTAAAGATAGTATTTATAAACTAGAAAAAATCATTGAAAAACCAGGAGCAGAGAAGTCTCCTTCTGATATTGCTGCTTATGGCACTTATGTATTGACTCCTGACATTTTTCCTATTTTGGAAGATTTAAGTCAAGGCAAGGATGGAGAGTTGTGGTTGGTTGACGGGATAAATAAACTGGTTAAAAAAAGAGAGGTTTTAGTGGCCCAACTGCAAAATGCCAAACTTTATGATGCCGGAAATAAGCTTAATTACCATAAAACCGTTATAGACTTTATGTTAAATGATGAAGAAATTGGTGAAGAGATTAAAAAAATTCTTAAACAAAAGCTGGCATAAATGAATGTTTATTGTTATATAAGTTTATAATTTGATATGTTACTATTATTTAAAGTATAGTTAATGTTTTACTTTATTGAACGGTTTGGTTCGGGTAGAGGTCTTCAACTTCCTGATCTTCCTCAGGGGTTTATTAATGGAGTTGACAACTTGGTTTCTCAGATGCCTTCTTTTTGTCCCTGGCAGGAAACAGATGTTGTTACCGGACAGGAGATTAGATTGGGAGCAGTTGATATTGAGAGTGAGAGGTTTGCAGTTGAAATGCAAAGAGAGCACCCTTATAAAAATAATTGGCTTGTAATAATGGGACCTACTTTACAAATCTTAGAGTTTCATCCGCCGGAAGACAATAGTTATTGTCCTAGTATTGCTTATAAAAGAGGGCTGGAAAATTTTGCCTGGGTAGAAGTTGCTTCTATTGAATCAAGTAATAGGGGAAAAGGTTGGGGTAGAAGGGCAAGCTTGCTTATGGATAAACTGCTTCAAAAGTTTGCCCAGGACCAGAATACCCCTTTATTTGCCTGGGCAGTGGATGATTCTGGATTGCAAAGATGGAGTACAGCGGCTTTTCAGGAGTTGGGGTATAATAAACAAAGGAGAGTAGCAGAGTGGATTAATCCTAAAAGGGGTTCGGCTTTATACAAATGGTATTAATTTTGAAAATGGGAGGAAAAGGATGAGGGGCAATAGCGGACAAATTGGTCTTTTGTTATTACTTTTAGTTGTGATTGCAATTATTGCTTTTTTTATCGGAACCAGGGTGGAAAGAGGAGGGGGTTTGGAAATATTGCCTAATGTCTCTCCATCTGTTTCACCTCAGGCCAGTCCTAGTGCTGTTCTCAGTTCATCTCTTCCTAGCCTTGATCCTGTTTCTGCCGAAGAATTAAGCCTGTGTCCTTTGGCTGATATCCAAGAGGCTGTTAAGGAGAATATTATTACTGCCGTTAAAGCAGGTAATTGGCAGGCTCTTGAAGGCTATTTAAGAGAGGAATTGGTGGTTATTCAAGAAGCTACTGATTGCTGTGGGGTGGTTAGCAAAGAAACTGCTCTGCAGGCCCTGGAATTTTTAAACGGAGCTCAGGGGGAATGGAACTTTAATGAAAATAATGCTACGGCCATCAGTTTAATGAGAGAGGATCCAACTGATTATAAAGACGCCATTATTGGTGTAGCAGAAAATAATTTTACTGTGGCTTTTCAGCTTAATAATCAAAATCAAATTATAAAGATTACTATGGCTAGGGACTATCAGAACGTGTTGTAGTACAATTTTTGCTCTAATTGTATTAATTTCTTTTTATTTCTTGCAAATATTATTTTTATGTCCTATAATAATAGGTTATGTATGAACAAGAGCGCGTTTATCCCTTATCTATAAAACCTTTGGAAGGGTTAAATTATGAGCCGGTTTTAACAGTGGTTGTTCTAGCTGGTGGTTTGTCAGAAGAAGATTGGGAAATTAATGCCAGAAGCAGGCTTAATGTAGCTGCTGCTGTTGGCTTGACAAGCTCTATGTTTTTACCAGAGGGAACAAAGACCGCCATTATTTTTTCCGGTGGACTAAAAGGTCCTAAGGGAAGTGAGGGCAGGAAGATGGCAGAATTTTTTGTTCAAGAAACATTGGGAGTGAAAGATTTTGACTCTTCCAACCTTGATGTTTATTATGAGGAAAACAGCAGGACTACTACGGAAAACTTAGTTAACTGTAGTGGTGTTTTGGATAAAACAGGATATGGAGAAAAAACAGGAACAACTTTAGTGATTTGTGATCAAACCCACGCTTCTAGGGTAAAAAAGCTCTTAAATAGAAACGGTGATTTTAGGGGAAGTTATTTAGTTCTTTCTGCAGAAGATGTGCTTGGTCGTTTGGGACAAGATAAAAGGATTGATAGTCAAAAAGCACAGACTGTTATAGAAAATTATGTTAATTCTCCTGAATATGAATTAAGAAGACGTAGAGAACTTATTCATAGGCTGGTAGAATTATTCCACTTAGAACCATTGTCTCAAAAAGTAACAAGTTATTGTCGTGCTTTTAGCCAGGAAACTCAGGAAGCAGGATTGAGTTAAGGTATTCTTATTTTATTAAGGAACAAGAATTGAGCAGATAAAACTTCTAAAAAATGTTAAAATAGCTAACTTTAATTTAAAACTTTTTAGTTGATTATAAAAATAATAAAGTATTAAGCAAAACCCACAGTATAGAATGCTTTTCTAAATTTTTTAAACTTATGGTAGAACAGTTTACCGGCGTAGCTTACGAACAGCAAACTTTGGAATTAGAAGATTTTTGCCGGGAACAAGCAGTTACTTATCGAACCTTAACTGATTATATCTTACCTAAATTAGAACAAATAGGTGAGTTTAATGGTTGTGAAGTTGCGGATATTGTGGCTTTTTTCAAACAAGATAATAGGGTAGGAGGAGCATCGTTTTCTTCAGGAGCTGAGGCTTATTTAGACACTATTGAAAGGTTTATCGCCTATGATGCTGCTTTAGCTCCTTATCCTGATTATGCCCTAGGATTTCCCCATCTTACTTTAAGTCAGGCTGCTCAAGTTCTTAACGTTAATCCTTCAACGGTTCAAAAATGGGTAGGTAAATTTAAACACATAAAAGAAAGGACTCCGGAAGGGGTTTTGGTTGATTTTCCAGAGACAGCTATATTGGAGTGGCAAGCCAGAACTAGTGCAGGATTCTTAAATCTTATTAACAGAGTAGAGGGAATGAGGTTTTTGGAAGCGATGAAGGACACACAAGGGAATGCTTTTTATGTTCCGGAAGGATGGCAGCCTTTATTGCTAAAACCTATGGCAAGAGAATGGAGTTGTAGTTCTCAAACTATGACAAGAATTTTGGCAGCAGCAGAAGAAACAGATCCTATGTTTGCTTCATTTATTGCTCGGGTT
>DBQG01000005.1 GCA_002305125.1 Patescibacteria group bacterium UBA1400 | reverse complement strand
ATTAAACAAAATTCATGGTGGCTTTGGTCTTTAGGCGGCCTGGCTTTGTTCGGAAGTTTATATCTTCTTTTGAAAAAGAAATGAGATCTTTATATCTTATTAATTTTGTTAATAGATCTTTTCTTTTTTTCCCAAACTTACTATAATGAATCTAGAGTTAATTCTAATTAAATTAGAAGTAATTTAACTGTTTTTTATTATTAATAAAGACTTTATTATGCTAGATATTCTGCAACACTTATTCCTTCCTCATGAATCTAATAATCATAAAGCTAAAAGTCTTCAACTTCCCGCCTTACTTTTTCTTTTTCTTTTAATTGCCGGTTTTCAAGTGGGGTTAACTTTTATTACCAAGATTAAACCTGGAGTTTTGGGTTTTGCCGCCAATATTAGCTCTGACAGGCTGATTCAATTAACCAATGAAAGAAGAGCAGAACAAGGTTTGGGCAGTCTGCAGCCAAATGGTCTTTTATCAGAAGCTGCCAGGCAAAAAGCAGCTACGATGTTTAATTTTGGCTGCTGGTCTCATGATTGCAACGGCAGAACTCCTTGGTCTTTTATCAGCGGCGTAGGTTATTCTTATATTTATGCGGGAGAAAACTTAGCCAAGGATTTTAATGATTCTGAATCGGTTGTGGCTGCTTGGATGGCTTCGCCGACCCACAGGGATAATCTTTTAAATAGCAAGTATCAGGAGATTGGCATGGCAGTGGTAGACGGAATTTTAAATGGTGAAGAGACGACTTTAGTGGTGCAGATGTTTGGTACTCCTACTCAGGTGGCCAGAACTCCGGTTGTACCTCAGCAGGCCTTGGTTGAGCCTAAGTTGGTGCCAGAACAGGTTATTGCTCAAGTGCCTGAAGTCCGCTCAGATGAGGTTGCGGCAGAAGAAGAAACATCTGAAGAAGTGGTTTTACAGGAAGAGTTGGTGGAGGATGAGAATCTGGAAGAGGCAGTGGAGGTAGTTGAAGAGTCTGATGCCAGTTTTTCCCAGGCCAAGGATTTAGTGTCTGCAAGGCCTTTTATTTCTACTTTTGAGCTTACCAAGACCTTTTATTTAATTGTCCTATCAATTATGATTGTATTGATGTTTGTTGACAGTTTTCTTATCTATAGAAATAAAATCATCAGAATATCAGGTAAGACCTTTGTTCATGCATCCTTTTTTATTCTAATTTTACTTAGCATTTTACTTAGCAATAGCGGAGCTATAATCTAATGTTAAAAGAAATAGTTAAAAACAGAGTTTATTATTTAGTTTTACTAAGCGGACTAGTGTTGGGCTTGGTGGCTTTCTTTGGCTTGTTTGGCTTACCCAGTTTAAGGCAGGAGGCGGTGGTCGGACTTTGTGCTTTTTACTTTTTCTGGGGAGTGGGGCATCATCTTTTAGAACACGACTTGCATTTTAAGGTAGTTTTGGAGTATTTTTTAGTAGCCAGTATTGCCTGCTTAGTATTATTATCATTAATCTGGAGAGCTTAGAAGGAGGGTTTTAATGAAAGGTGTAGTTTTAGCAGGAGGTTTAGGAACAAGGCTTTATCCTTTAACCTATGTGACCAATAAGCATTTATTGCCTATTTTTAACAAGCCTATGGTTTTTTATCCTATTGAGACCTTGGTTAAAGCAGGAATCACGGAAATAATGGTAGTTACGGGAGGGCCTTATGCCGGTCATTTTATCAGAGTGCTTAAAAACGGCAAAGAACTGGGATTAAAACACCTGGCTTATGCTTATCAGGAAGATGAGGGGGGTATTGCCGCCGCCCTATCTTTAGCAAGAGAGTTTGCCGAAGGTGACAAGCTGGCAGTTATCTTAGGAGACAATACTACTGATGCTGATATTTCTAATGCTGTTAATGATTTTTCCCAGGGAGCTTTGGTTTTTTTGAAAAAGTATCAGGATAAATCCTTGCTTAAAAGATTTGGCGTGCCTGTATTTGACCAATCAGGAGAAAAAATTTTAAAGATAGAAGAAAAGCCTCAAGATCCAAAAAGTATGTATGCTCAAACAGGCCTTTATCTTTATGATGAGACTGTCTTTACCAGAATTGATCAACTGTCTCCTTCTGACAGGGGAGAACTTGAGGTTTCTGACCTGAATAGTTTATATGCTAAAGATAGTCAGCTTTACTGGTCTGAACTGGAAGGATTTTGGTCAGATGCAGGTACAGTGGAATCACTGTTTAATGCCAATAAGTTTTGGGCTAAAAAACAATAATAATATGAAAAAAAAGCTTGCCCTGGTTATTAGTATTTTAAGCCTTGTCCTTTTGGTTAAAAATTCTTTGGCTTCCCAGCAAATGGATGATTTTTTATATCAGTTTGAAAAATATCATCAGGCTTATGGTGAATTTAAAACTGCCAGGGATAAGTATCTTACCTATAAAACCTTAACTGCTAAAGACGAAGCGGTTGAGGCAACCTCTTTATTTATTAACCAGCGCTACCAGACTTTAAGAACCCACTTTCTGACTTTAATTTGGAAGCTAAGATCAACTTCGGGAGTAGTGGGAAAAGATTACCGGGATCAGCTGGTTGCCAAACTTGATAAAGAAGTTACCTGGATGGACGGGGAGATGGACAATGTCACCAGTCTTAACAAGCCTGATCTTGAAGACCTATTTATTCTTTCCGATAGGGTGGAGGCTAGGGGTAATGATTATAAATCATTAGGTTATCAATCTTTGTCAGCTATTTTGCTGGGTAAGGTTAGGAGTTTGCAAGCGGATTCCGTGGTTATAACCAATCTTTTAAAAGATAGAGCTAGTGGTATTGAAGCCACCTCTGCTTCTCAGCTTAATGATTGGTTAAGAGAGGTGGAAAACCAAAATTATTTAAGCCAGAAAAAAATAGAAGAGGCTGAGGCTAATTTAGTGGAATTGGTGGAAAAAACAAGAGAAAATCAGATGATTCCTGTTTATCAGGAGATTAAAAAAAATCTTCAAGACGCGCGGCAGTATTTAATGGAGGCTGTTAGATATCAACAGGAGATTTTAAAAGTTATTAATAGTTTTTCAGAAAATGAGTGAAGAATTTGAAGCTCCGCCCATAGGGGGAGAAAACGTACCATTTAAAGAGATGCAGGCCGATAAGCCTGAACCGGAACAGGCTCAGGATTCAGTTGCCGGTCAGATTCCGTCCCAAAAACAGGGTAAAAAAATCTGGCTTATTGTGGTTTTAGTGGCCTTCTTCTGTTTAACTCTTGGCTTGTTTTTAGGTTTAATGTTTAAAGGTCAAAAAAAACCTTTGGTTTCCCCTTCCCCTTCACCGGCTGAAGTTAGCCCCAGTCCTTTGCCTTCCTTGGCTGCGCCGCAGGTTAATTTGGAAGAAAGAGTGAGTGATTTTAAAAGAAATTTGCAGGAGGTTGATTTGGAGGAAAGTTTGCTGAATCCTCCTGAGGTTGATTTTAATATTAGATTTGAACTTGAAGAGTAATCTTTCTTGACTTTGGGTATTATTCGCGATTTAATAAATTAATGAATACCGCTCCTTTAGCTGATAAGATAAGACCCCGAAACTTAAAGGAGTTTATTGGCCAGGAACATTTAACTTCTCAGGGCAAGCCTGTTTTTCAAATGATTAAACACGGTCAGATGTTTTCTCTGATTTTATGGGGACCTCCGGGCAGCGGCAAAACCACTCTTGCAAAAATTTTAGCTGACAGTATGAGGCTTGATTTTTTTTATCTTTCAGCTGTTTCGGCCGGAAAAAATGATTTAAAAAAGATAATGGAAAGGATAAGGCAGGGAGAGAGTAAAAGGGGAAGCATTGTTTTTTTAGACGAGATCCATCGTTTTAACAAAGCCCAGCAGGATTATCTTCTGCCTTTTGTGGAAGACGGAACCATTAATCTTATTGGAGCTACCACGGAAAATCCTTCTTTTGAAGTTATTGGTCCCCTTCTTTCCCGGACCAGGGTTTTTACCTTAAAGGAGTTGGATGGCAAGCAGATAGAGCAGGTTATTCAAAGAGCCTTAAAAGCCCTGGACAAAGAGTTAACCATAGATCAGGAAGCCAAAGACTGGCTTACTAATCTTTCTGCCGGAGATGCCAGGCAGGTTATAAATCTTTTGGAAAACAGTTTTAATCTGTTTAAGAGCAAGATAAAAAAAGAAAAAAAGCTAACCAAACAAATTTTAGAAACCACCCTTCAATCTCCCTATCTTAGGTATGATAAGGCAGGAGAAGAACACTACAATATCATTTCTGCTTTTATAAAAAGCATGCGGGCTTCCAATGTTGACGCCGCTCTTTACTATCTGGCCAGAATGATAGCTGCAGGAGAAGACCCTTTATTTATAGCTAGACGTATGGTCATCTTTGCTTCAGAAGATATAGGTATGGCTCTGCCAACTGCTCTGGTGGTTGCCAATGAAGTGTTTAGAGCCTGTGACACCATCGGTTATCCTGAGTGTGCTATAAACCTGGCTCACGCAACAGTTTATCTGGCTTCAGCTCCTAAAGACAGAAGCAGTTACAACGGCCTCAGAGCAGCTCAAAAAGATGTCGAAGCTTATGGCAACCTGCCTATTCCTATGAACCTAAGAAATGCACCTACCAAGCTAATGGAAAAAGAAGGTTATGGTAAAGGCTATGAGATGTATCCTGATAAGGATAAAAGTTTACTGCCTGACAGGTTAAAAGCTAAAAAGTACTATATTCCTAAGGAGGGCAGGAATGGATAAATTAGCAGAAATTAAAAAAGAGCTTGAACAAATTAAAAAAAGAAACAGAAAAGTGGAAGATGACAAAGCCTGGGAAACAAGCTGGTCCAGAAAGATTTTAATTGCTATTTTTACCTATGTTGCAATTGGTTTTTATTTATATGCTATTAAGATAGATAGGCCCTGGTTAAACGCCATTGTTCCTGCTATTGGTTTTATGTTGTCTACTCTAACCATGCCCATTTTTAAAAACCTATGGTTTAAATATTTAAAGCAGCAATAAAAAAATAAAAATGACAACAAATTCTGTTAAAGGTATTATTTTAGATGTAGATGGGGTTATTATCGGAGAAAAGGCTGGTTTTAACTTTCCTGATCCTCATCCTGAGGTTGTTGCCAAGTTAAGGCAGGTGAGGAAAAGGGGTATTCCGATTGCCCTGTGTACTGCCAAGCCTCAATTTTCCATCAGCAGGCTTATTAAAAAGATTGGTTTGGATAACTACCATATTGCTGACGGCGGCGGAGTAATAATCAATCCAGTGCAAAATAAAATTGTAAAGAAGAATTTAATAAATTCCCGGTTGGCAAAAAATATTATTCAGTATTTTCTTGATAAAAACGTTTATACAGAGTTTTATACTGTTTCTGACTATGTTATTCAAAAAAATCAGATTTCCCAAATAACTGCCAAGCACACTCCTATCCTTTTAAAAAAGCCAAGAGTTGTTAAGTCACTGGCAGATGAGGTTTTAAAATCCAAGATAACAAAAATAATCCTGGTGGCCAAAGATGAAGAGGATAAAAAAAGAATCATCAAACTACTTAAGCCTTTTGCAGAAAAATTAAACCTTTATTGGGGGTTGCATCCTTCGGCTCTGCCACTGCAGTTTGGAGTTCTTACTGCTCCGGGAGTTTCCAAAAGAAACGGTGCAGTTGAAATAGCTAAAAACATGAAAGTTTCTTTTAAGAATATGCTGGGAGTAGGAGATGCAAAAGGAGACTGGGAGTTTATCCGGTTGTGTCAATACCGGGCTGCTATGGGCAATGCCAAGCAGGATTTAAAAGATTTGGTTTTAGCAAAAGACAGGGAGTTTTCTTTTATAGGTCCATCTGTAAATGAAAACGGAATTATTAAAATCTTAGAACATTTTATTTAAATGAAATTAAAAGTTAAAAAACATATTGGTATGTGTGGTTTGGTTTGCAGCGCTTGCGCTGCCTTTATTGCCACTAAAAACAATGATGATAAATTGAGAAGTAAAACCGCCAAAGAGTGGACTGAAAGATATACAAAAGATAGGCCTGACAGACCGCCGGTTAAAGCTGAAGATATTAATTGTACCGGTTGTTTGTCTGAGGGACCAATTTATTTCCATTGCAGTAAATGCCTGATTAGGAAGTGCGGTATAGCCAGGAAGATAAAAAACTGCAGCCAATGTAAAAGTTATAAATGCAACTTATTAAAACAATTGCAAAAACAATTCTTCTAAACATTAATGACTAAGTATATTTTACATGGTGGAAAAACAAGTAAAAAATCAAGGAACAACGAGAGGTTCTTTGCGGAAATTTTAAAAAATTTATCTGGACCAGTTAATCTTTTAATTGTTTATTTTGCCAGCAGTAAACCTCAGTGGGCTGATAAGTTTAGGCAGGATAAGAATAATTTTTACTCTAATAATCCAAGTAAAAAGATTAATTTTGTTATGGCCAGCAAAAATATTATTACTTTAGTTAATCAAATTAAGAAGGCAGATGTTATTTATATAAGGGGAGGCAGGCAAATAGAGGAACCTAAATTAATATTTTCCAAAATTCAAAATCTGGAGGAATTATTTTCTGGAAAAGTGATAGCAGGCTCCTCTGCCGGAGCTTATTTTCTGTCAGCATATTCCATTGATAGCTTAGGTAATCTAAGAAAAGGATTGGGAATATTACCCATAAAAGTTTTAGGACATTATAATCAGGATCGTAAACATGAACTTAAGAAATTGAAAAACTATATGGATAAAAGTTTAAAAACTTTCCCTTTAAAAGAGGGGGAATTTATTGTAATAAATCATTAGTTTTTAGGTAGCCAGTTGTCCACAAGCAGCAGCAATATCTTCACCAAAACTATATCTTCTGGCAGTATTAATGTTATAGTTTTTTAATGTTTGCATAAACTCTTTGATTTTCTTCTCGGTTGAAGCCTGAAACTGGCTCTGGGTGTAGTTGTATTTAATTAAGTTGACAAAGTACAAAGGATGATCTAAAAGTTTCGCCAGTTGTCTGGCATGCTGGGGAGAATCATTGATATCTTTGAGCATTAAATATTCAAACATGACTTTGCGTCCGGTTTTATATACATAGTGTTTTACGGTTTCCATAAGCTCAGGCAGGGGATATTTTTTATTGACCGGCATAAGCTGGGATCTAAGTTTACTGGTTGGGGCATGCAAAGAGATAGCTAGGTTTATTTGCAGGGGAAAGTCTGTCAGTTTTTTAATTCCTGGAATAATGCCGCAGGTGGAAAGGGAAATTTTTCTGGAGGCAATATTAAAAGCCTTAGGATCATTAATGATTTTTATGCTTTGGACTACATTTTCCCAATTAAGAAGCGGTTCGCCCATACCCATAAAAACAACATTATCAATTCTTTTATTTGTTCCCAGCAGGCGGGCAAAGTAAAGAAGTTGGGTAATGATTTCTCCGGCTGTTAAGTTACGGATTAAACCCATTTTTCCTGTTTGGCAAAACTCACAACCCATCGGACAGCCAACCTGAGAAGAGACACAAACACTGTTTCTGCCGGTGCGGTTTGCCATTAGAACGGTTTCTATTTTTTGTTCGTCTTTAAAAGTGATAACTGCCTTTTGGCTTTGCCCATCAGTTGATTTGTAAAGTTGAGCCTTAATGGCTAAAGGAAATTTTAGTTTTAGCTTCTGCTTAAGAGGGACGGGCAAGTATTTAGCTTCATCCCAGCTTGTTAAAAGATTTTTAAAGACAGCTTCCTTAACCTGCTCGGTTCTGTATTTTGGTTCATCTTTTAAGCTTGCCTCTAGTTTGCCCAAATCCATACGTTTATTATACTGGAATGATGGGAAGGATAAAAATTCTTAATTTAAAAGAAAAATAGTAAAATAAAAAGGATATGATAGTAAAAATCCTTCAATGGAATGTTTGGTATAAAGAGGATACTGACAAGATAGCTCTTGAAATTAAAAAGCTTGATCCGGATATTGTCTGCGCCCAAGAGTTAATCCAGAATTTAAAAGCAGGAGTTGATACGGCCAGCCAGATTGCCGCTAAAATTGGTTATAACTATTACTACAAAGAAGCTGACACCTGGAGTCAGAGGGAAGATAAAGAAAGTCAGGGTAATGCTATCTTCAGTAAAAAACCAATTCTAAAAACCTCCTTTAATTATGTTCAAGAACCAAAACACAATCCTCCGGATGCTTCCCATGAGGGAAGGGTTTATATTGAAGCGGAAGTTGAAATCAAAGGAAAAAAACTGACCGTGGGAACAGTTCATCTTTCCTACTCTAAGTATTTTAATCTTGATGAGTCTAGAAAAAAAGAAATTGATAATCTTGCTTCAGTTATAAAAACAAAAAAGAAAAACTATGCTTTAACTGCTGATTTAAATTCTGTACCGGATGATTATGCCGTTAAACAATTAAGTAAATACCTTACTTCTGCCGGACCGTCTTTTGTCCAAAAAACCTGGCCCACCAAGCCTTTTGATTATCATGGTTTTAAAGAAGACAAATTAAACTGGAGAGTAGACTATATTTTCACCACTCCTGATATTAAAATTAAAAAAAGTAAAATTGTTCCTACTAAGGTTTCTGACCACCTGCCTATTTTACTTGAGATTGATTTTTAACTTTTTCTTTTTAAGCTTTAAAGATTATAGGTTTAAATTTTAACTCTTTTTAGATTTTTCCTCTTACTCATTTCTTACACCAAAATTACTTTTCTTTAATAATTGAAAAGTAAACTTTGTTTACTGTTTTAACTTGGTTTTTTAAAATTTTTTAGGATAAACATGAGTGAAAAAAAAATTAATTTTTTACCAGCCTGTACTTATAATCTTAGACCCTATATTTTTTTATTTTTAGTAATTTTAGCTTTTCCTCTCTGGTTGGGATTGGTTTTTCCCCAATCAGGTCCTAGGCTTATAATCTCTTTGATTGTTTTTTTCATTACCAGTTTGGTTATTATTCAGTCTTTGCTGTTTTTATATGCTACTATTTTTGCCTGGATAGAGCCTGATCAGGTTTTGAAAACCAGGTCTCCTAAAAAGTTTGTTAAACCAAAGCTGTCTTTTACAGCTCTAATTCCTGCCAGACATGAACAGGAGGTGATTGCTGACACTATTAAGGCAGTAGCAGGGATTGATTACCCTGAAGATAAAAAAGAAGTTCTGGTTATTTGTAGAGTTGATGATCTGGAAACAATAAGGGCTGCCAAGAAACAGATTAAGCTTTTAGGTAGAAAAAATATTCGTCTTATTACTTTTGACGGTTATCCTATTAATAAACCCAAGGGTTTAAATGAAGCTTTAACTCATGCCACTAAAGATGTTTTGGTTATTTTTGATGCTGAAGATGAACCGCATAAAAATATTTTTAATATTGTTAATACGGTTATGCAAAAAGATAAAGCGGATGTCGTCCAGTCAGGCGTGCAGTTGGTAAACTACCGTTCGTCCTGGTTTTCCACTCTTAATATTTTGGAATACTTTTTTTGGTTTAAATCTGCCCTTCACTTTTTTAATTTCATGGGAGTAACTCCGTTGGGAGGCAATACGGTTTTTCTGAAAAAAAGGATTATTGAAGAAGTGGGCGGCTGGGACGAAGAGGCTTTAACTGAAGATGCCCAGATTGGTCTTAATTTAAGCAAAAAGAATGCCAAGATCAGCATTGTCTATGATGCCCGTCATGCGACCCAGGAAGAGACTCCGCCGGATGTTTTTAGTTTTATTAAACAAAGAACCCGTTGGAATCAGGGCTTTTTGCAGATTTTTTTTAAAGGGGGGTGGTTAAATATAAAAGGCTGGTGCCGCAAGTTTATGGCTGCTTACCTGCTTGCCTGGCCTGAAGTTCAGGCTCTTTACTTTCTTTATATTCCTTTTTCTCTGTTTTCCATGTTTTTTATAGATATGCCGGTTTGGCTAGCCTTATACTCAATTATTCCTTTGTTTTTATTCCTTTTTATGTTTGTAATTTTAAATGTTGGGTTGTATGAATTTACCATTGAGTATGGTTTTTACTATCCCTGGTGGATGCCTTTAAAGCTTTTAATTACTTACCTGCCCTATCAATTTCTACTTGGAATAAGTGCTTTAAGAGCAGTATTAAGGCTTATTATGGGAAACTTAACCTGGGAAAAAACTCAGCATATAAATGAGCATAGGCAGTTAAGATTGGGTTCAGATTGAGAGGTTATTGATGTTTGCTAAAGTCAACTTAAAAAAAATTGTTTTTCTTCTTGTTATGCTAGCTGGAGCTGTTTTATTTAGTTTTAATATGTTTAACTTTCCTGCTTACCGGGAAGATGAAGGTACTTATGTATCTCAGGCATGGTCTTTATTAAAGTTAAAACAAATGGCTCCTTATACTTATTGGTATGATCATGCTCCGGGCGGATGGATGTTTATGTCCTTATGGCACCGGATCGTGGGTTTTTTTAACTTGGGACTGGCTGTTAATACTGGTAGGGTATTTATGCTGGTGCTTTTTTTACTTTCAGGTGTGCTGGTTTATAAGATTACCAAAAAAATAACCGGGAATTTTTTAGCTTCTTTATTGGCCTTAACTATTTTTTTAGTTTCTCCATTAGGAATTACTCTTTTTCGCCGTGTTTTTCTGGACAACATTATGATTTTTTGGTTGCTTTTATCTTTAAACTTTTTAGTTGGGAAAAAACC
>DBQG01000023.1 GCA_002305125.1 Patescibacteria group bacterium UBA1400 | reverse complement strand
AGGAGTTAAGCCTGCTTTTACAGCCTTTTTTAAAGTGTTGTTTTCTTTCTTTTTCTTTTTGCTGGTGGCTCCTTTTTTTGATAAGGGTTTTTATATTTTTAAAGGGGGAGTTTATTTGCTGTTGGCAGGTTTTTTTATAGGAATTCTTAATGTTTATCTGAGTAAGACCTTAAAATTGGCTTCACTTTCTTATACCAGCTTAATGTCCATGTTAACACCGGTGGTGGTGGCTTTACTGGGAGCTTTATTTTTAAAAGAGCCTTTAACTTTTTATCATCTTTTGGGTGGAGGGTTGATCTTTTTATCAAGTTTGTTTGTTCATAAGGTAAAGATTTAGTAAAAGCAGCTTAAAAAGTTTTACCATTTATCTAAAAATTGGTAAAATAGAGATATTGGGAGGTCGTCTAATGGTAGGACCGCAGACTCTGAATCTGTGTATCGGGGTTCGAATCCCTGCCTCCCAGCCAGTAAGGATTAATCGAAGCGGGCAAGGCTTTAATGCTTGCTAAATCAAACACTTTTTCAGGTTCTAACTTTGCCAATTCTGATACTACCTTTTGTTTGCCTTTTTTAATCAAAAAGAAAGGATTTTTGTCATCCATAACCAGTTTTTTGTCATATAAAGTTAGGTTCGAACCAAGTGAAATCAATATATCAGTTTTTACACGAGGAGAGCCTTTTTTAAAATCCCTTCTGGCAAAACAAGCCAGATTAAATGTTTCTATAGCTTTATCATGCCAGGTATCCATTCTTTGTTTAAGTTTTTTTCTTTTTGTCTCAAGTTCTTTTAAATCGTCTTTTAGTTCTTTTCTTGTTTTTATATAATCATCTTCACTAATTAGCTGACCTTTATTATTGGCAACAGATATTTTTAGCTTTAGAAGATTGGCTATTTCCTGTTCTTTTTCTTCAATCAGCTTATTAAGATTTTGAGATACTGACAGTTCGGCTTTAGTTTCTTTTTCATTAAGTTCATTTAATCTTTTTATTGCCCAATCCCTGAAATTTTCTGGAATCTCAAATCCTTTCAGCGCCTCCACAATCATTTTTTCAAGTTTTTTGATTGTCACAGAACCCTGTGAACAGTTGGGATTTTTCTTTTTAGTACAGTGATAATAAACATAATGAAGCATTTTTCTTGGCTTCATATCCTGTATGAGAAGTCCGCACTTAATGCATTTGTCAGTAGTTTTACCCAGGTGAAATTTGGTCTTACAATCAGGACAGATAATCTGGTATTTTTCCTCAGCAGTAATAGAACCGCCACACTCACCGCATTTTAAAGCCATCTTATAGGGGAAATAATGTTTGGTAATACAAGGTCTATCTTTTCTGCCAAGTATTGTTTGTATTTCGTCAAATTCAGTATCAGTAATCATAGGCTTATGAGTTCCCATTATTTTACCTTCCTTTCTTACCATCAGACCATAATAATAAGGATCAGATAAAACAGCATAAAATCTGCTGGCAGAAAGAGTTTTATTACCAGTTTTTGCAGTTCTTCTGGTGCGATATCCCCAGTCATTGTTTAGTATGTTAAATATTTCCATAGGGGTATGCTTGCCTGCAAGAAGTAATTTAAAAGCCTTCTGAAGTAGAGGAAACCTGACAGGATCAGTGATTATTTCTGTTTCTTTAGTAATAGGGTTAGTATGGTTAAGATAACCAGGCTTAGCAGGACCGATCCAGATTCTTTTTTTAAAAAACTTCTCTCTGTTGCCTCGCTTTACATTTTCACTTTTGTCATCACTGTCTTTTTTTGCCATGCCAAACTCCAGGTTAAGGATAAATTTATCATCAGGAGTGCTTTTAAATGTTCTGTAAGGAGTTTTTAGCTCTTTGATATATCCTTCATCCATAAAGTAAATAAATCTGCCTCCATCATAGCTGTTTCTGGCTATTCTGTTTGCCTGCCAGACAATAACGCCATTTGCCTCGCCTTTTTCAAGCTTTTTCAGCATTTGATTAAACTGCTCCCTGCCAGTTTTAAAAGCACTTTTTGATTCCTGGAAAATACCAACAACTGATAAATTTAGCTTTTTGGCAAATTCTGTCAGCTCTCTTTTTTGGGCGGGGAGTGATAAGATTTGTTTACTTGTATCTTCACTGCTTTTTCTGCAGTAGATAAAATATTTTAAGTCTGTCATAAATCTATTATCTGGTCTAAATACTTCTTGCTCTCTTCTATCAACCTTACAACTCTATCAGAATCAACACTATCATTTTTCAGCCAAACTCTTAATGCTGAAACTTTTTGGACTGCTTTCTCCCAGTTTTGCGGGGTTATCCTACCAGTAGCTAAATCTCCACCATAACCACGATTATCATACTCCACAAATACTTTTTCAGCTTTTTACCCATATTCTTCAGGTAGAATTCCTGTCCACCAAGGTGTTTCTTTTATTGTTTCAGTCATTTTTTTATTTTATAAAATTGTTTGTATTATATCTTACTTATTGCATATATGCATCGTATAACTGCTAATAGTAAAGGCAGTTATACTAAAAAAACCAAAAGAGAATGGGGAAGGAACAAAAAACAGGGTTTTTTGTCCTTCCAGATGTTAATTCTCCAGCGCTTACTTCTGTCAAGGCTTGGCTTTGCCAGCCTTGACAGCCTCATGTAGGAAACACTCCTCCATAAACCCAGTGGTAAGTATAGGCAGTAAGTGCAATTACTCATTATTATGTGAGATGAGTTGCTACCGCAACATCATCATTGCTTTTGTTTACAGCATATTTACTTGGTATTGCCAGATTAACTTTGGATATTTTTTTATTCGAAACAATAGTAACACCTGCATCAGCAATTTTTTGCTTATTTCTATAAATTTGAGAACGATTATACATTTTGGAGATAATATATTTGCCATTTTTACCTAATCTGTAAACCAGCAAAAATAAAACTAGTTGTTTTGTATCTTTATTATCACTATATTTTTTAACTAATCTGTTGTAAGCAACGATTTCACTGGCTATAGTGCAACTTGCCAAACCAAATACTTTTTTTAAGTATAAATTTAAGTGACCGATAATTTCTCTTGTACTAATCCAGTTTAAATAATTTGTATTTTTATTAAAAAGATGTTTGATTTTAGATTTTCTGAACGATACTTCAAAACGAAACACCCCACTGGCAATATTTGCAAGTTTATTAAACTTTGTCATATCGAATCTGTAATACTTTTTTTCCCTGCTTGTAAATTCATTCCTTTTTAAATAAAAAGTAATATCATAACTGCTACCGCTAAAACTTATACCAGAACCCGGATAGGTTGATGTCTTCTTTCTGGGATAATCAAAGTTCTGAATTGAGGCGAGTAAATCTTCTGCTATTTTTTGTGAGGGAAGTTTATATGCATAACACAAGTCAACTCTCTGTACCACCCATTCACTAATTTCGGGCAAATTAAGACCAAATTCTTTAAAAAACTTACTTCTGATTTCATTTAATACTTTTGCTAAGTCTTTTGGATAAAACATAAAAATATTTGTTCCAAAAAAATACTTTGGCACTGAGAATTCAAAAGTCAAAATATCATAGTGTATGCTTGCAAACATTTTTATCTTAGAAGGTTCTTTGCCCCAAGAAAGCATTTTTATCAAATAATGTTTTTGGATTTCTTTTCCTTCGCAAAAACTCTCCAGCTTATAGTAAAACTCAGCATCAATATCAATTTTAAATTTCATGGTATCAATCATTAGAAGTCTGCCTGCATTTTTGAAGTAATTGAAAGAACCTAAGAAGCTCTATACCTTTTTTGTTAGCTTCCTTATCAGAAAGCATGATTCCAAATTCATGGAAGTAAATCTGTTTAAATTCCTGGATGGCTTCTTTTGATAGCTGTATCATGAAGCAAGAGTACAGCAAACTTCAAAATATAAAGGGGTCAGTAAGTTTAAAATTTAGTGACCCTTATTTATTCTGTCAGAGTTTTAAGTTGTTTGTTTTCTTTAAGAAAGTTATCAATAGTTTTTATGTGTTTTTTATATCTTTTGAGTTTTGTTTTCACCCATGACTCACTACTTACTTTGTCTACTATCTCATCATGATTTTTGTATTTTTCAGTTAAGATATCGCAAACCTCTTTAAGAGTATGATTATTTGACAGTTTGTAAATCTCTTCTGTTAGTTCCACATCCTGAAAGCCCCAAGCCTTAAAAGGAGTTTTGGGAAGTTTATTTATCTTGGGTTTTATTTCGTCCCAATTTTTGTCTATCCAAGCTAAAAGTTCTTTTTTAGTTATGGAATTATAAAAAAGTAATGCACCAACATCTTGAGCTACTTTATATTTTTTGCCCTCATATTTAAACTGATCAGATACTATTCTGTTTTTGTCCAACACTTTCTTAATCTCATTTTCATACAAAACAAATTTAAGTAATGGAAAGTCTTTATCTGATATATTAGGAAAAGCATTATATTTAGCAAGGATATAAAGGTGAAATGCAAACTCTCTAGGGAGGCTATAAGCTTCTGCTAAAGAAATAAAAAAGCTTTTCAGATCACCTCCCAAATCCTCTTTTTCTTGTAAAATTTTCTTTTTTGTAAACTTGTGTTTCTTGCTATTCCAATCTATAAATATCTGTTGTTTTTTATTTCTAAAGAGCCTAATAAAATTTTCATTGTTTAATACTACGGAAAGTATGTTTTTTGTTATAGATGAGACAGATTTTGCTTTAGTAAAGTTTTTGGTGTAAATTATTTTTTTCATTTCTAATATCACTTCAAAATTTAAAATTCAAGTAAAAAAATGATAATATAACTAATAAGTTAAGTTAAAACTAAAGATACTTATAACAACTATTAGGTATTTAATTATGAATAAAAATCAAGAAATAATCAAATTAGCAAAAGAAATTATTGATGATGTTGAACTTAGGCGAGCATCCGCTGGCGATCTAGTTTCAAAAGCATCAAGATTAGCTTCTTTAGTAAATGACAGCTCCATAAAGGAATGGCTCAATTATGAAAAGTACGGCTTTAGTAACACCGCTTCATCAATTAATCTTATGAAAAAAACAGGAAGAACCTATAATGAGCAAACAAAAATCGGCATGTGGGGAAGCATTTATACACAAGAGATGTTAATAGACAACGCCCTTGCAGAACTGGAAGTAATAAAAAGTTTCAAACCCAGCGGTACATATTCTGCATTACAATTTCAAAACCAATTACAACAAGTTAAGACTTTAAACTTAAGTATTAATACATATAGAAGAATCTGCACTATTGTAACCTCATCAATACAAGATTTTGCTTCAAAAATTTATTATAGTTATAAATTTGGGCAGAAAGCAGACTCTCTGATAAAAAAATACCAAGAAACTACATTAAAAGCCATCATTAAGTATTTTCCTGAATTAAAAGAATCACTTGAGGTAATAGAAAACAATTCTTCTGGAGCAAATTCCCGTCAGCGATCTGCTGCTGGATTAGAATGTAGAAATATATTAATAAACTTATCAAATAAACTGTGGAAGAATAACCAAAAAGAGTATAAATGTAGAGATGGACAAACGATTAAAATTCAAAATGAGAAGAATAAACTAATAGCATATGTAGATATAAAAATGGGAAATACTAACGAAGGTAAAGCCAAAGCTAAAAAGCTTTTTGGCGTTATTCACGAAGTATTTGCTCTAGGGGGCAAATCAAAACGAAATATTCATGAAACAGAATTATCAACTACAATTATTGATATTTATGTATTTCTGAATGATCTTGCAACTTACACAGATTTAAAACCATTAAAAAGAGTTTAATCGATTTATATAATTATTCTACACTAATCATAGTCTTAATAAAAAAAATGATTAAAAAGGTCGTCTTTTTTGATCTAGGAGGTGTCTTATTTAAGTTTACTGGAGGGCTGGAGAAACTAGCAATTAAAAACAACCTTAAATATCAGGACTTTGTAAAAGTTTTTAAAAAACACGATGACGAAGTCTGTAGAGGAGAAATAACACCTCAGCAATTATGGGACATATATAAGAAAGAATTAAATCTACAACAAAGCATACCAGACTTTGCGGAATACTGGGTAGGCAATTTTATTTTAATTAAAGAAACAAAAAAACTTATAAAATCTTTAAGTAAAAACTACCAGATAGGAATTATTTCCAATATTTACAAAGGAATTTTTACAAAACTTATTGAGAAAGATTTTTTCCCGGAAAATTTAAACTTTAATCCATTAATACTTTCATGTAATGTTGGATTTGTTAAGCCCGAAATTGAAATATATAAGTTCGCAGAAAACAAGTGTAAAGTTTGTCCAGAAAATATATACTTTATTGACGATAAAGAGGAATTTTTAATACCAGCAAAAAAAAGGGGCTGGAATACGATAAAATTTGAAACAAATAATGCACCTAAATCTATAAACATAATTTACAATATATTAAGTTAAATTTGCAAAAAAAGTTCTAACTTGATCCGCAGTTTGCAGCCAAAACGGGCGCCTCAAGAGACCGAGGTGCCTATTTTTGTCTTATAAATCTTACAAAAAGACTTCTTAAAAATTTGAGAATTCGAACAGCTTTTTCCTCTTAAAAATCCAGCGTTCTAATTCTAAGTTCTTGATACAGTTTGTTATATTTGTTTACTCTTGACAAGTTTTTTGAAGAAAGTTTAATATCCATCTAATATGAATTTAAATAAAAAAGTTTATTTATTTCCTGCTATGCTTTTATTTTTTAATATACTTGTAGAGAGGGTAAAATATCGGTGTGAGAAAGATCCTCTATGGAGTCAGTATTGTCTAATAATTAAACTAGTTACTAAAAATGATGAACCTCCAACACCAATTGCAAAAACAATTTACCATTCGGATAAAGTTGCAAATTTAAGTGCCTCAACAACAAGTTCTTACTATGTTGCTCCTAAATTAACAAAAGTCTAGTCTTAAGTTAATTTATAATTGGAGAGATTAATGAGCTATTGTATTGACTATAGACTTGGTTATTTAAATGGAAAGCTAAAAGGTTATGAGAGAGAAGAAGACTTAATAAAGGTAATAAAATGAAGAAAGTATAGGTTTTGTTAATTTTAAAAATGAATTTAAGGATAAAAATTAGAAAAATTTATTATAAATTATTCGGAAAGTTAATTTTTTACCGAGAGATGAGGAGAAGACGTTTAATTAATAAAAAGAGAAAGGAATATAAACTAGTAAGTGAATTTCGAAAACTTGAGAATGCCTTAAGGCAGATTAAATATCCAAAGAATAATTTTAATAAAATTATGTCAATGGTATTATCTGATATTGTTTTATTTGGCCATGTTGTTAAAGGTTACGATTACCATCGTAAGTTATTAAAAAATAAAACACTAGATGATAAATTTTATATATGGTTAGAACCCAGAGCTAAATCTTATCCTATGCATCCTAAAGAAAACGATATAAATAATGCAATTAAAGTAGATGTTCAGTCTTTGTTTATTTTTGGAACAATATTAGTTAATAGAAGCTTGTTGTTATTAAAAATGTATTTTTCTGATAGACATAATAGTAGAAACCGAAATATATATAGCGGTATTGGTTATTTTTACCCAGTTCTTTCTGATAAAAAAGCAAAATTCTCGCCGTTATTGCGGAAGTTTAAAAAGAAATATTTGTTAAAAGTTAAATGGCTTTATTCTGTTTTACGCTTCTATCGTAATGAATTTATTGAACATTTAGATAAAGGTTATCAGCGAGGAATGACGTTTAGCGTCTATACCGATGGTTTTTCACTTTCTAGTTATAAATGGAATTATAATGATAACGACAACAAAAAAATTGAAAAACTTAAATCAAAACTAGAAAAAAATAAAATTCATATTGGTGGACGTGAGGATGGAGGTAGAAACTTAAAGAATAGATATTATTTACAAAGAGTTTTTGATAATATTGTTAAAGTTCCTGATGATTTATTAAAAGAGACATTAGAGTTAATAGAAGAAGTGGGAGGAGAATCTCCTCAACCCAGTAAAGTTATTAGAGAAATAGAAGAGTATGTTATGGATTTATTTCAATTTATGATTGATGAATTGGATTCAAGCGAGCTATTTAAATACAAAGTAAAAAATTAATTATCTTAGATTAGAAGTAAATTAATAAACCAGAAACTATTGTTTAAAGTAAATGTTGCCATCTTTTTTAGAAAGGAGGTAAGAATTTATGATTGATAAAGATAAACTTAAATCTCTACTAGATTATAAAGATATAGCGGTGAATATAAGTGGAAATGTTATTCGTTTTAACCATGAAATTGGGAATGATGCTACATGGCAAGAAATAGAGATAGACAATAGAACAATAGAAGAAATAGTTGCATTTATTAATACAAGAGTTAGTAAGGCAAGGATCGGTAAAACAACGAATGTTGCATGATATCAATGCCAAAACTTAAATGAATAATACAAAACAAACAGCTTTAAGTTTTTATAGGATTGCTTTATCCCTTGCCCCGAACCCCATAGACAAAAAGGTTAATCCTGAAGAATTAAAAAACTTTTATGTAGTGTGGGATGGTGAAACCGTATATGAGATTGCTACGGGATTAAAAATATCTGTTCACAATTGGAGTCAAAAAAAAGCAAAGATAAATTATTTTTATAGTAAGTTTCTTGGCTTAAATATCAAAAATACCCAAATCTATGTAGTAAAGGATACTAACTACTCAGAGTCACTAATTATTGATGGCGTGCACAGATCAATAGGTTTTTATAAAGCCTATTTAAAAGATCCCACTATTACTTCAAAAGTAAACTTTACTTATAAGTTTTTTGAATCCAATAAAATAAGAGAAATGTATGATTATCATAGGCTTTTTGGAAAAAATACCTAGACTAATGTAGTAATTTTTAATTTTATTATTACTATAAATATATAAAAATATATCATTATTTCCCTTTTTTATACTGTCTCATTTGTCTTATTTTTGCTAAAATTAAGTTGAGTTATAAGGATAAAAAGGTTCAAGACCGACCTGCTCAGCAAGTTCAAAACTTATCTAACTCTGCCAGTTATATGTAAAAATAGACTTATTTAACAGTATATTTTTAGTATGGTAGAATATAATTATGACAAAAGTAACTAATAGGGTTGGTTTAGGAACATTTCCTTTGGCTGGTGTTTTTTCAAAACTAACAATTCATCAAGCAGAAGAAATAGTCAAAACCTTTATTAATAATGGTGGTTACTACATTGATACAGCCCCTTTATATGGTTTTGGTGAAGTAGAGGAACTTTTAGGTAGAGCTTTGAAGGATTATCCAAGAGAAAGTTATTACCTTGCGACTAAGTGTGGTTATATTGATGTTGAGGGTAAAACATTTCAAACAGTTCAGAAGAGTGGTAAATACGCTGATGTTATTAGAGAATGTGAGAGGTCACTTGAGCGTTTAAGTTTAGATTTTATAGACCTATATTTTGTTCACTCTCCAGACCCCAATACTCCATTTAATGAAACAATGAAAGCTTTGCTTAAACTTAGAGATGATGGCAAGATAAAAGCAATTGGAGTTTCAAACGTAAACCTTGAAGAGTTAAAAGAGTACAACAAAAATGGTGATGTTAAACATATTCAAAATCGTTATAGTTTGATAAATCAAAGCATTAATAAGGATTTTGCACAGTATTTGTTGGATAAAAATATTAAGCTTGTGCCTTATCAAGTTATAGATAGAGGACAGCTAACTGGCAAAGTCTATGAAGAGGTAGGTAATCTTAAAGATGGAGATTTAAGAATCGGTCGTTCAGATTGGGAACCAGAGAAATTAAATTTTATTGCTGAATGGTCAAAATCTAAACTTGCCCCAATTGCTAAGAAATTAGGTATTACTTTAGGTCAGTTATCTATTGCTTGGGCCTTACATCAGAAATACATGGGTTTTGTAATTGTGGGCGTTACTAATTCTGAATATGTTCCCATAAACCTAAAGGCAAATGATGTAGTTTTGAGTGAAGAGATTCTTAACGAAATAGATACTGCTTATCAGGTTTTGAAAAAAGAAATTAGAGATAAGTTTGGAATAAGCATTAGAGAATTTAGAGGATTAAACGAAAAATATTATTAGAAAGATTTAGTTTGGAAATCATTCCACTTGGTCAGCACTTATTGTAAAGAATCAAAAAATGATTATATTTAATTTTTATTTTCCGGACAGTTTTTTGCTTTGATAAAGCCGTTTGTCCTGGCTTCTTCTTCGGTGCAAAACCAGTTTTCCCCAATGTCTTTTTCTACAATGGTAAAGTTGTATTGGGGACAGCCTGGGTAGTAGTAGGTTTTTTTATCTGTAGCTTTGTCTATATTAGCTTTGATTAAACAATCTGGATTGTCAGGAGTTTTGCTATAACATTTAGGGCTGAAAATTCCTAAGTTATCTTTTTTGGCTTTACTGCCTGCCTGTTTTAGCATTTCTGTTTGGGTGGTTGAATCAGAGTGGTATCTGGCCCAGCCGTTTTTTAAAACTTCAAAGTTTATAAATTTATCATTTAAATAAACCAAGGCTAGGGGGCGGTTTTGCTGACCGACCACCTCTTCTTTTAAAACTACTTCTCGGTTCTGGATAAGGTTTTCTAAAAACTCCTTAGCTTCCTGGCCTCCGCAGAGGTTTAGTTCTGGAGCATCTACCTGTCTTAATCTGACTCTTTGCTTGTCTGCTGTTGTAAAAGTATCGCCGTCAATAACTTCTAAGACTTTAATTTGCCGGCCTTCCTTTATTGTTTCTGTTTCTTTTTTGTTTTGGTTTTTTTCTTTTAAAAGAAAGAAGTTTAGGAGGAGGGAAAGGGAGAGGATAAGGGCGAGAAAAGGTTTAATTATCTGGTTTAGTAACTTTTTAAATTTTAACGAGATCTTCATTTTTAAAGTTTATTAATTTAAAGTTAGCAGTTATTATCTTTAAGATCAAGATCTTAAGCTTAAATTAAATTGACTTCTTTGTATCTTTTAGGAATTTTTTATTTTCTTAATTTGATAGAATAATATAAGTGAATAAGTTTTTTAATGATTTGATCATTGTTCTTCTGTTTGGTTTGTTTGCTGCTTTTTTGTACTTTTATATTCCCTCACCAGTTAAAACTCTTCATCAGAGAGTTAGTCAGTCAAGTCCGTTAAATTTGAATCAGGACAGGTTGGACCTGTTTAAACAATATGGTAATTTTGTTATGGATAAATTGCCGGAAAAGACGCCCAAACTTTACTTTTATTGGTTGTCTGCTCAAAGGAAATTAGCGGATTTAAGAGTTAAGACGGTTGTCAATGAAATAAAAAGCACTAAAGTGCAAGAGGGAAAATTAAAAATTTGGAGTTTGTTAAATATGGGAGTGGTAATAAAAATAAATCAGCACACTATTGCAATTGACACTGCTAACCTTCCTTTTTCTCAGGCTCACAATGAATTAGTTGAAATTGTGGACATTTTTCTTGTAACCCATCTGGATGGAGACCATTTTGACGCCAGTTTGCTTCAAAAAGCTTTAGCTCAAAATAAAAAAGTAGTATTTTTAGATGGGTTTGTCTTTGACAGCGATAAGCCTGAAAATATTATTTTTCTCTCAAGCGGTACAGATAAAACCCTTGATAATTTAAAAATTACTGCTTACCAAACCGACCATCGGGGAGATGGTAATTTTCGGGAAGCTAATGCCTGGTTTGTCATTGAAACTGAGGGATTTAAGATTCTTCATACCGGAGATGGCAGAGATTTTAAAAATAAAGATGAAGAAAAGAAGGTTTATGGAATGAAAGACATTGATGTCTTGCTGGGAAATATTATGATTCATCCATATAATGTTAGAGATCTTAGTCCCCGTTTATATGTGCCGCTTCATTTATTTAAATTTATGAGCGGTAAAGAGCTTTATCAGGAAAGCACGATTGAGGCGGTTTTAAACATCCATCAACAATATGAAAAAGATTTAAAAAGCATAGAAAAAATTTATTTACTGCCTGGAGAGGGTTTTACTTACCCTTTAAACTAAATGAAAAAGATAATTCGGGGATTAATTATTAGTTTGTTTATATTATTTTTGGCTGCCTGGTTTTTAATCAGTCCAACTGAACCCAAGGCAGAAGAGGCTTTATTTGTTGTTAGTAGGACTAATCAGTTAGAAACCGTCAAAAGACTTCAGGAGGGAGGTTATATCCGCTCTCCTTTGTCCCTGCTTATTGCCAGGCTGGTAACATTCCGTTTTAGGGAAATTGAGCCGGGTGGTTATACTCTTTCCCGGAGTATGAATAGCCGCCGGCTGATTACTATTCTTACTTCTGAGCCGCAGTTTAAATGGATTACAATTCCTGAGGGGTTGCGGAAAGAAGAAATCGGAGAGCGTTTGGCCAAAGAGATTCATTGGAACAATGAGGAACTGGAAAAATGGAACACTATTTATACGGCTATGGAATTTGACTATCGTGAGGGAGTTTATTTTCCAGATACCTATCTTATTCCTGTTGGGGAAAATGGACTGGATACAGCTAAAAGAATGATTAATCGTTTTAATGAAAAATTTGCCGGTTATCCGGAAAAATTTGCCGAGAAAGATATTTTGTGGACAACGGCACTTAAAATTGCCTCGATTGTTCAGCGGGAGGCGGCAGGAAAAGAAGATATGGCGCTTATTGCAGGAATACTATGGAATAGACTGTTAAACGATCAACCGTTGGAAGTTGATGCAACCGTGCAATATGCCAGAGGAAATTCAGGCTCAGGCTGGTGGGCAACTATAAAACCTTCAGATATTCAAAGTATCGATTCCCCATATAATACTTATAAGATCAATGGCTTGCCGCCTACTCCTATTTCAAATCCGGGAATGGATGCTATAGATGCGGTTTTAAATCCGGCAGAAACCGATTGCTATTACTATCTACATGATGAGAATAGGCAAATTTATTGTGCCAAAACACTTGCAGAGCATGAAGCAAATATAGACAAATATTTGAAATAAACAGTCTTCTATTTACCAGATTAATATTTCTCAGCAATTTTTCAAGTTTGTTTGTTATGATCTTTGTTATTAAGAGAAATAATTAGGAAAGGAGGTGAATAACATGAATAAAAAATCAATATTAGTTGGAGCCGCAGCTTTGATTATCGGAGGATTAAGCCTGAGCCCCAAACTGGTTTCAGCTTATCAGGGAGATCCCAGTGTTCAGGGTCCTAACTGCACTACTGAAAGACATGAAGCTATGGAGCAGGCTTTTGAAAGTAATGACTATAATGCCTGGAAAGAGTTAATGTCAGGCAGGGGCAGAGTTACTCAAGTTGTTACGGAAGAGAATTTTGCCAGATTTGCCGAAGCTCACAAACTTGCTCAAGAAGGCAAGTTGGATGAGGCTAAAGCTATCAGGCAGGAACTTGGATTAGGTTTGGGCAGTAGAAACGGAGATGGTTCTGGACAAGGTATGGGTCGGGGATGGAACCGTTAACTTTGTAAAAAAACGCTAACTCTCATAGCTATAGATATGAGAGTTTAAGCGTATCTATTATCTATAAATATAAGGGGAGGTTTTATTTACTTTCTTAATTTATTTGCCTACGGCTTCTTTTATTTTTATTTCAGTGTCTTTGGCTGCTTTTTCTTCAGCTTCTTTAATTTTAGCCAGGCATTCAAAACAGGTTTGATTGGGATCATTGATTAGTTTGTCGTTAGTGGCATCGCCGACATCTACTTCGGTTGAGGCATAACCGAAAAACTCTTTATCATCTTTCAGATACTTTCTGACAGGCCACTCTTTACCGCACATATCACATCGGAAAATAAGCATTTTTTACCACCCTTCTTTATTACAATATAACAAAAAGGGAATATTTACCAATTATTATTTTCAACTGTTTCTTTTATTGAAACTTACTCCTTTTCTTTGATTAAGTTTTAAGAAGATGTATAATGTTATTTGCTGCTTACTTAAGATTTTCCTTTTCCTAGAGAAAAATTTTCTGTTTTGCTGATAGCTAAAAAGTTTTTTGATGAATAAAACCACCAATTTTGATGTTTTAATTGTTTATTCTGAAAAACTCGCCAATAGTGCGGGTTGTGGATCTAAAGACATTGTTACCCCTTTTTCTTACGGATCTGCCAGTGAAAGCTATAATCTTGTTTATGGTTATTTTCTTAAAATCTGCCGGCAAAACAATTTAACAGCAGCTTTTACCACATCTGCTGACATTATTGGTAAAGGCAAATGTCAAAGTTACTGGCTTTTTAAAAGAAATGTTTGGATAAAAATCCCGGAAATTGGTTTTGCAAACCTTATTTTTGACAAATTCTCTCCGACAACTAAAAACAGAAAAACAAAGCGGGATCTGCTGTTTTCTTCAAATAAGGTTAAACCGTTTAACAATCCCTATCTTTTTAATCTCTGTTTTGATAAGCAGCAAACCTATGAGGTATTGAAGAGTTTTTCCATTCCGACGGTAACTATAAAAGACAGCACCAGAAAAAGCGTTATTAAAGCGCAAAAACTTTTAAAGGAAAAAATAGCCAGCCATAAAAATAAAAGTGATTTTTCCCAGCAGCTGGTAATGAAGGATAGATTTGGAGCCGGAGGAGTGAATGTATATAAATTCGGTCATAATCAGCTTGAAAAAATAACGGCTTTGGTGAAAAAACATAAAAGCATATCTTTTATTATCCAGCCTTTTGTAAAGTTTGATAAGGGTTTTAAAGTGCAAAATTCTTATATGTCAACAGATATAAGACTGATATATTTAGGGAAAAAAATTGTGCAAACCTATATCAGAATGGCTAAAAAAGGAGATTTTAGATGCAATGAGCATGCGGGCGGACTGTTAAAGTATATTCCCGGCAATGAAGTTCCTGGGGAGATAACAGCAATTTCTAAAAGGATTGCTGCTATCTTGAATAAAAAATCTTCGCTGTTTGCCCTTGATTTTATTATCAGCAATGACGGTAATATTTATCTTTTGGAAGCCAATACCGGACCTGGGTTGGACTGGAATTTGTCAATCAAGGAAAATGCAATCGAAGCCAAGAAGCTGATAAGGATTATTATAAAAGAACTAGGCAGACGTAAAAACATGCTTAAAAGAAATTACAGGAAAGCAGAGACTCCATCTGTTATAGATACTTCGCTGATTGAAGAAGAACAATATCTTCCAAATCTTTTAACAACAACCCAGACAAATTAACTTTAAAAATTATTCTAGTTTGCCGTAGGCATTTTTCCACTTGTTTGCCTGCCTGATAAATTTTTTATAGCCTTTTTCTTTTATGAATTTCACTGCCTGTTTATATTTTTTATATTTATAACCTTTTTTATTATAAAAATCATTTACTATCTTGCAGTTTTTTTCATCCCCACAGTCAGCGCAGGTTTCCAGGCTTTTATTTTTAAAGCAGCAGATCTTTATTTTGCATCTAACCTTATTGATATCCCTTTGGCCGGTATCAAAGTCCAGTTTGCAGCCCTTGCAAAAACCCTCAAGAAAAGGTTTACAGGTTTTGCAGTAGGCCCCACAGCAACCAATATATATTTTTTCAGTTAACATGCTGTTTTAATCATTATATTTAAACAAACTTGAGCTTGGGTTTTCAAATATCTTTGTCAGCAAGCCATACTTTTTCAAGCCTTCTTCCTGGTAAGTATCAAGGGAGGTTAAAAGAAGATATTTGACCTGGTTTTGGTTTAAAAAAACTTTTGCTTCTTTTTTTGTCAGGGTTCCTTTTAAGAAAAGGTCTGTTTGCCGCTGTTTTTGTTCAAAACCGGGGGTGTAAATATGTTTCCCCAGACAGGATCTTCTTTCCACATAAACAGGGGTTACCATACCCATATAGCTGTAGGGACCGGTAAGAAGGCAGCCTTTATCCTGCTGTTTGTTTAGAAATTCAAATGTCTGATTAAGGGTTTTGGGAAGATAGCTGATGTTGGTTGTCGGGATTCTTTGGTTGCTGTTTAGAATTCTTAGGTAATTGAAAACAGTAAAAACGGCAAGTAAGATCAGGACTAGAGTTAGAGTGAAAACCTTTCTTTTTTTCGGCAGAAATCCGGCAATGGTCTTTATTCCCAGTACGGTTAAGACTGCAAACGTGAGGTAGTTTGTAAGACTGTATAACCTTAAGCTGTGAGTTCCGAAAAGAGTGGTTAAAGACGTGTAGTGAAGGATATAGGTCAGAGTCGTTGACAGTAAAAGCAGCCAGGCAAGCGGTTTTTTTGTTTTAAGAAATCTTTTAAGACCAAAAGGGATAAAGAGCAGGACCGGACCTATATTTAAAAGCAAAAATTTTAAAGGAAGGGTTTGGTTCCAGCCTATTTCCTGAGCTCTAAGTTCAGTTAAAATTGGAGATTGTTCATAATACGCTTTTAATTTTAAGGCAGCAGGGAAAAGAAGCAGGGATGTTAATAGGCAAAAGATTAACAAAGGAATAAAAGCTTTTAAGGTTTTTTGTTTCAGATACTTTCTGACTGATTCAATTAAAAAGATGGTAAAAATGGTTATCAGGGGGATGGCAAGGCTGACAGGAGAAATAAACAGAATGGTTAGAAGCAAAAGATTAAGTCTTAACGTTTTTTTTAAGCTGCTTTTAAGCTTAGTTAAACTGCTTTTTTCAATGATTAAAGAGGTAGTAAGGTAAACAGTTAAAACCAAAAGATTAGCCAGAAGCTGGTGGGGAACAGTTCCAAATCTTTTTAAAAAAGTCTGAGGCGCCCACCAGAGCTCGTAAAAGACCAGGGTGCTGTTTTTAAAAAAATAAAAAGGACAGGTAAAAACAGCAATCAAAAGGGCCGATATTTTAAGATAAAAAGGCTGGTTTTTTAAAATTTTGTTTAAAGCAAAGTAAAGTAAGCAGATGGTTATAACCGTCAGTAAAAAGATAGCAGACCAGTAGGCAAAAACAGCTGATAGGTGAAAGAAGCCGGCTATCTGTCCCAGAAGGGTGTAGGGCAGGTATAAAAGATAAGCAAAACTGTCAGTTGCTGCCATGTAGTTTTCCGGCAGCCACTTGCCCCTGATGCCTGAGCCGATAAGCTGCAGATAATGAAAATAGTCAAGATAGTAGTGTCCTGTGCCGGTGTAAAAAAAATCAGGAGGGGTTTTTATCAGGTCTTTTAAAACATGGAAGATGTTTAAGAAAGCAGCCATAACAGCAATTGTAAAAACGGCAAACAATCTGCCTAAATTTAATTCTTTAAAATTTTTTTTAAGCAGAAAGGGAGTTTTTAGTTTTTTTTCCATTTATAATATTATATAAAAACTTTATCTAAAGGATAGAAGAGATTGGCTTGGCGGCTGTTTGCTGCTAAAATTATTTACAGACTATGAAAACCAATCTAATTGCTCCCTGTGGGATGAATTGCCAAATTTGTTCAGGTTACCTTCGTGACAAAGATTCTTGTCCTGGTTGTCGTAGCTTGGTTGAAGCTGCCGAAAAAAAACATCTTAGAAAGTGTGTTATTAGAAACTGTAGTCTTTTAAAAGACAAGGGGTTTAAATTTTGTTCCGGAAAATGCCCTTCTTTTCCCTGTCTGAGACTAAAAAACCTGGATAAAAGATATCGGCTTAAGTACGGAATGTCTATGCTTGAGAATCTGGAGTTTATTTTTTCCAAAGGAATCAGAAAGTTTATTGCCTGGGAAAAGAAAAGGTGGCTTAAAGATGGCAAGGTTTTTTGTGTTCATAACCAAAAATTATTTAAACTTAAATGAAGGAAATCAAAGATTATCTAACCAAACAGAAATCTCCTCAAAAGGAAATTCTGGTTTATTTAAGAAAGCTGTTTTTGAAAACTCTTTCTTCCGGTGATGAAAAAATGAAATGGGGAGTTATTACCTTTGCCGGCGGTAAATTTTATCTGGTGGGGTTAAAGAATCAGGTAAATGTTGGTTTTGCCATTGCTGGTCTTAGCGATAAAGAAAGAGGTTTATTTGAAGGCAGCGGCAAAACCATGAGGCATCTTAAAATTAAAAATATGGCTGATATTGATGAAAAACGATTGGTTCAATTAATTAAACTGGTAGATAAAAAAGCAGAGTGTAAATTCTGTTAAATTTTATGAAAATTGGAAAAACACTTTATCTTACTAAAAGGGAAGAGTGGCGCCGTTGGCTTTCCCTAAATCATGGAAAAGAAAAAGAGATTTGGCTTATCTATTACAAAAAGTCTTCGGGCAAGCCCAGAATTTCTTATAATGAAGCAGTGGAAGAAGCCCTTTGCTTTGGCTGGATAGACAGTACGGCAAAAGGGTTGGATGAAAAAAGTTATGCCCAGAGATTTACCCCCCGAAGGCCTAAAAGCAGTCTGTCTCAGATGAATAAAGAGCGTATTTACCGGCTTATAAAACAGGGAAAGATGACAAAGGCTGGTTTGGCAGCCGTAAAACATGTGTTTGATCCCTCTGCCGGGCCGGAAAAATTGGTAATTGCTCCGGATATACTTAAAGCTTTAAAAAGTGATAAAAAAGTTTGGGAAAACTTTAATAACTTTCCCCAGTCATACAAGCGGATCAGGATTGGCTGGATTGAGGGAGCCAGAAGCCGTCCCTATCTTTTTAAGCAAAGACTTGGTTATTTTCTTAAAATGACCGG
>DBQG01000019.1 GCA_002305125.1 Patescibacteria group bacterium UBA1400 | reverse complement strand
AACTCTTTTAAATCAACGGATTTTAAAAAATCATCTATAGAAATAGTATTATAACAATCTATATGATAAAGCCTTTTTTGACCCACTTTTTTGCTTTTAATCTCATACTCTCTTTGCAAAATAAAAGAAGGACTAATAACCCTTCTTTCAATTCCCAAACTTTCTGCCAAATTTTGGACAAAAGTGGTTTTACCAATCCCCATCTCTCCGTATAAACAAACCAAATTATACTCTTTTAAAAATTGCAGTACGTATTTGGCAGCCTCGGCTGTTTCTTCCAGGCTTTCGCTTTTGAAAACATCTTTAACATCCTCATCTCTAACCATTTAACCCTCCTTTATCTTGCTATTTTTTTTAATCATCGTAAAACTTAAGAGCATACCTAAAAAATCAATTCCCACATCCCTTAAGGAAGGATATCTTCCCGGAGTAAAACCTTGATGATACTCATCAGAAAGAGTATAGAGCAGGCACAAAAGAAAAGAACCAAGAACCATTTTTTTGTCAATCTTTGCAGGAAAAAAAACCTGAAATTTCAAAGGTTTTAAATTTAACTTTGGTTCAAATTTAGTCAAGGCGCGCAAAAGCAAAAAAAATAACACCGCATATTCTATTAAATGAGCTGTTTTTTTAATGATAAAATCCCACCAAATAATTTTGGCACTGGGAACAGTAGACAGGGAAGAAAATAAGAAGATAACAGCAGCCCAAACAGCAACAGGAAACCACCAATAAATAAAACTCTTAGCGTTCATAAGTTAAAGTATAGCATACCTAAAATATCAAGAAAAAAGTAATTTTATTCTTTAAGTAAATTTTTAAAATAAGGGGAAATAAGGGGAAGACTTCCGGCTGTCATTAGCACCCCTCCTCCTAAAATAAACCATAAAAAGCCGTGTTTAGAACCTGATTTATCTTCTTTACCCAGCTCTTCTTCCTCTTCAACCTCTTGCCCTAAAACTTCTCCTGAAATTGTAGCCAAATCAATCTCCATTTGCCCGGCCACACTACTTTGGTTTTGTTTAAAATCAAAGCTGGTCCTGTATACTTTTGCCTCCACACTTTCTCCCAAAACCCCCTCCTCTTCCTCTTCATCTCCCCCAGAAACTGAAGAAACAGGTGAAGGAGAAGAACTATCCTCTTCCTCTTCGGTTGACAAGCAACTATTGTTTTCTTTTTCCAAACTTGGTTCAGTTTCGCACCAACTGTTGGACTGCAAAGACCAAGATATGTTTTTAGTGGATTTATTATAAGAAGCTTTGTCCAAAACCCAACCATCAGGCCTCAGCAGTCTTGCCTCATCCCCGCCGTTGTTAAGTTTGTTGGAAGTAAAATAAATCACTTTAAAACTCTTACCTTCAATAACAGCAGAAAAAGTTTGCGGCACAGACCCTCCCTCAATATCGTCAAGCTGCCAGTCACTCAAACTAACCTCAAAAGGGTTACTATTATAAAGCTCTACCCATTCTCCTCCTTCTTCAGGATTAGGCATAAATTCAGAAATAAAAATATTATCAGGAAAAGATGTCTCCTGTTCTATAAATGAAGGCTGAGGAGATGGAGAAATAATAAGAGAAAAATTATCTAGGATTAAAAGTGCTTCTGAATTAGTTTCTTTACTACCATCACCTCCCTGCGTATATCTTTTGACCTTTAAAAAAAGGTTTCCTGTTACCTCCGATTTTATCTTTAAATCTCCTTCCCAAATTCCCTCACTGTCCAAACTTATTTCCTTATAGTTCAAAACTTCCTGAGAACCACAAACCCAGGAGTCTTGATGATTTTTAATACAGCCTGAATAATTAGAACTTCCATCTTCATAAAAACAGGCTCTTAAATAATATTTGGCATCTTTACTACAACCTAAACATTCATAGTAAAAATGAACCGTAAACTCCTGCTCTTGTTCTGCTTCGGTTGGAACGTTGCTTAAAATAAGATCCATTGCCAAAACCTCCTTTAAAGAAAAAAAGAAAAAAGTTAAAAAAAAGACGCATACAACTGCGCCTTTAAAAGGTTTTTTTCGCTCCCCCTCTAGCCTCAAGCTTGGAGCAGGCATTTTAAACTAATAATTTACATGAACATAAAAAGTTTCCATATCAGAGTCCTTATGCTCCACCTTAACATATCTCATAGTTCCGCCTCCGCAGGCAATACTGCCTCTATATAAAACTCCTTCTTTAACTGCCTTAACTGTGGTGGAAGAATCAGAAACTATATCAATGCCCGTATGGGGCCCACCTCCATACCAACCTAAATTAGACCAATAAGTAGTACCATAACCCTGGGTAATTCTTATGGGCTCGTTTAAAGGCCAGTTCCAGGAACCGGAAAAACCAAACGTTCCGTCAGGAGAATTATCCCAAATTATCCCTATATTTTTTAGCCATGATGCTGGATTAGAATGTCCTCCTCCTTTGGCCACTTCAAAATGAAGGTGAGTTCCGCTAGAACAAGCTGATCTTCCCACAATAACTGAGGCCACTCTTTCTCCTTCCTTAATATCCCCTACTTTTGTTTCCTCTCCTTTGCCGGCAATAATTGACTGCAAAGCTTCCATTTCCGCTCTGGCTGCGGCCAGCATCTCCTGATACTTCTTTTCATCGCTTTTGGTTTTATCAAGCAAAACTGCCTTTTCCTGTTTTTGTCCTGCCAGCACTGACTGCTGGGCTTTAAGCTGAGACTGCAAAGCTTCCACCTCCTGCTGTTTTTTTTCCTTAAGCTGTTTCTGCTCATCATAGTTCATCTTTGATTCCTGCATCTGATACAAAAGTTCCCTATCATGCTGCTGGACTATCTTTAAATACTTAATCTTAGTTAAAAAATCAGAAAAACCTTGAGAGGCAAAAAACAGAAAAAAAGGCTTCATCTTCTCTCTTTTATAAGTGGCTTCTATCCTGTTGCCTAAGATAGCGGAAACATCGGTAATGGTAATATCCAGCACATTAATCTTGCTGGCAAGGTCAACAATGGCTTTTTGAAGCACTATAATCTCTTCTTCCGTCTGGCTTATCTGAGCTGAGGTCAGTTTTATCTTACTGTCAAGATAGATAATAGCTGAAGACAGGGTTTTCTGCTCACCCTTAAGATCCTGAATCTTTTTTTCCAATTCTTCTATTTCTTTTCTTTTGCTTTCCAGCTTATCATCTACTTCTTCTCCTAAAGCAATATTTAAACCAGAAACAAAAAAAACAATGGTAAACAGTAAAAGCAATAGTTTTTTCTTCATATCTATTTACGGAGGAACCGGTGCACAGCCAAAAAACTTGCCAAAGCGCCGACAATTATACCCATAAACAAGTTGGCCACCAAAAGCATTAACATAATTGCTGGGGGCACCGGCACCAAGTTAATGTCGGCAAACCAGGAAATAATCAAAGGGGTAGTATAAAGTAAAAGCAGATAAGCTGCTCCCCAGCCCAAAAATGCTCCGCTTGTTCCGTAAAAAATACCCTCAAATAAAAAGGGCCAGCGAATAAACCAGTTTGAAGCGCCAATTAACTTTAAAACTTCTATCTCTTCTTTTTTAACCAAGATTTTTAAACCTATCAAGGTAATAACTATTAAAATCGACTGTGCCAGTAAAAAGCTGATAATGCCCAGACCAAAAAAACGGATGTTTTTCAGCCAGCTTGATAAAGAGTTAACTACATCCTCATAAAAGGCAATGTCTTCAACTCCCGGACTTGTTTCCAGCAGCTGTTTAAGTTTGGGCAAAGAGTCAATTGATTTGGCAGAAATCTCAATCGAGGGCGGCAGGATTTTATAATTAACCAATTCTAAAAGCAAAGGATCGTCTTTATTCTTTTCCCTATAAATAGCTTCCGCTTCTCTGGTAGAGACATATTTAAAGTCAGCCAGTTGCCCTGTGGTTTCCAACTTAACCTTAATAACTTCTATTTCTCCTGCTGATAAATCCTTACCTTTTTCAAAAAAAGCAATTACCTGAGGAGAAGCCTCAAAATACTGTAGTACTCTGTTGGACCCAAGAGAAATCAAAGCAAAACAGGAGATGGCAAAAAAAGTTAAAAACATCACCATCACTGCTGCCAATGCCTGGTAGGGCGTTCTTCTTATCTGTTTAAAACTTGTTTTAATAACTGACATCGTCTTTATTTTTTATACTTTCCTTTTTTCTTATCACTAACAATTTTTCCTTTTTCAAGCCTTAAAACCCGCTGATTTAAGGCATCAACAATTTCCACATTATGAGTGGAAACAACCACGGTTGTACCTTTTTTATTAATTTTTTTAAGTAAATTAACTATTTGCCAGCTGGTATCCAGATCCAAATTACCAGTCGGCTCATCAGCAAATAAAATATCCGGTTTAACAACCAAAGCCCTGGCAATCACAATTCTTTGAAACTCTCCACCTGAAAGTTGGACCGGAAAAAGATCGGCTTTCTGCTCCAGACCCACCAACTTCAACACTTCTTTGGTTTCTGCTTTAATTTCTTTATCGCTTTTACCCAGTATTTCCAGACCCAACCCCACATTTTCCTCAACCGTACGGTCAAGTAAAAGCTTAAAATCCTGAAAAACAGTTCCTATTTTTCTTCTTAAAACAGGAATGTTTCTTTTTTTCAGTTTAGTAACATCTTCACCATCAATCTTAATGCTGCCACTGCTAGGCTCAAGTTCTTTTAAAAGCAGTCTTAAAATAGTGGTTTTACCTGCACCTGAAGGCCCAACTAAAAAAACAAACTCTCCCTTATCAATAGCAAAACTTATCTGGTCTAAAGCCACTGTTCCCTGCTTAAACTTTTTGCTAACCTTGTCAAATTTAATCATTAACTTCCTCTTAAACTATCTTTGTTTAACAAAAAAGAAAAAAATTACTCCAACACTTTAAGTTTACCAACATCCATTAACCAGCCAGCTTTCTGGGCAGAAAAAGTTTCTCCCCAAACCTTAACCTGACGGCCAACAAATTTATCCAGATCAATAACTGAAGAAGTTAAATAAACATTTTGAGAGTCTCCTCCTGGCCTTACCAAATGATGAGAACCCTCACCATCAATACCGCCTTTAACCAGTTCGCCCTCAGCCGAATCTTTAAAGGTTTTCTCATCAGAAACACCAACTGTTGTTCCTTTTTGAATCTGATCCTCTTCTATATTCCGGGAAAGATTGTCCGGAGCAATTGAAGATCCACCCCTTTGGGCTAAAACATAACCTGTTCCCACACCCAATAAACAGATTACAAAAACAGCCACTAAGGTTTTGGGCTGCACAAAAGATTTCTTTTCTTCTTGAAATTTTTTAACTAAAACAGGCTGTTCAGACATCTTAAACCTCCTTGTGTATTATAAAAGTATAATACCAGACTAAAGGTTCTTAAGTCCAGATTGAATAAATCCTTCCAGATTACCATCTAAAACTGCTTCCGGATTATGCTCTTCATATCCTGTTCTTAAATCTTTAACCAGTTTATAAGGATGAAGGACATAAGACCTTATTTGATTTCCCCAGCCTACTACTTTATGCTTGCCTTTAATCTGCTGCCTTTGGGCCTCTTGTTCCTGTTGTTTTATCTCCCACAGCTTGGATTTTAAAATCTGCATGGCTATTTTCCGGTTCTGCTCCTGATAACGCTGCGACTGGGATTCAACCACAAGGCCGGTCGGCTTATGCTTCAACCTTACGGCCGTGGAAACCTTATTTACATTCTGCCCTCCATGACCCGAAGAACGATAAGATTCAAATTCAAGCTCATCTTCCCTTATCTGAATATCAGCTTCTGCTTCTTCTTCTAAAATAGGCAAAACTTCAACCAGAGAAAAGGAAGTTTGTCTTAAACTGTCCGCATTAAAAGGCGACAGGCGCACCAACCGGTGAACGCCTTTTTCGTATTTTAAAAGACCATAGGCAAACCTACCTTTTATCTCTAAAACAGCACTTTTAATCCCTGCCTCTTCTCCTGGCCGTTCATCCAGGACAGCCGCTTTCCAACCTTTGTTTTCCGCGTACTTAATATACATTCTAAAAAGAATTTGCGACCAGTCACAGGCTTCTGTTCCCCCCTGACCGGCATGAATGGAAAGAATGGCACCAGCCTTATCATATTTTCCCGACAAATACGCATTGGTTTCCAGTTTTGCCAGCTTCTCTTCCACTTTTTTAAGTTCTACCTGATCAAGACCAGAAGACAGGTTGTTTTTTAACTCTTCAATAGCCTCAACCTCTTCCTGGATATCAGCTAGTTCCTGCATAACTTCAGCTGCCTTAACATGGTTTTGCCAAAACTCCGGCTGCATGCTTTGCTGTTGCAGATTGGCAACTTTAGCTTTTTTTTCTTCCAGGTTTAAATTCTTTTCCAAAAGTTTCAATCTATCCTCTAGCTGCTCAATGCTAATCTCATCATTCATTACTGTCATCTCCTTGTTCTTCAATTAATTTTTGTTTTAACCAATCTTCACAAATTCCCTCATAAACTTCTTTTTTAACCTCTTTTTTAACCTTTTCCAGCTGTGTTTCCGGTATATCCCCGGCTTCCTTTATTGTATCATTTACAACCGTATTAACGGTTTTAGTCGTTTGCTCTACCAACTTTGTCTCTAAAATTTTTTTGGTTATTCTTGTTATTTCTTCCTCTAAATCTTTAACCGTATCCCGAGAGTCTGAAGGTGTTTTTTCACCCAATACTTCACTAACTATATTTTGAGAAGCAACAGACAAATCAGTGGTTCTCTCTTCTCCTAAAAAACCAAGTCCCCAGTCCTTAACCTTTCCTGCTAGTTGAGGACTGGCAACGCTTAAAACAGCAAAAACTCCCAGCAAAAAAACCATTATAGCAAAAAATTTTTTTAATACACCCATTAATTTACCTTTTTAAAATTAGTTAATTTATTAATAATAAAAAATTTATAAATAGGTTAAAACCATATAGCCCCAGAAAAGCGCCAATAAAATAAATGAAATAGCTACATAAAAAGACAGTTCTCTGGTTTTTTTAATCATTTGTTCTTCGCTTTCTTCAAGGCCCGCTCCCTGCATAACCGCAATGCTGGCCGGAGCTAACTCCGCTTCAGGTTCTTCTTTTTTACCAATTAAAGCAAAAATTTTTGCCAGCAAACCGGCAACTTCTGCCAAAAAAATGGACAAAACCGAAGGAACCAACATCAACCAGGTAGATGTAATTTTTAAAATTGTTGTCCAAAAATCTAAGGACAGGTAAAATAAAAACATAATTAAAAAAGAAAAGAGAAAAGTTAAAATCTTAAACTCTAGAATGGAGCCTGCTTTTTGCCGGTAATCAGAAGTTACCTTAAAAAAGCTCCGGAAAACTATCCAAACAAAATTAATAACAAAGTTAACTTCTAAAGGAGCAAAGGGATAAATCTTAAGTTCAATTAATAGATTTAAATACTCTTGCAGCAGTTCTTGCATAAATCTAGTTTACACTTTTTTATTGACCGTGACACTTTTTGAACTTTTTACCGCTGCCACACCAGCAGGGATCATTCCTGCCCAGTTTTTTACCGGTATTAGGATCCCTATTTACTAAATTTTTATGATTAGCCGAACCAGTATTAGGGTTGGCAAAAGCTGGTCGCGCCTGCAAACCAATATTATCAGTCTTATCAATATTTGTTTCCATTGCCTGCGGGACTACAACCGGTTTTTGATTAGCCGGTTGAATACGGAAAATTCTTCTGTTGATTTCATAATCAATGCTGTCAACCAATTGCTGAAACATAGTAAAAGCTTCTTTTTTATACTCTACTAAAGGGTCTTTTTGGCCATAACCTCTTAAACCTATTCCCTCCCTTAAACTATCCAAAGTATCCAAATGGTCCATCCATAACCTGTCAATTGTCACCAGGCTTACAAATCTTTCTATATCCCTCATCACCTCAGCTCCCAGCTGTGCTTCCCTAGCTCGATAAGTTGTTTCCAGGATTTTTATAAGAAACTCACTTGCTGTTTGGAGATTTTTATCCTGCAGCTGTTTTTTAATCTGTTCCTGAGAGTTTTTGTCAAAAGGAACTAATTGAGCAAACTCAAGCATAATCTTTTCCCTGTCTAAACTGCCGTTTTCATCTTGATTTAAACTAACAATTGCTTCTATCTCCTGTTTTAAGCTGCTGGTAATTTTTTCTTTAAGTTTCAAGGAACTTGGCTCCATTTCCAGCACTTTTCTCCTTCGGGAGTAGATTATCTCTCTTTGTTTATTCATCACGTCATCATACTCAACCATATGTTTCCTGGCATCAAAGTTAAAACCTTCCACCTTGGCCTGCGCCTGCTGAATGGCTTTGCTTACCATACCATGCTCCAAAGGCACGTTTTCAGGCATTTTAAAAACATCCATTAACCTGGAAACCTGCTCGCCACCGAAAATCCTCATAATATCGTCTTCCAGACTTACAAAAAAACGAGAAGAGCCTGGATCTCCTTGCCGGCCTGATCTGCCCCGTAGCTGGTTATCAATTCTTCTGGACTCATGGCGCTCAGTACCTAAAACATGAAGCCCTCCCAGCTCAACAACTCTATCATGCTGCTTTTGCCAAACAGTTAACTCCTTCTTGTCTTTACCCTCAGGTTTAGCCCCACCCAAAACAATATCCACCCCTCTACCGGCCATATTGGTAGCTACAGTTACGGCTCCAGGCTTGCCTGCCTGAGCAATAATCATGGCTTCTTTTTCATGCTGTTTGGCATTTAAAACTTGGTGAGGTATCTTTTTACGCTGTAAAAACTGATGAACAATTTCATTTTTTTCAATCGAAGTAGTACCAACTAAAATCGGTCTGCCCTGTTTATAAATCTTGGCAATCTCTTCAACCACCGCCGCATACTTTGCCCTGGTGGTTTTATAAACCACATCAGAATGATCTTTTCTAACCAAAGGCCTGTTGGTGGGAATTATAATCGTATCAAGGTTATAGATCTTTTTAAACTCTTCTGCTTCAGTGGCGGCCGTACCGGTCATCCCGGCCAGTTTTTTGTACATTCTAAAGTAATTTTGAAACGAAATGGTAGCCAGCGTCCTTGACTCCTGTTGAATACTAACGCCTTCTTTCGCTTCCACGGCCTGGTGTAAACCCTCAGACCAACGCCTGCCGTGCATAAGCCTGCCGGTAAACTCATCAACAATAATTACCTGGCCTTCTTTAACTACATAATCCTTATCTTTTTTAAATAAAGTCCGGGCTTTAAGGGCATTTTCAAGATGATGAATCGTATCAAAATCTTTTTCATACAAATTATCAATTCCCAGCTTCTTTTCCACTTTTAAAATACCATGCTCAGTTAAATTGGCTGTTTTAAGCTTTTCATCAATAAGATAATCCGTATCCGGACTTAAGTCTTTGATTAACCGGGCAAAATCATAATATTTATGGGTTGGTTCAACATCAGGGGCAGAAATAATCAAGGGCGTTCTGGCCTCATCAATTAAGATTGAATCTACTTCGTCAACTACGGCAAAATTATGACCCCGCTGGGAACAGTCAGATAAACGCTGAGCCATATTGTCGCGCAGATAATCAAAACCAAACTCATTATTGGTCCCATAAGTAATATCAGCCCGGTAAGCTTCCTGTCTTGAAACCGGCTTAAGGTGTAAAAGTCTTTCGTCGTCAAGGTTAGGTTCCTGATGATTTAAGTCTAAAACAAAAGCTTCTTCATGAATAATACAGCCAACAGAAATTCCCATAAGATTATGAGCCTTACCATACCAACCGGCATCTCTGCGGGCCAGATAATCGTTAACCGTTACTACATGAACACCTTCATTGCTTAAAGCATTAAGATAAGAGGCTATGGCGGCAGATAAAGTCTTACCTTCACCAGTTTTTTGTTCCGCTATCATACCAAAGTGAAGGGAAGCTGCGGCCATTAACTGAACATCAAAAGCCCTTTCTCCCACACTGCGTCTTATGGCTTCACGCGCCAGAGCAAAAGCCTCGGGCAGCAAGTCATCTAAACTCTCGCCCTTAGCTATCCTGGACTTAAACTTATCAGTCCAGGCGGGAAAATCTTTATCCTTAAGCTTCTTTATATCAGGCTCAAGTTTATTTATCTTTAAAACTAAAGCTTCCAGCTTTTTAAGCTCCTTGGCATTGGCATCAAATAGTTTTCCTAAAAATCCAAACATACCCTTAATTATAATCTTTTTAAGATTAAGATTAAAGAGTAAAGAAGTAGTTTTCTTTTGACAAAACCAATTATTTAGCTTAAAATAAGCTATCCTATAATATTTTTTAGTATGGCTGAAACAAGAGAAGCAACAAGATTACCAGACCCCTATCTTTTAGATGTCGTACCACTAATACAAAGCCGTTTTGCTGGTTTTCAGGATCTTGAAACAGCAAATTCCCTTACAGCAGAAGGCGGTCTTACAGTCCAAAGACTAGAAGTTCAGGAACAAACTTTCCCAATCTATATAGTTTTTTCAAAACAACCTATTCCTGTAAGTTCTCCCCAGAGATCTTCGCAACAAGAAACTTCAGAACTACAAATAGCAACACTTGATCCTGAAACTGGTTATCAAAGAACTCTTTCCATTCCTCCCAGAGCCGGAACAAAAACAAGAATATTGAATGGGTGTTTGCCTTTTGGTATCGGACCAAGCATTTTTGACCGGCATGAAAAACCAGACAAACCATTTGGCGGAGTAGCAATTAAGGCGGTAATGCTACAGACAGATGGGGAAGGCAACAGAACCTATGTTGATCCGCCGCCAGAAACAGCTGAAGCTGGAATAGATTTTTTGATAATGTTTGCTGACTTTAATGGTCTAGATGAAAAAGATGTGTCTTTTGCCGGCATTGCCTGCTGCAGCTAATTTTTAAAACCAAAAACCAGCAGGTTAGACCAGGTTCTTATTAACTCCACTTTTGGAAAAATTTTATCCAACTGCATTATAAATTTTTCTGACTTTTCCCTTTCCTGACCATAAAAAAGAAGGTTAAAAACAAAAACAGAATCTTTGCAGCCAAGTTTTTGCAAAGTTTGCAAAAAACTTTTATTCTTAATCTGTTCAGGGATATTTTTTCCTTTATACATATCGACCAAAACCAAATCATAATCTTTGGGCTTGAGTTTTTTAATTAAACTCAAACCATTACCAAGTAAAACCTTTAAGTTTCTAACTTCTTTCATGCCCAAATATTCAAACCCAAGTTTTACCATTTCTTTATCTATTTCAATACCTGTAATTTCCGCTTGGGGAAAGTTTTTAAAAACAAGACTGGCTGCCGTTCCTCCTCCCAAACCTAAAATAAGGACTTTTTTCGGCTTAAACTTTATCTGCTTAAGTTTAGCCACTCCCTTTTTCCAAATAGCTTCTACTAAACCTCCTGATTGCAAAAGACCATCAACAACCAGTCTTTTTTGTCCTAAAAACTCAACCACCTCTATTTTTTTATTAAAGGAAGATAAAACAGTAACAATTCTTTTAGAAGTAAAAGGATTTAAACTGATCAATTAAATAAATTATTGATTATAATTATAACTACCCTCAATTGTGGTTTTTGACCTTCTGCTAGCCCCTCCAGAGTTAGGCGAAATGGAAGGAAGACTATCGGGCTGAACGCTTGGCTGAGCTGATGAAGCAGGTAAATCACAGTCCTGATCTTCTCCGCAAACCAAACCATCTGCACAGGTATATTGAGGAAAGTAGGTTTGGATTAAGCTACTGCAACCAGCTTGAGGATACCTCAGTCTCCAATTGTTCCAATCTGAAGCTTTGCTGCCAAAAGTAAAACCAAGCTGTGCCTGAGCCACAGCAGAGTTCTGATAAGGCAAAATCATACAAATAGGCATCTCGCCAATATGAGAGTATTCACCGGAACCGCCACAAGTACCGATATTAAAGTTAGCATGCTTTCCCTGCTGATCAAGGCTCATATTATTGGTTACAACTACCATGTCAGAGTTGGCTTGATTAATACCACCGCTATAACCGAAAATCCACACATTGTTAATTACCCTACCGCTAGAAACATTTTCCAAGCTAACGGTTGTGTTAAACTCTCCTACCGTATTTTGTTCCATTACTAAGGACCCACCTTTAACCCAAACACCAATATGGGGATAATCGGAAACAGGCAGGGGTCCAATCCAATCAGGATACTGCTGTTTTAAAGCCTGCCAGCCTCCGGCTAAAGGATTGCCCATATGCAAACGGGGATCAAGAGAAAAAATACCGTTGTTATACATTTCTATTTGCGAATCCCTACCAGCAACGGCAAACCAGCGTCCTCTCATCTGATTATTGGCCACCAGCAATTCTGAACCGTTTTTACCTAAAAAGCCACCTGCCCAAAAACCGGTTAGAGCATTAAATTTAATTTCTCCTTTAGAATTAGTATAAATTGCTGCTGCTACCCTGTTTTTTCTAATCTGATCTAAACTTACAGGCATAATAACTTCATTAACATCAGAGTTCCAGGCTGAATAAAAATGGCAATTGATAATGTCAACCCAAGAATTGTCAATTTGCATTACTGGAATCATATTGTCAATATTGTTGTAATAACTCATATCTTTATCTTGAAACATCATCATTCTATTATCAAAAACAATGCCTTCAACCGTTGATCTATCGCTCTCATTTTTACCGATATTAGTAAAATAAATAAGAGGACTGTAAAGCAGGCTCCCCATTTTATAAAAATAGGTGCCGATTTTAGAATCAGGAATCATATCTCTGGCAATCTGTTGACATAAAACCTCTGCTGATCCGCCGCCATTATAAAAACCTTTTTCTCTTAACTTCTGCTGATACCAGGCATAGCCGCCATTAGTTGTGCCCTCAGGAGCCTGAGCTGCCAAAACACATCCAGTCACAATACCTTGTCTTTGCCAATCAAGATAAGCCTTATCTATTAATCTTCTTTCAAGATTTTGGATCCTGGGCATTTTAAATCTTAGGTCATTGGTAGTCTCTCCCCGTAAATGAATGGTATTACTGATTACCCTAGGCTCGGTTCCTGAAGAAGTAGTATGAAGGGAAAGAACATGATTATCCCTAGCCTCTTTCTCTCTTCCGGCTAAAAGTAAAAGCCTTGCCCCTTTCTGCTCTTTAACAGCATCCAAAGCAGCATCAAGATTGGGAAAATCTGCCTGGGAAGAATCATAAACAGGCACCAGTTCTTTAAAACCGTTATCTATAGTTTTTCTTAAGTCAACAGGAGAAACCGTACATTCCTTGGAAACACAGTCAACCGGTGTTTGAACCAAATTAGAAGAGGTTTGTTTAACTGTCAGACTTTGAAAAATAAACCCTGCACTTAAGACCAAAATAAACAAAGCCAAGCCAATATAAGTTAAAAGTAAATTTTTACCTGCTGTCCTCATTAATATTATTAAAGATAAAGGTAAAACAAAAGTCAACAAGAGCTTAACTTAAGCTTGTTTTGGCAACAACCTGTCTTTACCAACGTAAGGTTGTAAAACTTCTGGTACTTTGACTGATCCGTCTTTTTGTTGATAGTTTTCCAAAATAGCTAAGATAAGCCTTTGGGCAAAATAAGTCCCGTTTAAAGTATATACAAATGATCTGCTACCATCTTTCTTCTGATATTTAATATTTAACCTTCTTGACTGATAAGCCGTACAATTGGAAACAGAGTGGGTTTCCCGGTACTTTTCCTGGCCAGGAAACCAGCATTCAATGTCATACTTTCTGGCAGCCTGAGGTCCCAAATCTCCGGTACACATCTTTACCAAACGATAAGGAAGCTTAAGCTCCTGAACTAGTTTTTCCTCTAAAGACAATAAAAAATCATGTTCTTTGTCAGCTTGTTTAGGAGTGGTAAAAGAAAACATTTCCAGCTTATTAAACTGATGGACACGGAAGACTCCCCTTGTGTCTTTACCATAACTGCCGGCCTCCCGGCGAAAACAGGTAGAGTAAGCCACATACCTTTTGGGCAAATCAGCTAAAGAAAAAGTCTCTCCGCTATGCATGGGGCCAACTGCTTGTTCAGAGGTGCCAATAAGATAAAGTTCGTCTTTATCCAAAAAGTAAGTCTCCTGATCACCGCCATGTTCCAAATAGCCCATGCCTGACATCATTTCCGGTTTAATTAATACCGGAGGTAAAACAGGAACAAAACCTTGGGCCATCAATTGAGAAAAGCCATACTGGATTAAGGCAAATTCAAGCAAAACGGCTCCGTTTGTTAAATAAGCAAACCTGGCGCCGGAAACCTTGGCGCCTCTTTCCATATCTACAAGATTTAAACTTTCTCCCAACTGCAAATGGTCTTTAATTTTAAAACTAAAGCCAGGAACATCTCCCCATTTTCTTACCAATGCATTATCTTCTTCTCCTTTTCCTAAAGGAACATCTTCTAGGGGTAGGTTGGGAATTTGTTTAAAAAGTTGGTCAAACTTTCTGTCAGCTTTTTTAAGTTCCGGCTCTAAAAGCTTAAGCTGCTGTTTTAATTGTCTAGCTCTATCAATCTCATCTTTGCCAAGCTTGTTTTTTTCCGCTCTGAGAGTTTCAATCTGTCCAATCAGCTGTCTTCTTTTTTCATCAGCCGCTAATACTTTATCAACAATTTCCTCATCAACCTGCTTGCTGGCAACAGCCTTTTTAACCAAAATAGGATTTTCTCTTAAAAGATCAATATTTATCATTTTAAAAATTATTTATTAATATTTAAATTTTAAGTTTAAAAATTCAACCTACAATCAAATTGTTTTACTTAGTTAACTAAAAAAATTTTAACACAAAAAAGTTTCAAAGACCTAATTCCCGGGCAGATCCCTTCATGGCATTTAAACTCAACTGCATAAACTCATCTAAAGGAATGCCCAATTTTTCCTCACATAGGGCAATTTGTTCCCTTCTGGTTCCGGCGGCAAAACTTGGCTGTTTAAACTTCTTTTTTAAAGATTTAAGCTCAACCTCCTCCAGTTTTTTTGACGGTCTTACTAAAGCCGTAGCTACAATCAATCCGGTCAAACTGTCAGCAATAAACATACTCCACTCTAGCTTGCTTTTAGGCATATAATCATCTCCAAGATTATCAGCATTATGAGCCAGAATGCCTCGCACAACCGTTTCCGGCAACTCCACGCCTTCCTGTTTTAAAAGCTCAGTTGTTTTTAAACCATGGCCCTCATAAGTTTGCTGATCAACAATTTCATAATCCAAATCATGTAAAAGTCCTGCCAAACCCCACTCTTCCTGCTTATCAGGCTCAAACCTTTTAGCCAGTTCTTTCATAATAACCTCAAGGGCAATCATATGTTTAACAGTGTTTTCTGTTTTAATATATTTTCTTATAAGTTTTAAAGCTTCTTCGCGGGAAATCATAACCTATCTCCTTTCTTAACTTTTAAAAATCTTTTAATACATTAAAAATTAGTTTAAAGCTAAAGTTTAAATATTTAAACTGGATTGGGAATGTCCAAAAACTCCACTTCAAGTTTGTTTTTAAATTCAGCTTTAATCTTTTTTCCCAGCTCCTGGACGCCAAAAACTTCAGTTGCATAATGTCCGCCGGCAAAATAATTAATTCCAGATTCTTTCATCTTGTGCGGAGTTGATTCTGAAGGTTCTCCGGTAATAAAAAGCTCTACCCCTAAAGCCTCCATCTGCCCTAAAGCTTTGGCATCAGGTTTGCCGGCTCCAGAAACCACCCCAATTTTTTTAACTTTTTCAGGTCCGGAAAAAACAGTTAAAATGTCGTGGGAAAAAAGCTTAGCACACTGCAAAGATAGTTGCTTAACGTCTTGGGGAACAGAAAAAACACCAGTATATCCCCAGTCATCAAATAAGGGTTCTGAAATTTTAGCCCCTAATTTTTTAATAATCGTGGCGTTATTGCCAAACTGAGGATGAGCATCCAAAGCATAGTGAAAACCCATAATTGTTAAATGATGTTTAAAGATTAACTTTAACCTTTTTTGGGAAAAAGAGGGAAATAAAGATTTATAAGTCCTAACGTCAAAACCATGATGAAAAATACAAACTTGAGCGCCCGCCTTTACAGCCTCCTGTAAAAAATCTTCGTTTAAACTTACCCCCAAACAAACCCGGGAAACTTCATCAGAACCTAAAAACTGAACACCGTTGGCAAGTTCATCAGCCTGCCTGGCTTTTTGTAAAACCTCCGTACCGATGGTATTTAAAACAAACTCTGTCAGCTTTTCAGTTTTAATCATTGCTCCTCCTTTGTATTAGCGTAGTAATACAAATATTTTCCGCCTATTTTACAATACCAACAAACTCCACTTTTCCACCACAATATTTGTTAATTTTTTGCAACACCTCTTTTAAAGCCTCTTCTACCTGTCTTCTGGAGATCTGATAAACTCCCTCAACATTTATCAAAAGATTTTTGGTTGTTTCACTTACTCTGGTTCGGTGAGCATCCAAATAGTTAAAATGAATATTATAGCCTCCTACTTGATCAAAATAAGCTACATTGCCCTTTTCGTATATTGTCGGCTCCTCATCTCCCAACAGGGTAATGGTTTCTCCTTTTTTGGCAAAACGAAGAACTGTGGGAAACTTGATTTTATCCAAATCAAAAGCTCCGGCAGAAACTCGATGTTTCATTACAACCAAATTATAAGCATCAACACAAGTATTAATATTATAAAGACCCTTACCTTGAGCTATGCGTCTTAAAAGAGCTTCGGGAGAAGACCTTTTAGAATGCCAGTCAACTCCTGTTTCTTTGTAAATTTTTCTATAGCTTTGGATTTGAGGGTATTGGCCAATCTGTAAAGTAGTTAAACCGGACTGAGAAGCTAAAAAAGCATCTATCTCTTTTTGAAGCTTCTTATCTTCTTTTTTAATTTCTAAGCCTTTTATAACTGCCAAACCAACAGTAACTGAAGGGTAAGCTTTTTTAAACTCTGTATCAATGGTAAAAAGGTCAGGTCTTTTAATCACCCTAAACTCATAAGAAGATTCTTTTTCTTCTTGTTTTTCCTTTTTAAGTTCCTGAACCTGTAAGAACCTTTCTTTAACCTTTTCTTTTCCCTGCTCCAGTAAAAACCAGGCCGCCTTAGGACCATATGTTTTACCTGTTAAGGCCAAGTAAAGAGACTGAAAACCAAGCTTTGGTTTTATCCCCACTTTTTTGGTTAGTTCAAACAGCTCCTGCTGCAGTTCTTCAGGATTCCAGTCTTTTTCCTCAAGCAACTCAATAACTTTAAGGAGGTAGTTTTTCTGCTCCGGGCTTAAACTTTCAGCCTCCTGAGGAAGACTGTCTTCAACCTGATAAACCAAATCTTTGGGAGCAAAGTTTTGCAGCCAGATCCTGGCATATTTAACTCTTTGGCTTAAAATCTCCAACTCTTCCTGAGTAAGCTTATCCCCCTTAACTTGAGCAAACTTTTGTTTTATATCAATGGAAGGAAGTTGAATGTAGTTAGCTACATCCCTGAACCGGGGATAAAAAGGTTTTTTACCGGGAACTTTTCCTACCTGGGATAACTGCCAGATACGGCCAAAATCAGACTTTAATCCTTCCTTAAAATAAACATCAGCATACTTATCATACTCATCAAAAAGATCAGGAATTGTAAGACCGTCTGCATTAAAATCAATGGTTTTTTTATAATGAGTTTTTGTCAATAAAAATCTTAGAACTGAAAAAGGAAGTAAGTCTGCCATTTGGGCGGCCGAAACACCTTTTCCTTTAGAAGAAGACATTTTTCTACCACCAACTAAAAGATATTCATAAAGTTTAGCAAAAGGTGGATCATAGTTAAGAATGTCTTTGCAGATTTTAACCGCCAGAAAGTAAGAACCCCCCTCAGTCATATGGTCCTTACCTGACCATTCAATCGTTACTCCTAATGTTTTCCAGTGAGCTGACCATTCGATTTTCCAAGGCATTTTACCTGCTAAACCTACAGGTTTTGTCCTGCCAGAAAAACCACAACCTTTAGTATAACTAACAGCATCCTGCTGACAGGAAAAGTGAACATACTCTCCATCCCACTTACTGATTTTAGTGGTTGCAATTTTACCGCAATTGGGACATATCGGTTGGTAAGGATAATAGTTTGAAAATGTATTTTTACCATAATGCTGGGAAAAAATCTTCCTAATCTCATCAGTTTTATCTAGAAAAGTCTTAATAATCCTGTCAAACTTGCCTTCTTTATAAAGATTATGAGTCCAAACTATTTTAGGACGGCAATCAATACTGTTAAAAACCTTAATAAACTCGTCAGCATAATACTGAGAAAATGTTTTTTTACTTTTGTCCGGGGCCGGAATTTGACATAAAGGCTTCCCCATATATTTTCTAAAACTTTCGGGCAAATAAGGAGGAAATCCATCCATAGGATCCATATCATTAATACAGTAAGTAAAAGTGGCTTTTTTGCCTTTTTCTATTAAAACCTTGTATAAAAGGTCATGAATAACTACACCCCTTAGAGAACCAACATGAATCTTTCCCGAAGGAGTTTTCATATCATCAACCCAAAAAGGAACATACTTGCCGGATTTTATAAGCTGATTAACAATTGTATCTGCCCAGTACATATCTTATTAGTATAACATTTTTTAGATAATTTTTATTATATTTTCTAAAAGTTTGCGATAAACAAATTCCAGTTCCTGCATGCTTTTTAAAGATACCCACTCATTTGCCTCATGAGGATTGCCTCCGGCCACACCAAGGCAAATAAGCGGCTTTTTAAGCTGGTGATATAAAACATTATCATCACCAACAGACAAACCGTAGCCATGATCAACAAAACCATATTTGCTTTTTATAATATTGTCAATTAAGACAACCAGCTTATGGTTTTTATCCTGAATAAATGGTTTTAAATAAGGGGTTTTTCTTGGTTTTAAGCTTACTTTATAGCCTTTTTTAAGACTTTTGGCTAAAACTCCTTTTTGGTAAAGATCTTTACCAAATGCTTTAAACTGCCTAATAACCGAGCTCGGTGTTTCCGGAGGGACCAGCTGTTTATCTATTACTACCACTGCCTCCTGAGGCAGACTTAAACCGGACATCTTTGCCTCAACTCCTCTTGTAAACAAAGACGAATCCTGAAGATAGGAGTTTTTGGCATGTTTAAACTCAGATAAACTTAAAATAAGCCGGCTGGCTTCCTCCAGGGCATTAATACCTTTTTGAGGAAAGGCTCCGTGACAAGTCAGGCCGGGCAGTAAAACTTGAAGCACACA
>DBQG01000049.1:2089-4070 GCA_002305125.1 Patescibacteria group bacterium UBA1400 | reverse complement strand
GCTTTAAAATCCGGTAAGATTATTAAAAAAAATTTTAGAGTGGTTGGTGGTTTTAAAAGCAAAACTTCTTTTAAAGATATTGTCACCACCACTGATACCGCCTCTCAGAAAGCAGCTCATCTTATCCTTAAGCAGGGAATGAGAAAACTAGGGTTTAAAGATAGTGAGGTTGGGTTTGTTGAAGAAGAGTCATTAATAAATAAGGTAAGAACGCATAGTTTTATTATTGATCCTGTAGACGGCACTTCTAATTTTGCTTCAGGTATCCCCTACTTTTGTATTTCTATTGCTTATGCCAGGAATGGAGTTTTGCAGGCTGGTGTTATCCTTGAACCTTTAACCAACACTTTATACTGGGCTCAAAAAGACAAAGGAGCTTATATGCAAAGTGATCTTTTTAAAAAAAAGAGGCTTAAACTAACCCCTAAACCTATAAACTCCTGGATGGTAGTTGGTAGTTTTCCTGATGTAAAAAGCTTTAACCAAAGACTGGAAAAATTGTCTTTACAGGTAAGGGGAATAAGAATTCTGGGAGCAATAGCCTTAGACTTATGCTTAATGGCTGATAATGTATTGGACGGAATTGTATCTCATGGCTGCTATGTTTGGGATCTTACGGCAGGAAGAGTGATTTTAAATGAGGCGGAGGGAGAGATTTTTGATTTTAAAGGGAAAAAGCTGGAATTTGACTGGAAGAATACCAAAACCCGTTATAAATTTATAGCTTGTCATCCTGAAAATAAGAAAAAGCTTTTAAACTTGATAAGCTAACTTTCATTCCAACAAACAATTTCTGGACCGCGTCTATATCCTTAATTAATTTACTTATGAAATGCTTTTTTTCTTTTTAGGGGTTTTATTATTTTAATGTTAAAATATTTTTATTATGGATTCTCTTGCTTTTTCCCAGGATAAGATCTTTAAAGTGTCTGAGTTTAATGATTATATTAACCTTTATCTTGATAAGGTTGGCGAAGTGGTGGTGGAAGGTGAGATCTCTCAAATTAATATCAGTCAGGGAAAATGGCTTTTTCTAACTATTAAGGATGAGGATTCCAGTGTGGAGGTATTTGGCTATGCGTTTAAGATCCACAACTTTGCTGAGCTTGAAACAGGCATGCTGGTGCGGGTTTACGGTACTCCTCGTCTTTATACTAAAACAGGTAGGTTTTCTTTATCTGCCAACCAAATTATGCCCTCAGGCCTGGGAGCCTTGCAAATTGCTTTTGAAAAACTAAAGTCTAAACTGGAACAGGAGGGTCTGTTTGCTTCTGCTCGAAAAAGACCTTTGCCTGCATTTCCGGAGCGGATTGGGTTAATTACTGCCAAAAACTCTCAGGCTTATGCTGATTTTGTTAAAGTTTTAGGTGAACGTATAGGTGGGGTAAAGATTTACTTTTATCCCGTCAGTGTCCAAGGCCGGGAGTCAGTAGCTTCCTTACTGTCAGCCTTTGTTTATTTTAATAGTGCTGATTTAAATCTTGATCTTTTAGTTCTGGTACGGGGAGGAGGTTCTTTGGAGGACCTGCTGTCTTTTAATGATGAACAGGTAGTCAGGGCTATTTTTTCTTCCCGGGTACCGGTAGTTTGTGGCATTGGCCATGAAAAAGATGAGTCTCTGGCTGATTTTGCCGCAGACCTGAGGGCCTCTACTCCTTCCAATGCCGCGGAACTGATTGTCAGGGAAAGAAGTGAAGTGTTAAAACAGGTTGAGTATTTTGTTTTTAGAATGGAGTCAGAGCTTTTAAAAAAAGTTGAAAGATTTCAGGAGTATAGGCATTTTCTTGACAAGATAGAAGGAGCTTTAAAATTGGAGCTGAGCCGGAAAAACCAGTTAGTGAGCTTAGCGGCACAGAGTTTAAATGATGCCGTTAAAAAAAATCTTGCCACTCTTTATGCTCTGCTTTCCCGTTTTCAAAATGAGTTTAACCGGTTTATCCAGCTGACAGATGGCATAAAGCAGAAAGTTTCCAACTGGCAG
>DBQG01000049.1:0-2077 GCA_002305125.1 Patescibacteria group bacterium UBA1400 | reverse complement strand
TTAAAACGGGGTTTTAGCATTACTACTGACTCTCAGGGAAATGTTATTAAGCTTATTAATCAGGTTTCTAAAGGAAAAAAAATTACTACCAGGCTTTTTTCTGGTAAAATCTATTCAAAAGTATTTTTAAAGGAGGAAGGAAATGGCTAAGAAAAAAACAAAAGACATTAATTTATCTGAAGCTTTTTCAGAATTGGAAAAGATCACTTCAGAGTTTGAAGGCGGTCAGGTAGATCTGGAGACTGGTATCCCTAAATTTAAACGGGGATTGGAACTGGCCAGGCTTCTTAAACAAAGGCTGGGGAAGATTGAAAATGAAATCGAGGAGATAAAAAGCAAATTTACAGATCTTGATAAACAGGAAGCCCAGGAAGAACTGGAATTGGAGGAGTCACCTTTTTAATCTAAATCTACTTTTTAAAGTTATCCATAATTTTTTAGGAAAAAATTCTAACTAAAGTTTTTATCTTCTTTAACTTTAGACTTAAAATTTTTATTCGGAAAAAAATTCTTCTGCAAATCTCATAAGGCCCATTACCATTCCACAAGTATTACGATAAGAATTGGGATCATTTGCAATCGCCCTCTCTCTTTCTTGTTGAACCTCTCTCCATTGCCAATCAGGCATTATAATATGATCAGTTCTTGCCCTTGATGCTTTTTCTCTCTCAGCATCCACTTCAGCTTGTGATCTAAAATATGAAGGCCAGGGGTCTCCAAATTGCCAGGGTCTTTCTCTATCGCTCATATTATCTTTAATTTTTTAGTTTTTCTAATTTAAAATCTTATATATTATAATACATATCCCATAGTTAATAAAATTTCTAGTTATTTTGTTTGTTAATTATTTTGTTTTTAGGTTATTTTATTATAAAATTAGGATATGCCAACGTAGCTCAATGGTAGAGCACTCCCTTCGTAAGGGATAGGTTCTGAGTTCAAGTCTCAGCGTTGGCTCTATTTTTAAAAATGGAGTTTTAGGTTATAATATAAAAAATGGAAAGTGAAATTACACAATTACCAGCTCTTCTTAATATCAGAGAACAATCGGGCGGTCGTGGTTGGGGAACTATAGAAGACGCCCAAAGATGCCTAGATGCCGGTTGCCCTTCCTGCTATGAAAATAGAGATCAGGTTGGCAGCTTTCGTTGTGTTAGACCTAGAGAGTTGTGTCCCCTACTTCAAAGTGAAGGCTTTTCTGATCTTGCCCTATCTTTACAGGAAACACACTCTTCACTTACTGTTAAATCTGCTTAATCTTTTCCTTATTTAGCTGTTTTCTTTTTTTTCTTATTATTCTTTTTAGAAAAGATAGTATTTGTCAGGACTTACTAAAGGGCAGTTATCTTCCTTTTATCTTATTTACATTATTATTCTTCAAGTCTTCTTCGTGCATCTTCAAGTCTTTTTACTAATTCTTTTCTGGTACCTTTTTTAGTTTTGGTCAGCTTTCTTTCCAGTTCTCTTTTCTTTTCCTTGGCATTTAGTTTCATTTCTGCCAGTTTAGTTTGCATTTTAAGCCTATTTCTTTCATCTGAAAGAAAAACTGCTGCTGCTCCGGCCGCAGCTCCCATAATAAAAGTCATAAAAGGACTTTTCTTTTTATCCATCATCTTCATCTCCTTTCTTAAACATATTTATAAAAAATCTTAAAATCCCTACCTTAAAATCTTTTCTAAGGTAATGAACATCTTCAATTAGTTTTCTGCCCCTTTCAGTAGTTACTTCTATTTTCTTTAAAACTCTTATTAATTGAGAAACAAAAATAAAAATACTAAGACCCAAAACTGTTAACACTATCATTCCCAGGGCTGAAGTAATATAAAAAACAGTCTGCCAATCTACTGTCATATCGGCCATAATTTCTCTTTCTCCTTTCTTAAGTTAATTTTATACAAATATATTAATCACTTTTTATTAAAATAATGTTTAATTTGTGTAAGAAAAATATAAGAACAGGCTGGACATAAATGATTTTTATATATAAAATATAGGCATAAATTATGGTTAAAGACTACTCTTCCAAAAGAAAAACCAGGCTAACCAGACTTGAAGATAAACGCAACACCAAGCATGC
>DBQG01000021.1 GCA_002305125.1 Patescibacteria group bacterium UBA1400 | reverse complement strand
CAGAGAAAAGAACTTTTAACTAAATTTAAAGATAAAAACGTGCAAATGCAAAGATACAAGGGTTTGGGCGAAATGAATCCTGAACAGCTTTGGGAAACTACCATGGATCCGCAAAACAGAATTCTTAAAAAAGTTACTGTAGAAGATGGGGGCAAAGCTGATCAAACCTTTAATATGTTAATGGGTCAAGAGGTTCCTCCCAGACGTAAGTTTATCCAGGCTCATGCTAAAATGGCCAACCTGGATATTTAGGTTAATTTAAATATTTAAAGTAATAAAAATGCATTATATCGTTGGACATGTCAAACCGGATTTAGACTCTGCGGTAGCAGCAGTTTCTTTGCAGTTTTTATTTCAAAAAATGCCCTGTTTTGAAAGAAAAGAGGCCAGAGCCTTTCTGGCAGACAAAGCAAATTTTGAAACAAAAACCATGTTTGCCAAGTTTGATATTAATCTGCCGCAAGTAATTACAGGCGGTCAAATTAAACCAACCGACAGGTTTGTGTTGGTTGACCACAACGAAGAAGTGCAAAGACTTAGCGAAATAAAAAACGACATGATAACCGATATTTTTGACCATCACAAAGTTCTTTTAAATCTGCCTGTACCTATTTTTATAACTATCAAGCCCTGGGGATCAACTACCACCCTTATTGCCTGGCTTATGAATCAACATCAGGTAAAACCCAGTAAAAAATTGGCAGGGCTGATGATTTCAGCCATTCTTTCTGATACTAGCGGACTTAAATCACCAACTACAACTGATCAGGACAAAAAACAACTTGGAAAATTAAATAAAATTGCTAAAGTAAGCAGTATTGATAAACTTATTTATGAAATCTTTGCTGCCAAATCAAGTCTAACAGGCTTAAGTTTAAAACAAATTTTAACTAAAGATTATAAGGTTTATGAGTTTGGCAGTAAAAAAGTTATGGTTAATCAGATAGAAACAGTTAACCAGGAAGAACTGTTAAAAGATTCTTCTCAACTTTTAGAAAAACTAAAAGAAGTGAAAAAAGAAATGAAGCTTAACCTGGCTATATCTATGATTACAGATATTTTAAAAATAAATACCAAAATTCTTGTTCTTGCCCAGGATGAAGAGGTTATTAAAAAAGCTTTTCCCAAACTTAAACCAGTTAAAACAGGAGTTTATGATATCGGCTCTCTTATTTCCAGAAAAAAAGAGATTGCCCCGGCTTTAGAAAAAGCTGTTTAATTCATGATTTTTAATTAATTCATAATATGACAGAAGAAAAAAATAACAATAACAATTCACTCGGCCAAGTCAGCCACGAAAAAGGTGTGGGAAAGATCATTGAAACTGGCTTAACAGAGGAAATGAAAAAATCCTACCTTGATTATGCAATGAGCGTAATTGTTTCCAGAGCTTTACCTGACATAAGAGATGGCCTAAAACCGGTTCAAAGAAGAATTCTTTATGCTATGCATCATATGGGACTAGGACATAGCTCAAGATATACAAAGTCAGCCAAAGTAGTAGGAGAAACCATGGGTAAGTACCATCCCCATGGCGATATGGCCATTTATGACACCCTTGTAAGAATGGCTCAAGACTTCTCCCTTCGCTATACCTTAATTGACGGTCATGGTAACTTTGGTTCTGTTGACGGTGATCCTCCGGCCGCCATGAGGTATACAGAGGTCAGAATGGACAAAATTTCTCAAGAAATGCTTTATGATATTAATAAAAATACGGTTGACTTTGTCGACAACTTTGACTCCTCATTACAAGAACCAGTTTTCCTCCCAGCTAAAATGCCCAACCTTTTGCTGATGGGAGCAGACGGTATTGCCGTTGGTATGGCTACTAAAATTCCTCCCCATAATTTAAATGAAGTTATTGATGCCTTAAAACTTTTAATTGAACAAGGTAAAGTTGAGCTAAAAGAAGATTTTACCGGCCAGCAGCCTGATGAAATTGACCCTAAAATTTTAACCGGAGATTTTGAATCAGAAACCAGCCTTGACGACCTACTTGAACATATAAAAGGTCCTGACTTTCCCACCGGAGGAGAGATTTACAACTGGAACGAGATAAGAGAAGTTTATGCAGGAGGAAAAGGCAAGATTATTGTTAGGGCTAAGGCTTCAATTCAGGAAGATAAGGGAGGTAAATATAGAATTGTTATTAACGAACTTCCTTACCAGGTCAATAAAGCCAGGCTGATTCAAAAAATTGCTGAACTTGTTAAAGACAAAAAGATTAAAGGCATCTCTAATTTAAGAGACGAGTCAGACAGGCGCGGCATGCAAGTCGTTGTTGAACTTAAAAAAGACAGCCGGCCCAAAGCGGTTTTAAACAACCTCTACAAACACACCTATATGCAAACTTCATTTCCTGCCAATATGGTTGCTTTGGTTAATGGAGTTCCTCAACTTGTTAATTTAAAAACTATTTTAACTGAATTTGTTAAACACAGGCAGCTGGTTGTAGTAAAAAGAAGCCAGTTTGAGCTGACAGCAGCAAGAGAAAGAGCTCACATCTTGGAAGGTTTAAAGATTGCCCTTGATCACCTTGATGAAGTAATCGCCACCATCAGAAACTCCAAAGATGCTGATGTGGCTAAAGATAATTTAATGAAAAAGTTTGCCCTAAGCGAAAAACAATCAGTTGCTATTCTTGACATGCAGCTGCGAAGACTTGCAGCCCTGGAAAGACAGAAAATAGAAGACGAGTATAAACTAATTCAGGAAACCATCGCCTACTTGGTTGATCTTTTAACCCACCCTAAAAAAGTACTTAAGGTTATTATTGAAGAGTTTGATTACCTGAAAAAACAATATGGTGATGAAAGAAAAACTAAAGTCTTTAAAAAAGCCTTGGAAAAGATCAGCGAAGAAGACCTGGTTCCTAAAAAAGATTGCCTTATAACTTTAACAAAAACAGGCTACGTAAAAAGACTTTGTACTACAAGCTACAGAATTCAGAGAAGGGGAGGCAAAGGGGTAAAAGGCATGACTACTAAAGAAGAAGATGAAATTGAACAAATCATGTCTGCCAGCACTCATGATGATATTTACTTTTTTACTGACAAAGGAAGAGTTTTTACTATTAAAGCTTATGATATCCCTGAAACCTCAAGACAGAGCAAGGGCCAGGCAGTTATAAATTTAATCAACATTGACCAAGGGGAAAAAGTTCAAGCGGTATTAAGACTCCCCAAAAACAACCACAAAAGCTTTTTGTTCATGGCTACCAAAAAAGGCCGGGTTAAAAAAACAGCAATTTCAAAATTTGAAAACATAAGAATTAACGGAATTATTGCCATCAGACTTAAAGGTGATGACAAATTAATAGAAGTTACACCTACAAGCGGTGATGGTTTAATAATGCTGGTAACCTATAATGGCAAGGCCATTAAGTTTTCTGAGAAAGATGTCAGGCCAATGGGAAGAGCTACCTCAGGAATGAAAGGCATCAGGCTTAAAGGTGATGACTTTGTCGTTTCAGCAGAGACCTATCCCTCTACCCCTCAGGAACAAAAAGATAAAAGAAGAAGTTATTTTAGAGATCTTTTAGTGGTAATGGATAAGGGACTGGGCAAAAGAACCCCAGTTAAACAGTTTCCGTTACAAAAAAGAGGCGGAGTAGGCGTTAAAGTAGCTAATGTTACGGACAAAACAGGAAAATTAACAGAAGCACTTGTCGTTACCCAAAAAGTTGATCAGATCGTTATTACCTCCAGAAAAGCACAGGTAATTAAACTGCCTTTAAAAAACATTCCCAGACTTGGCCGCAATACTCAGGGAGTTATCCTGATGAGATTTGCCAATAAAGGCGACAATGTAGCCAGCGTTACCTATCTTAAAAAAGAAAAACAAGAAGAAAATTTAGAAACTAAATGACGGGGGTAACCGAAAAAATAGTTTTTACCTACAACAAGCAAAACGAAAAGCTTGTTGGCAGAAAACTTTCTCCCTTTAAAAAAGACATCTCCTATCCTGCTATTATTTTGGTTCATGGCTTTGGTGTCACTAAAGAGGAGGGAGGAATGTTTACTGATTTGGCTCAAGCCTTAACCAAGCATAACTTTCTTGTTTTTTACTTTGATTTTTCAGGTAGGGGAGAGAGCGGGGGAGATTATACTCATACCTCATTAACAAAACTGGCAGACGACCTTAAAAGCATCCTGGCTTTTATTAAAAAAGATCCCCAGGTTAATAAAAATAAAATTGGTATTCAAGCTCAAAGCTTTGGCACTGCAGTAACTGTTGCCCTGGCTCCAAAAGTAGACTGCCTAATACTAACAGGCTCTATTTCCCAACCTAAAAAAATAATGAAAAAGATTTTCCAAACCTACAATCCCAAAGGAATATCTCTTAAGATAATGAAGGCCACCGGAGAAAAAATAAAGATGAATCCTGGTTTTTGGCAGGATCTTGAAAAGTATAATAATTTATCGATGAGAATAGGACATTTTTCTTGCCCTATCATGTTAATTCATGGAGAAAAAGATGAAACAGTACCAACAAAAGAGATGGAAAATTATTTTAAACATATTAAAACAGAAAAGAAAAAGATAGTTCTGAAAAATGCCGATCATGGACTAAGACCGGTCCGCAGCAAAATGTACAAATTAGCCATCTCCTGGTTTAAAAAACATCTTGGGGATTAAATAAAAAGTAGAAAAAAACAGCTATTCAATCTTTACTGTCTTTGTTAATTTTTACCTTAGCTTTAAAACTAAATTTTATCTCTTTTAAGAAAGGTTAATCCTTTTTATTACCGGAATGGAACTTTTCATGAACCTGTCTTAACTGGGCATTTGTCACATGGGTATAGATCTGGGTCGTAGCAATATTCTTATGTCCCAAAAGATCCTGAACACTTCTCAGGTCTGCTCCATGAGATAAGAGATCCGTGGCAAAAGAGTGCCTTAAGGTGTGAGTAGTAGCAGCAACCGGCAACTTAGCTCTTTTAACATATTTTTTAACAATCCGCTGCACTGTCCGGGCAGATAATCTCATTTTTTCTCCATCATCATCTTTTTGATTTTTACCTGAATAGCGAACAAACAGAGGCTTAAAATTATCCTCCCTTTTATCAAGATACTCTTTTAACCATTTACAGGCCCTGGTAGATAGAAATACCACTCTGGCCCGACCTCCTTTACCTATAACTCCAAATTCTTTTCTTTTGAAATCCAGCTGCTCCCGGTTAAGCTTAACCAGCTCAGAAACTCTTAAACCAGTAGAAAATAAGGTTTCTAAAATTGCTTTATTACGCAGTCCAATAATAGTTGAAATCGAGGGCTGGGATAAAAGCCTTTCCACTTGCTCAGTATTTAAAAACTTCAATGATCGGCTTTCTGTTTTAGGAAGTTCTATTTTTTCTGGAGCTAAAGTCTTTATATCTCTTTTAGTTAAAAACTTAAGCAAGGAACGGATAGCAATCAGGTGATAATTTTGGGTTACCTGTTTTAAACCTTTTCCGTCTTCAGAAATATAACGGACCAGAAAAACCCTATATTTTTTAAGAATTTTCAGATCTAAGTCGCACAACTTAAACTTAGGATAGGAGCCTTTAATCCAATAAGAAAACCTTTCCAGGTAGTGACGGTAGTTTCTGATAGTTAACCGAGAACAGTTCTTTTCTATTTCCAAATACTCTAAAAACTCTTCTATCCATCGATCCAATTCAATGCGATTAAAACCAGAGGCATTATTATTTAATTTCGTATTTTTGTTTATCATATTTATTCGGCTTTTATTCTTGTTTTCTCTTTTTTTTCTTATCAGTCTAATTACTTAACTGCTAAGATTGTACTAACTTTAATTTTTACTACTATATCAGTATATTTTAGATACACATTTTCAACATAAATCATATCTGTTTCTCGAGTAAAAGTTTTTCTTTATTTTTCTTACCCCCGCCTGTTTACTCCTAAAATTATATATATCCTATAGTAATATGATAAATATATCCTGTAGTTTTTAATAAGGCTAACTCAATTAACGCCGGGTAAAATTGATTTAAATTTTAAAGTTGCAGCCACAATAATTTTAAAAAGTTTTAAATTTAAAATTTTTTAAAACATTCTCATCTTAACCCTGGTAGGGTAGAGAACATTGTTTATTGTACGACTTTAATTTTCTCCTAAAAAATATCTTTTGTCAACTTTCTAATTATTTAAATCATATAAACTATTTAAAAATAGATCAAATTTAAATCAAGTTAATAAATTAATTTAAAGCTTTTTTACTCCATTTTTAAAATTTATTTATATTGTGCGACATCATAAATGATCTTCTAATGAGCTTTTATTGTTAAATTTTAAAAATGGAAAAACGCAAAATTGAATTACTGATGTTTTTATTTTGGTTTTAAAAATGGAAAACTTATTAACTTAATTTAGTTGTAAAAGTGCGTTAAAGATAAAAACAAAAATAAAAAAGACCGATAATAAGCAGGCTGAAAATATTAGGATAAAATTCCAACTCTAAATCATCAAATACTAAGGCTCAAATACAAAGGCTTCTGAGATATTTCCATCCTAAACATCTTTTATTATAATCCCACTTTAAGGCTTTGCCAAACATAAAACATTTAAAGAACAACTTATTAACTTGGGCCAAGGGTAATTTAAAAACATTATTTATTAATAAAAAGTGTTTAATAATTTAGAATTAAGAATTTATCTATTGATAATAATACAATTAAGTTTATAAATAAGTTTTGAGCAGTTATTCTTAAAAATTTAAACTTTTAACCCTATTTATATGGGGTGAACTTCACTAAATCAATTCTAACGCACGTTTAAAACACAAGCTATAACTAATACCTTTAGTAAAAGCAAAAAGATCCTGTTCTTATACTATAAGTACGGTTTGCTATAAATTAATACTTAATTAATCAGCAAAGTCTTTTTAAAGCTGTTTTGGCCCATGGGGCTAAAAACCCAAACCAAAACCAAAGAAAAAATAAGCTGCCAACATGTTTAAAAAGGGGAAGAATTAAAAAAATATCTTTCCAGGTTGCAGAGTTTTAAGTAAGAATTTAAAAAATATAAAGGCTTTTTGAAAAAAACCTCCTCTTCTCTCAATCCTTGCTTTGTGTCGCAAAAGGTACATTGTGCGACATAATTAACTCCTATTCTCTAAGACCAAAAGACTCGCCTCTTTTATTCAGAGAATAGTAGCAGGTAAAAAATTATTTTATTTTTTTAATCCTTGCCTTATAATTTTTGATTAAGTAATAAAAAATACTGTTTTTTGGTCTTTTAAGGGGTGTTCTCCCTTGACAGAAAGTTTTCCACAAATATGTATCAAACTATATCAACCGAAGAAAACAATAAGTAAGTCTTTAGCACCCTGAAAAAACTAGTGCCAGCGTGAAAAACCAGTTAAATTTTTGTGAAAATATAAAAATATTATAGGACGCTACTCTCTTTGTAAGAATTAGGTAAAAAAACTTGACTACTTCCCTCTTCCCCATATATTAAGCCAAAAAATTTTCCTTTTAAAATGTTTTATTTATATTTTTTTATTTTTGTTTGTTTTTCTTTTTTATTATTTATTTTTGTTTTTTAACGCCAGTTGGCCAGTAAATAAGTTATTATAAAAATAATAACTCCTATTTGAAGATACTCATTGTAGGTGTTTTTAAATAGTTTTCCCCCGAAAAAGTTCTGAGTTATACCCAATACTACATATAAAAAACTAACTAAAAATAAAGAAGCTGTGGTAATGGTTAAAGGCCAGAAATTAATAATAAAACCAATTTGAGCTACCAGCAAACTGATTATAATACTATAGGATAATAATTGTCCTGTTATTTTATCTGATAAAACAATGCTCCATAAAGAAGAAATAATTAAGGGAAAAGAAATTACAAACACTACTACCCCATTAATCCAGGCGTCGGCCCGAAAAGAAAAAAGCGTATTATAAATAAAAAAGGCCGTTACCAAAGTCATTAAAAAACCTACTGCCTGGGCTGCCCGCAAAAGCTGAATTGTCTGAAAACTGGAGGCAATACTATAGATGTTTTGGGTTAATAAAACGGCGTAAATACCGATCCAGAAAAATATGGCAATAATAATCTTAATAAAAATATTTTGAGGTAAGAGAAAGTAAAATAAGCTGGCAGATACCACATATAAAAAAGCTGGCGGCAACACAGTTAACCAGCCTATCCTCTTTAAATCTTTCCATAAAATCAAAGCTGTTAAAAAGTAACTAAGCAAGCCCAAGCCGAAAATAGCAAAATAACGGTAACTGCTATCCACAAGTTGACTTGCTAAGAAACCAAAGGTTAACAATACGGATTCAAAAACCAATTTACGACGTTTAGTCATCATTTAAGAAGTAACAAAGTCAGCGTTAATATATACCTTCTGAACATCCTCCAAATCTTCAAGATCCTCAAGAAAACTCAATACCTTATCCTTCTTTCCTTCATCAATTAAAACCATGGTTTTAGGCTTGAAAGCGAGCATCGCCTCTTTAATTTCAAGCCCATTTTTGTCAATCTGTTCTTTAACAGCAGCTAAATTATCAGGAGGAGTATAAACTTCAATCAGGTCTTCATCCTCTTCTACATCATCAGCTCCCATATCTATAAGCTGCAGCAATTGATCTTCTACATTCTGGGTTTTTTTAACTAAAAGGAGTCCCTTTTTTTCAAACAGATAGCTGGTAGAGCCCGGAGATCCCAAACCCCCTCCTCTTTTATCAAAAAATGATTTCATTTCTGCCGCTGTTCTGTTTTTATTGTCAGTGATACATTCAACCATTAAAGCTGTATTTTCAGGACCAAAACCTTCATAAACAACTGTTTCCAGATCGCCTTCGCCTCCCTTACCCATTCCCCTTTCAATAGCTCTTTTGATGTTGTCTTTGGGCATGTTAACTTCTTTTGCCTGATCTATAGCCAACCTAAGTTTAGCATTAGTGCCAGGATCACTGCCTCCCCCTTCTTTAGTAGCTATAGTAATGGCTTTGGCAACTTTAGAAAAAATCTTACCCCGCTTTTTGTCCTCAGCTGCTTTCTGATGTTTTATGGTGCTCCATTTAGAGTGTCCAGACATAGCAATTATTATATTACAAATAAAAAAAACCTACAAACGTTAAAAAAAATTTTAAGGCGGAAAACACTTATTTAAAAAATCCAGACTTGACAAGAAAAGAAAAAGTTGTCAATATCTTTAAAAGAGATTATGACTATTAAAAATCTTACCTCCCAGGCTATTAAAGCTGCTTTAAGTCAAAATTGGCAACAGGCCGTTGACCTCAATCTCCAAATCATTAAAGAACAACCTGATGACATTGAGGCGATTTTGAGACTGGCTAAAGCCTATGAAGAGCTGTTTCAAATTAAAAAAGCCATCAGCACTTACCAGGAAGTAACTAAATATGATCGCTTTAACCCCATTGCAAAAAGAGCTTTGGAAAGATTAAAAAAAGTTCCTCAAAAAAATAATAAAGCTGCCAAAAAAAATAAAATTACCGAGAGGAATTTTTTTCTTGAAGTTCCCGGTAAAACTAAAACCATTTCCCTTGTAAGACTGGCTTCACCAGAAAAACTTTTAGAACTTGAGTCCGGCCAACTGGTTGACCTACATGCCAGTAAACGTTCTGTTTCCATAAGAGATGAGCAGGGAAACTACCTGGGAAGAGTTCCCGATGATGTTGCCTGCAGGCTATGTACTTTAATTAAAAGGGGCAATAGCTATATTGTGGTTATAAAAGCGGTGGATAAAAATTTATTACAAATTTTTATCAAGGAAAAAGTCCGCAGTCATAAAAATCAGGACATTCCCTCTTTTATCAGCCCCGGTGAACATTATCACACCTTTCTTCCCCCTGAAGCTTTTAATGAAGAAGGTTAAAATTATCACCCAGAATTAAACTTAAATCTTCCTCCATATCCTGTTTTTCCTCAATCTCTAGATAGGGAAAAGTTTTTTGCAGCCTTTGGCAAGCTAAACTTTCTTTTGCTTCCTGATTTTTATAGCGTAAAACTGACTTTTGTCTCTCCTCACCCAAATCACTGGTATTAATAAGCTTTAAGCCCATATTTTTAAGCAATCTCCCGACATGATCGGCAAAACCAGGTTTCCGGGTACCATTAAACACCTTAACAGTTAAATTTTCCTTAATCACTGCCAAATCACTTAAATACTCTAGGGATAAACCATCTATCTTTAAATAGTTAGGCTTAGAAATTGTAGTGCCGTCTGGCAAAACCTTTGCTTCTATAAATTCTGTCGAGGCAAAATCAATCTTTTTAATCTGGCCGGCGTGAAACTGCTTAAGCTCAATTCCCAAACGAAAAAGGTCCCAATTAGCAAGGTTGGTAGTACAACTCTTTTTGAATCTACACCAAGAATAAAGCCAGGCATTAAAAGAAGGGTTACCAGCCTTATCAGGCTGGTTAACAATTACTCCTTCAACCGGAACAGCTAAAAATTCCTGTAAACTTAACCTTAAAAGTTCACCCCCACCTACTTTTTCCAAATCTCCCAGTTTTACAATATTGCCAATCGGATACTCTCCAAAACCTCCGGCCACAGGAATATGAGTATCGGCAGCAAAAACGATAATGTTTAAAACCTTTTCCCTGGGATGAAAAGAGTAAAATAAAACACCCTGGTTTGTATCATGAATAATAAGATTAATTTGATTTTTACCATCCCACAATGAATTTTTGAAAAGGTTGGAAATAAAAAATATAATGCTAATAAGACCAAAAAAAACTACTAAAGTAAATATCCTTAACAAAATTTCTTTTAACTTTGTCTGCCTTTTTTGAAAGCTTTTAACTTTCCAAGCAGGTAGTTTTTTAATAAACTTTTTTTTCTTCATTAATTTAAATTTTGTAAAACTTTCTTTAAATCAACCGGTAAATCGGCAAAGAAATTAATAAACTTTCCTGTTTGAGGATGAGTAAACCCTAAATTTTGGGCATGTAAAAAAAGGCGCGGACACCAGTAAAGATCTTTGACAAGCATTTTAGAACCAAGATAAATAGGATCTGACACCAAGGGGTAACCAAGATAGGATAGATGAACTCTTATCTGATGAGTTCTACCTGTTTTTAACTCGATTTCAACTAGGGAAACGTTTTTTTCCGGAAAGTAATCTTTAACAAAATAGTAAGTTAAGGCTCTTCTTCCCCCCACTCTGACAGTAAACCTTTTCCTATTTTCTGGTTTTCTGGCTAAAGGCAGATTAATATTACCGGTCTTAGGCTCCAGCTTACCATGAATCAAACTTAAATATTTTTTAAACACGGTTCTTTGTTTAAACTGGGCTTGAAGGGCACTGAAGGTTTCTTTGTCTTTGGCTGTCACCATCACCCCGGACGTATCCTTATCCAGCCTATGGACGATACCAGAGCGCCGTGAAAAAACATCTTCTCCGGAAAAAGAAAACCTTGACTCTAAAAAATCCTGAAGAGTTTTCTCCTTAACCGACTCTGCCCTGTTAACAACCAATCCTGAAGGTTTTAAAATAACAGTAAGCCAATCATCTTCAAATAGTATTTTTGGCGTTCTTTTCACAATATGTTAATAATAACATACTTTAAAAAAGCTTAAGGAAAAAAGAAAAGATTAAAAGAGAAAAAAGGGGTAAAAAAGCTTAAACTTAAGCTCAAGTTAAATTTAATTATTTTCGGCTGCAAACAGGCCAGGCGCCGGCTCCGTCTCTTGAAATCTTAAAGGCAGCAGTTCTGATAGCCTCCTCAGAGTTATAGCGCAGATTAGGATTAGGATCCAAACCCATAGCTTTACGGTTGCTTACCCAGGTGCTGGCTAAAAATTGAAACATGCCCCCATAAGGCCCATTTTGAGCCCCGGGATTAAAACCAGATTCACAGGCAGCAATTTTAACTAAAAGATCCTTACTCACTCCATACTCTTGACTATATTTAGTAAATAAAGGATCAAGGTCTGCAGGTCCAGGCTTAGACTGAGTGATTTTTTCCTCAATTAAAGGTTTGTCCTTAACCTCAGCTTTTACTGTCTTGTTTTCAGCTTTTTTAACCTCGACTACTTTAGACTTTAGGTCAACAACTTCTTCTTCAGTTTTTACTATCTTATTGCTGGTTTTCTGCTTTAACTCAATCTGTTTAGACATGGCAATTTTTTCCACCCTTTGCTCAGGTTCAATTAAGCTTAAACTGCTATATTTTTCCAGATTTATATCCTGTTTTACTGGTTTAAGAACCAACAACTCCCCTGCCCTTTGCCAAGGCTTAAGGGAAAGATTAAAGGTAAGATAAAGATCTAAAAGTAAACCTAACATAATAAAAAAAACTACACCCGAATGGTGTAGCAGATGGATATCATAACACAGTAAAAGTAAAAGTCAATAGTAAAAAAATACCAATATATTGGTAAAAAATACTATTTTATAGAGTGTAAAGGTTGTTTTTTATTACTTGAAGTTTTTAGTTTATAAACTTTCTTTTGCCTTAAGAGTCGCCAAAACAATAAACCCGCTCCAACGCAAATAAAAACATCTGCCGGGTTAAAATGAGGTAAAGATATCGGTTTGGGAAAAAAAGTAAAATTAAAACTTAAAAAATCCACCACTCCTTTTTTAAACACTCTGTCTATGAAGTTAGACATTCCTCCCCCAAAAAGCAAACTCCAACCCAGGCTTTTTTCTGCTAAAAACCATATTAAAATTAATAAAAAAAGATTAACTCCCAACCATAAATCCGAAGCTAAAAAACCAAAAACAATACCTCTGTTAAAACTAACAATTTGAGGGGAAAATTTTAAAACTATAAACTTTATCAGCTGGTCCGAAAACAAAGCTGCTAAGGCGCTAATAAAAAACAATCTCTGCTTCATTTAGCTTTAGCTTTTTTAGCGCAATCTACACAAAGATCTGCTGTAGGATCAATTGCCAACCTGTCCGTATCAATCATCCTATGACACATAACACAGTTGCCGTAATTGCCAAGTTTGATTCTTGTCAAAGCCTTTCTTATTCTAATTAAAGTTTTATCTATCTCCTTTTGCAGGGCAGAAACCCTTTCATGACCAACCTCTTCAGCGGCATCAGTATCAATCGCAGCATTATCATTTAAACGTGCCGCATCGTTATAAGGATCTTCCTTGTCAAGATCTTCTTTTCTTTTCTCCAGCTGTTTCTGTTTTTTTTCCAGATAGTTTTTAATCGGTTGTAATACTTTTAAAGGAAACTTCATTTTACATCTACTCCTGACTTGTAATGAAATTTTTTATTCTTTCTTTCTCTTCTATAATCTTCCTGCAACTGCTTTCTTTTAAAGGTAGGCAGGTTTAAACTAACAGTCTTGCCTGATCTTAGGAATAAAACCAGTAAGCTTCCCAGGCTCAAGCCTAGAGCCATTATCTGATTTACCATCCAGTATAGATCATGTTCGAAAAAAAATCCAACTCCAAACCTTCCTAAAGAAAACAAGGCCAAAAAAGCCAAAAGCAAAAATCCTGGAGCAGCCTCTCCCCTTTTGTTTTTATACCACTGGTAAGTTCTGTAGTTTTTATCAAAATAGTAGAGCAATTTAAAAATAAGAATAAACAAAAAGAATATATAAAGCTGCACCGGATGCCTTGGTTGATCAAGTCCGGGAAAAGCTATTCCCCAAGGTAAACTGGTGGGTGCGCCATAAGCGCTGCCGTCTAAAAAAAGACCGAAAGCAATAAAAATGGCTGAAAGACAAGCACCAAAGGAAAAAAAATCAGCAATCTTAAAAAAATTCCACTTTTGCCTGGAACTAAAAATCTTAAGTACTAACAACCCTCCCATTAAGGCTCCAAACCAAGATAAGCCGGGTGCTCCCACCACATCAAACCAGCCTACTATATTAGAACCAAACTCTTGCCAGTGTAAAAGGATATACCAAATTCTGGAGGTAACTAAAACCCCAATGGCTGAAAGCAACACTGCGTCCATTAATCTTTCCTCATCATAGTTTTCCTCTTTACCTCTTTTCCAAATTAAAAAAGAGCCAAAGAAAAAACCCAGGGCGGTAAAAACACCCAATGAAGAAATTGTAATTGGTCCAAGTTTTAGTAAGGTTGGCAACACATAAACACAATATCTTATTTTAAATTGACAGTCAACTTTAAAGCTGTTATACTGATTTTCGTCTTATGTTAACAACTCCACATGTAATTACCGGCCTAGCAATAATGAAACTTTTCCCCCATCCCTGGATTGCTGTGGGATTAAGTTTAATGAGTCATTTTATCCTTGACTTTTTTGTTCCCCATTGGAATCCCCATCTTTTTACTGAACACAAAAACGGCGGTTTGAGCAAAAGCACTCTTTTAATTATTCTGGTTGATGGAATTTTAGCCCTGATTGCTTTGGCAACTATCTCCTATTTTGCCTACCCTGACTTAACTAAGATTGGTTTTTATTTTTTAGCTGCCGGAGCTTCCACTCTGCCTGATCTGATAGAAATTCCTTACTACTTTTTTAACTGGAAACACAAACTTCTGGCTTCTTATGTAAACTTTGAACATCATAATCAGGCTAAAGAAGGCGTTCTGTTGGGAAGTTTAACTCAAATAGTAATTATCTTAGCCGGTTTAAAACAACTTTTTTTCTAAGCTCTTTCTATATACTCACCGGTTCTGGTATCAACTCTTATCTTTTCTCCCTGCTTGATGAATAAAGGCACTTTTACCTGTAAACCGTTGGTTGTGGTGGCGGGTTTAAACATATTGGTAGCTGAGTTACCTTTAACTCCCGGGGCGGTTTGAGCAATCTCAACATCAACAGAAGCAGGCATATCAAGATCCAACACTTCATCTTGCCAAAACAAAACATTAACATCCTCTCCTTCTTTCAGAAACTTTCCCATTTGCCCGATAATCTCACTGTCAATTTCCTGCTGTTCAAAGGAAGTAGGATCCATAAAAACATAAGAACCATCCTGAGAGTATAAAAACTGCATTTTCTTTTTAACTACATTAACCTCTTCAAACTTATCATTGGCGCCAAAGTTAAAGCTTCTGGTAACCCCGCTTTTTAGATTCTTGGCCTTAATACGGATATTAGCCCCTCCTCTACCCAAATGAGTATGTTTGAACTTTAAAACCCGGTAAGGTTCCTTATCATATTCAAATAAAGTATTGTTCCTTAATCTAGCTGCATCTAACATATTAGTAAAAAACTTAAAAATATTAAAAAAAATAATACTTATATCAAATATAAGTATAAGTTTCCTGTATTTTAAAATAACACTTTTTACCTTGAAACTCAAGAGGAAAAAAGATAAAATAACTAAGGTAAATGCCAAGGTGGCGGAATAGGCAGACGCGCAGGTCTCAAAAACCTGTGAAGCTAACACTTCGTGCGGGTTCGATTCCCGCCCTTGGCACAAAGTTAAAAATTACTTTTCTTCTCTTCTTTTCTCCATGCCAAAGAAGCTAATTCTGTCACCCTTAAACCTTAAAGGAATATGCCTTAAGGGACCGTTTCTATGCTTGGCTATTTTAAGCATAACATTCTCTAAATCCTCATCTTCCTGCCTGTACAAAAACATCACCACATCAGCGTCCTGTTCGATACTTCCGCTTTCTCTAAGATCAGAAAGCTGAGGCTCTTTTGTTCCCCTGGCCTCAACAGCTCTGGAAAGCTGAGACAAAGCTAAAACAGGAATTTTTAGCTCTCTGGCTAGATTTTTCAGTCCCTGGGATATTTCCGATACCTCCTGAACTCTGCTATCATAACTTCTTGAGCTTCTGGCCAGCTGCAAATAATCCACAATAATAAGTTCTATGCCATGTTCAACCTTAAGCCTTCTGGCCTTGGTTCTCATTTCTAAAACAGAAGCAGCTGGAGTATCGTCAATAAAAAGAGGTGCTTCTGCCAAACTCCCCATAGCATCAGAGAGCTTAGTAAAATCATCTTCTGATAATTTTCCTGTTTTTAATCTCCAGGCATCAATATCTCCCTGAGCTACCAAAAGCCTATCAACCAGTTCTTCCTTACTCATTTCCAGAGAAAAAAGACCCACCGGCATCTTTTCCTTTATAGCAGCATGAATGCCTATATTTAAAGAAAGAGCTGTTTTTCCCAAAGAAGGCCTGGCTGCTAAAATAAGCAAATTTGAAGGCTGCATACCAGCCAAAGCATCATCAAGATCAACAAAACCTGTTGGCACACCTCTCAAACTATTTCCTCTTTTATGAAGCTCATCAAGCCTGTCAAAGCTTTCTGCCAAAACATCCTTAATGGAGATAAAGTTTTGACTTAAGTGTCTTTGGGATAAAGAAAAAATTGTCTGCTCACCTTTATCTAAAATGTCGGCTATCTTGTTCTCTTCTTCAAAACATAACTCTGTCAGGTTAGACGAAGCGGAAATCAACTCTCTTTTTAAAGCTGCATCTTTAACTATCTTGGCATAACTTTCTATATGAGAACTTGAAGGAACTCTTTCAACCAAAGAAGCAAGATAGGAAGAACCGCCGATCTTTGCCAGCTGCTTCTTTTTTTTCAACCTGTCAGTCAGGGTGATAAGGTCAATGGAATCTTTTTCTTCAAAAAGATCTATAGCCGCCTCAAAGATAAGAGCATGCATTTCTTTATAAAAATCCTGAGGCTTTAATAAAGGAGCCACATTAATAATGGCCTCCTTATCAATTAAAATTGAACCTAATACTGATACTTCTGCCTCAAGACTGTGAGGTGGAACTCTGGGACTCATATTATTGTTTTTTCAGGACAGCAACTTCCATTTCTTCTTCGGGCAGACCTTTTTTTGTTAAAGAAAGTTTGTCTTGTAACTTAACATCTTCCATCCCCAGTTTGTTCAAAAGTTTATCTACCTCTTCACTATCGCTGGGGATAAGAAGGCTGGGTTGAATCTGGTTAATGAAATTATGGGCTTTGGTAGCATCAAAAGCCTGGCTAAGCTTAACAAACAAAATATCAATGTTTTCCAACTCATCTATCTTTTTGCCTGAAAGCTTAAATTCTGCCCCCTCTCCTACCACTAAAAAACACAGCCTAATTCCGCTAACATCAAAAACATAAAACTCTTTTTTGGCAAAAACAGACACGCCATCCACTTCATACTCTCCTGGAGCATTGATTAAAAATATTTTTCCTTCAATTTTGGAATTTTTATCAAGCTCCTGATGGGGAGCAATAACAAGATCAGCTTTAACTTTTTTTTCAACTTCTAAAGGAGAACCTAGCAAAATATTCTTTTTTTTGCTTCTGACTTTAAAACAGTAATCACCCAGTCTTGTAATTTGCATAGTAATAATTTTACATCCTACGTTTTCTAACTTCAACTACAATTTAAAACCTTTAGACTTTTCCATTTTATTCATCGGATGTTCATCCTATAAATTAAAAAATTTTAAATAATATTTATCATTTTTAAAATTAATATAGTAAAAAAGCAAAAATAATAAGCAGATAAAAAATTTAACAGTTAAATAGTCAGCGAAACCAACAACTAAAAAATTTTCTCACCTTGACTTTAACCTCCCTATCTGTTAAAAAATTAAGCAGATGAGAAAAGAGGTTTTAATTGCAATCTTTATAGGTTTTTTAGTTGGGATTTTAATAGCCTATGGTGTTTATACAGCTAACCGCGCTGTTAAACAAACTGAAACCCTTGCCAACAACTCTGCCCTATCTTCTTCTGAACCTGTTCCCCTTCCTTCTTCAGATTTTAATTTAATTATCCAAGAGCCTGAAAATAATCTGGTTTTTAGTGAACCTGAGGCCACTATATCAGGTCAAACAGAACCTGAAGCCACTGTCGCCATTATTACCGAAGAACAGGAAGAGTTGATGCTTGCCGATCAGCAGGGTGTTTTTTCAACCAGCATCAGTTTGATTTCGGGTATTAATGAAGTTAAAATCATTGCTATTGGCAAAACAGGGGAAAAACAGGAAAAAATCCTAAACCTTGTCTATTCTAAGGCTAATATTGAATAAAAAAAGTAAATAAAACATGAAAAATAACCAAGATAATAACTATTATTTAACTGGAAAAAAATCATTCTTAATCTTTATTTTATCTATTTTTATGTTGTTTTCTGCTTTTAATCCTGTTTTAGCCCAAGAAGACGAAGATACAGACTCCCCCTCTCCAAATATTTCCGAAGATGAAGTTAAAGAAAAGATTAAAGAAAGACTTGAACAGGTTGTCGGCGACAAACTAGAGCAAGTAAAAGGCGCCATTAAAAAAAGAGCCGAAGAAAAACTCTATGCCCTGGCAGGAACTGTTAATAAAATTGAGGACAATCTTTTAACCTTAAACACTGCTCTTGGAGAACAGGCCGTTAAGGTTGCTTCCCAAGCTGCAATTTTAAGAATTGAAAATAAGCAAAGTTCAGATATCGAAATTACCGATATTGAAGAAGACGAATTTATTATTGCCATGGGCACCAGGGAAGAAGGTCTTCTTGTGGGTAAAAGAATCATTGTTAGTTCTGATAAACCGGTTCCGGCGGAAAAAAGAAAACTTCTTTTTGGAAAAGTTACTGAAGTTGATGATGATAAAATCTCTTTTTCCTCTAATGGGGAAAGTGAACTTCAAACTATAGAAATTGGTAAAAAGACCAAACTGATAATTTCCGGCATCAGTAAACCTGAAATTGAAGATATCCAGGTTAATGACCTTCTAAGGGCCATTGTTGCTCTTGATGAGGATGAACAGATTGATGAGGTTAGAACCATTCTTATTATTCCCGGAGCCACTAATCCGGCAGCAGCAGAAAACGAGGTTGAAGCCACCCCTTCAGCTGTTCCAGAAGAAGACTAACTTCTTTTAATATTATTCTGTTTTGATAATTATTTTTACAAAAATTAAAATTAAATAATGTTAAAGGAAAAAATTTTAACTATTCTTTTCTTCATGACTGTTTTTTTATTTCTAACAACCAGGGTCCAGGTTGCTGCCATTCAACCAGGCTGCTATACGGGCAGAGGGATTTGCGGTGGCGGCGGTGGCAGTGAACCTTTTACTGTTAATGATCAACTGCGTGTCTGCCAAGCTTCCTTGGAAAATAAGCAAGATTGTTTAAAAATCTTTTGCATTGAAAAAACTGCTGGCCAAACTACCTACACTCAGGACCAATTGAACCAAATCTGCACCGGCTTGCAAACCCCCACAACAAAACCCTCTCCCAGTCTAAAACCTTCCCCCTCACTAATTCCCTCTTCTTCCCCATCGGCATCAATTGAAACAAATAAAGATGAAGTAAGCAAAGGCAATTACTAAACTCAACAGCCTGCTCCTCTTGCCCAAAAACCAAACCTTATCAACAGCTTCCTGAATTTTGTCAAAAATATTTTTAATAGATTTTTTAATTAACTAATAATCAACTTTTGTTAATAGTTTTGCCTTCTTTTGCCCCAACAGGAAACAATATAAAAAAAGCTTGAAAAAATGCTTATAACAAATTTAACAAGGCTTTTAAGTCAATAAAAACACTACCTAAAATTTAATGTTATAAATGACTTTTTATAATCTATTGAGTAATTATTTTTAACATATAATGAGAGCTAAGAGCACTTGCTAAAAACCCAAATAAAAAACAAACAATATTGCTAAAATAAACACTAACTTAAAAACTGCTTATTTAAAAACTGTTGGTAAGAAAAAAAGATCTGGTATGTTATAATAACAATCATTATGATAATTAAATCCGAGCAAAATCATCACCATTTAACCAGGTTTAAAAAGGCTGGTTGGCTTTTGGGTTAATAAAAGGAAGAAAAGAAAAGTTTAAACCAGCTGAAAAGGCTGGTTTTTTTATACTTAAAAAGGAAAAAATGAAACTGAAAAAAATAAATAAGTTGTCCATTCTTTATCCAAGCGGCAATATCAATGCCTTTGTTGCTGACAACATTCCCCCATCTTTTAGAGATGAGGTAAGCAGATTAATTCTGCTTAAATACAACAAAAACAAACCTAAAGAAAAACAAATTGAACAAGTTTGTTTTGAAGCTAAACCCTTAAACAATAAAACAATTGCTAGGGCTGAACTTAATGGTAATGAGTTTTCCGGCAACACTGCTCTTTGCCTTACATTTTTAAACCTTAAAAAGATAAAAAAAGGTAATATTGAGGTGTCAGGATCTTCCACTCCTTTAAGGGCAAGTTTTTTAACCTCTGATCTTGTTTCTTCACAAATGCCTAAAATCGGTCTGGATTGTTTTTCCAAAACTAAAGAAGGTTTTTCTTTAATTGAACTTAAAGGCATAGATCAAATTGTTGTCCCTAAGTTTTTTAATATTAAGGAAAGTAAACAAAAACAAACTGCAAAAAACATAATTAAAAATAATAAATTGAAAAAAGACAAGGCTATAGGCATTTTATTCACTAAAAAAGTTAAGGCTGGTTTTAAAATGATTCCCTACATTTATTTTAAAAAAAGCGTTAACTGGCAGCTTTATAAAGAAACATCCTGTGGTAGCGGTACTGTGGCCGTAGGTGTGGAAAAATTTTTAAGCCAAAAAAGAGCGGTAAAAAACTTAAAAGTAATTCAACCTTCCGGACAAAAACTACTCATAACTGTTAAAAAAAGAGGTAATGAACTGCTGCCTATTTTAAAAGGCCAGGTAAAGCTTATTTATCAGGGTTCTTTTAGTTTGGTATAAATTAAAAAAAATGTTATCCTTAAAAAGGAGGAATATGACAATTAAAAACCCGCAAACTTTAAAAGGCTTCAGGGATTTTTTACCTGAAGAAGCTTTGCAAAGAAAATGGCTGGAAAATAAAATCAGGCAGGTGTTTGAAAAATGGGGCTATGATCCCTTGGAAACCCCTACTCTGGAACCGTTGGAAATATTTGAAGGCGAGATTGGCGAAGATGAAAAACTCTTTTACAAATTTAAAGATTTGGGTAACAGAGATGTAGCCCTGCGCTATGACCAAACCATTCCTGTCTGCAGAGTAATTGCCCAATACAACCAACAACTACCCATGCCTTTTAAAAGGTATCAGATTCAACCTGCCTTTAGGGCAGAAAAACCACAGCAAGGCAGATATAGGGAGTTTTTACAGGCTGATGCCGATATTTTTGGATTAGAAACACCTTTAGCTGACGCTGAAACTATTGCCCTTTCCCTTGATATTTACCGGGAGTTAGGTTTTCCTCAAGCCGTAGCTTTAATAAATGATAGAAACCTTTATAAAGACATTCCCTACCCTGCCATCGCCGCTATAGATAAAATTAAAAAGATTGGTGAAGAAAAAGTTTTAAAAGAAATGGAAAAAAAAGGTATAGCCTTAAATAAAGGCAAGCAGTTTTTAAACTATATTAAAAACCTCAAGCCCAACCAAACTATTAAAACTATTTTAAACTATCTTAAAGCTTATGGATTTAGTCCTGCCTGGTTTAAGTTTGAACCCTCGATTGCCAGGTCTTTTTCCTATTCCACCGGACCGATTTGGGAAATTGAAATTCCCGGATTTAAGGCCGGATCAGTTTTGGGAGGAGAAAGATATGACAAGATTGTTAAAAATATAAGCGGTCAGGATATCCCTGGAACTGGTTTTGGCCTGGGTTTTGACCGTACTTTTGAGGCTGCCAAACAATTTAATCTTATTCCTAAAATAAAAACCTCTACTAAGGCATTAATAACCGTGTTTAATCCTAAATTGCTTCAGATAAGCTTAAAAACTGCCAGAAAGTTAAGAGATAGTAATATTAACACCGAGGTTTATACTAAAACTAACCAAAACTTAAATAAACAGATAAAGTATGCTGATAAAAAAGGCATTCCTTATATTATTGTTATCGGTCCTGATGAAGCAAAGGAAGACAAACTGACCTTAAAAGATATGAAAACAGGCAAACAAGAAGTTTTAAGCCTTGAGCAAGCAGCAGCACGTTTGAGCTGATTTTATTTTTTTGTTGGTTAACAATCTAAACTTTGATTAACCACTTTATAAATTTTTTTTCTTTCTTTTCTTTTTTGTCTTTTTTGGTTAAGATGATTATATGTCTTCCCGAAACAAGGCCTATGTTTTTTTATTGCTTACAACCGTTATTTGGGGCATTGCTTCCCCTGTCATCAAGTACACTTTAGAGTTTATCTCTCCTTTTGCTTTTTTGTTCTGGCGCTTTTTGCTTACCTGTCTTATTCTTACTCCTATCCTTTTAGTCTATATTAAAAAAAAGAAGATTAAACTTAGTTTTTCAAAATTTATTAAACTGGGAAGTTTGGGACTGCTGGGTATTACTTTTTCTTTAAGCCTTCTTTTTGTAGGTTATAACTATACTACTGCCATTGACGGTATTCTCATCTCTTCTATGTCTCCTTTAATTGTTATTATCGGTGGTGGCTTGCTTTTAAAAGAAGAGGTAACCAGAAGAGAAAAAACCGGCAGCTTAATTGCTTTTTTAGGAACAATAGTTACGGTTATCCAGCCCCTTTTAGAGGGACAGGCCCTGGCTTTGCAAAATATTAAAGGCAACTTTTTAATTCTTTTGTCTGCTATTGCCTGGGCAGCCTACTGTCTGTTAATAAAAAAGGTAGAAACCAGAGATAAAAATGATCCTTTAGTAGTTACTTCTATTGGCTTTATTGTTGGTTTTTTCAGCATTATTCCCTTATTTCTACTTGAGGCTGTCAAACTAAACACACCCTTAACCCTTCCTTCTCTCCCCTCTTTGCCAGGTATTGTTTATATGTCTTTGTTTTCCTCAATTATCGCTTTTTTAACATATAATATGGGTTATGCTTTAATAGAAGCATCAGAGGCGACTTTATTTGACTATCTTAGGCCCGTTTTTGCCGCTCCTTTGGCCGTTTTATGGCTGAATGAGGCTTTAACCCTACCTTTTTTAACAGGAGCTTTTTTAATAACTTTGGGGGTGGTTATAACTGAATATAGAAAATCTCCTATAAAACAGCTTAATTTAGCAGAAAATACACTTTAAATACTACCTGCATTGACTTTTAAAGTCAGTAAAAGTATAATGTTTTAGTCTAGAAAACAAGTATTTTAACTTTATTATTTATTTAAATTATTTTATTTTTTAACTTAAATTAAAAACTTATTATGAAAAAAACAGGACATCCTAAATACAATCATCAAACTAAAGTTATTTGCGCCTGCGGCAATACTTTTACTACCGGCTCTACTGAAGAAGAGATAAGGGTAGAAATTTGTTCTGCCTGCCATCCTTTTTTCACTGGTGAGGAAAAGTTTATTGACACCCTAGGAAGAGTAGAAAGATTTAAACAAAGACAGCAGCAATCTGCCGGCTATGTCAGTAAAAAAACCAAGAAAAAACAGGAACAGGAAAAAAGAGCTAAAGAAGAAAGCAAAAAACCCCAAACCTTAAAAGAAATGTTATCTCAATAGATTAAAAACAAGTCTATTTCTTTTTAAAAAGCTAAAAAGAAGGCTTGTTTTTTTTACAGGAGGAAAAGTTTATGCAGGTATCAACTCAGGGAGCAATTTTAGAAATAAGGCCGGCGGCCGGTGGTGAAGAGGCTAAAATCTGGGCTGCCGATCTTTTAAGAATGTATCTTAAGTTTGCCGGCAGTAAAAACTGGAAAGTCACCCCCATTGATGAACTGACTTTAAAAATCAAGGGTGAAGATGTTTTTAACCAGTTAAAATATGAGTCGGGCGTGCACCGGGTTCAGAGGGTACCGGCTACGGAAAAACATGGCCGGATCCATACTTCAACAGCTACGGTCGCTGTCCTGCCAGAGATAAATCAATCTGAAGTAGACATTAACCCCAATGATTTAGATTGGCAGTTTTACCGTGCTTCTTCCCAAGGCGGTCAAAATGTTAATAAAGTCTCCACTGCTGTCAGGTTAACCCATAAACCTACCGGCGTTATTGTCACCTGCCAGGAACAAAGATTTCAACAGCAAAACCGGGAGATAGCCCTGCAGCTTTTAAGAACCAAGCTTTGGGAAGCCCAAGAGATAAAAAAAGAACAAACTCAGGCCGGCTATAGATCTGCTATCGGCCAGGGACAAAGAGCAGAAAAGATAAGAACTTATAATTATGCCAGAAATAGTGTTAAAGATTTAAGGGTAGGTAAAAAGTTCCGCCTTGAAGATGTTTTAGAAGGCGGCCTGGATAAAATCGTTACTAAGATCAAAACTAATTAAAAACCTAAAAAACTGGTTTTAAGCTGTAAAGTTTACGCTTGTTTTTTCCTTATTCAGCTACTTCAAGCACTACTTGCAGATTTAAGGTTTCTTCATCGCGCCAAATCTCTAAGTCTAGCTTCTCCCCTATCTTTTTACTTTGAATGATAGAAGCCAATCCCCCTTGTTCGTCAGTTATTTTTTTATTATCAGCTTTTATAATCACGTCTCCTGTCTGAAGACCGGCTTTGTCGGCCGGAGAATCTTTGATTACCTCTACAACATAAGCACCTTGGGGAATTTCGTTAAGAATAGACAGGTCTTCGGAGATAAGCTTGTATCTGACTCCAAGATAAGCGCGTTCAAACCTGCCTGTTTGGTTAAAGTTGTCTAAAGAATCTTTAACCACATTAATGGGAATGGCAAAACCAATGTTTTCCGCATACTGAGAAGTAGCTACATTAACCCCAATTACCTGACCTGAAATATTTAATAAAGGCCCGCCTGAATTACCGGGATTAATGGCAGCATCGGTTTGAATTACATTTTCCAATCTTTCAGAAAAAGAACCAAAAGGATCACCGGCTGTTATTCCCCTACCCAAGCCGGAAACAACACCTGTTGTAACTGTATGCCTAAACTCACCCAGGGCCGTACCGATAGCAATAACATACTGTCCTACCTTAAGATTATCAGAATCTCCCAGCTCAACCGGTTTTAAACCTTCTGCGGGAGGGGTAACTTTTAAAATAGCCAGATCAATAGAAGGGTCGCGGTAAATTTTTTCTACAGTAAGCTCTTTATCATCCTGGGTAATAACCCGATATTCTGCTTGAGTATCAGCCACTACATGCTTGTTGGTGGCCACCAATCCATCCCGGGAAAGAATAAAACCGCTGCCAATATCCTGCTCAACTTCCTGTCCCTGATTTTGCCGGGGAATATCAAAAATACCAAAAGGGTCAAAACCATCAAAAGGGTCAACAATTCTTTGGGTTTGTTTAATACCGATGGTAACAACCGAAGGAGACACTTGATCAACTACGTCAACCACAACTGAATCTTCATAAATCACTTTAACTTCTTGCCTACCCTCTTCAAGTAAAGAAGAAAACTTGCTTTCCGGAAACCACCTGTCCAGCAGCTTGTAGCCAAAAATTCTGTCTGCCAGGGCTCCGCCGATTAAGGAAATAAAAACAAGAAAGACCAGTAAGCCAATAATTAAAACTCTTTTTGCCCTCACTTTAATCCTCCTTTTTGTCTTCAGTCACTTTAACCGTAACCTCAACCTCCTGGCTGCCTACTTTAAGTTTTACTTTATAACTTCCTAGTTTTTTAATTGGTTTATCCTGTAAAACCTCTACTTTTTTAGGATCAACGTTTAAAGCATTTAAAATATGTTTATCAGTAATACTGCCAAAAATGTTATCTCCGCTGCTGCTTTTGGCTTTTAAAACTATCTTTTGTCCTTCAAGTTTAGCAGCCAAAGACTTATTCTCCTTAACTTTTTCTTTTACCTTTTTCTCCTGCTGCTGTTCACCCTGAGCCAGTTTGTTAAGTTCTTGGGGAGTGGCGACTACAGCCAATCCTTGAGGAATTAAATAGTTTACGGCGTGTCCAAAAGACACTTCTTTCACTTCTTTGCTGTTTTTTAAGATTACTTTCATATTGAAATTATACTATTATTTCCCTAAAACCTCTAGGGCTTTTTGCAGTTGCTCATCAGTGTCCTCGGTTTCTAAATCCTCTTTAACTTCCACATCAGGTGTCAGGCCCTTATCTTTAAGCCAGTCACCATTTGGAGTTAACCACTTGGCAGTGGTAATATGCAGACCGGCTCCTTCACCCAAATCTTCTGTTTCCTGAATAGTTCCTTTGCCAAATGAGGTTACTCCCACCAATTGAGCCCGTTCATGATCCCTTAAGGCTCCTGCCAGGATTTCTGAAGCAGATGCACTGCCCTTATCAATTAAGACTACTAAAGGAATCTCCAGCAGTCTTCCTCTTCTGTTAACTGAGTAGGTATCCACATTTCCCTGATAATCTTCCTGTTTAACAATAACTCCGCTGACTAGAAATTCAGAAGCCAGATTAATAGAACCTCTTAAGTAACCGCCAGGATTGCCCCTAACATCTAAAACTACTGCTTCCACCTGCGAGTTAGCTAAGATCTTTTCCACTGCTTCATCCCACTGACCGGCAGTTAAATCACCAAATCTCATAAGTTTAAGATGGGCTACTTTATTATCTTGTAAAAATTCTACCTCTACACTGGGCACAACTATATCTCCCCTAATAATTTCAGCTTCATAAGTTTCCTCTTCTCCCTCATGCCTTAAGGTTAAATAAACCTTGCTGCCCTTAGGGCCTCTTATCTTCTCCACTGCTTCAGGCAAAGTTATACCGCTGGTATCATCATCAATTCCTTTTTGTTCATCTTTAATGTGTAAAATAAGATCCCCTGCTCTTACCCCGGCTGCTTTAGCAGGAGAACCGTTTAAAGGTGACATAACCGATAACCTTTTGTCTTCACTAAAACCCAATCTGATACCAACACCTTCAAAACTGCCGTTTAAATCTTCCTTAGCCTGTTGATTGTCCTGGGGAGGAAGAAAAACAGTGTAAGGATCTCCCAAAGCGGCTGTCATCCCCTGAATAGCTCCATAAAACATCTTCTGGTAGTCAATCTTTTCTTTTTCCAAATACTTGTCTTCAAGTTTGTTCCAAACTTCCCAGAACAAACTAAAGTCAATCTCTTTATCTGCGGGAATGGTGGTGCCTACTATCTCCACTTTGGCAATAGGGCTTTTGCCTGATCCCAATCCCAGTTTGTCAGTCTTAAACCTAATATCATGAGTTCCCAGCCAGTAACCTGCCCCTCCTGCCAGCAAACAAAAAGCAATGGTAATTAAAATCTGTCTTAACTGCCCCAAACTCATCTTTTTCATTTGTTTTTCAAGACAACAAGTCTTTTTTCTTCTCCTTTTAAAAGCACTTTTTTGTGTTTAAAATTTTTCAAAGACAGTTTTTTATTCCGGGAAAAAGTCAGTACCAGCAAAGCAAGATCCAAATCCTGCCTAAACTGTTCCAGCTTTTTAGCTGTTCCTCTTCTCATTCTTCCCAGGATAAGACCGGCTACATCCAGGGCATCGGCTTTAAACAAAGCTCCCCTGCTTTCCAGACAGGGAGCAAAGATAATCTTGCCCTTAGCTTCTGCCGTTAACTCTTCCAGGCAAAAAGGTTCTTCCAAAACAACCAGCTCTCCCTTGGCTTTGCCAAGACCAAACACTCCCCTTATCTTGCTTTTAACTTTTACCTTGCCTGTTTTTTCTTTGGCTTTTTTTTCTTCTTTCTCTTCAGTTTCTTTTTCTTCAGCTTCCGGCTGCTTTCCCTGATCATTTAACTCTACTTCATCAACCTCTCCATCTTCCTGTTTGACAATTAACCTGCCTGTTGCTTCTTCAAGTCTGTCTACGAGTCCAGAAATAGAAGAGTAGGCCTCTTGTTTGCCTAAAAAGTTTTTTTTCAAAGCCAGAAGATCTCCTTTTTTAATTTTGCTTCCTAAAGAAACCTGGAGATAAGAACCAACTTTATTTGGTTTGACCTTTAAGCTTTTGGCAAGGTCAATGGCTTTGAATTTGGGCATGGACTGTTTATTTAGATATTAGCCGCATAAGGCAAAAGGGCTAGAAAACGGGCCTGTTTAATGGCCTTAGCCACTCTTTTCTGATGCTTCTGACATAACCCTGTTCTTGATCTGCCTACGATTTTACCCCGCTCTGAGGTAAACTTTTCCAGGCTTTCAATATTTTTAAAACTAGGTTCCGTCTTTTTTTGGCAATAAATACAACTTGTTTTCATAATTTCTTTCTCTTTTCCCTTTTAAAAAGGAATGTCATCAGCCTTAACTTCTTCCTTTTCTTCTTCAGTTTTGGCCGGTTGGGAAGCTTCCGGTTTTTTATCTTCGGCTTTCTTTTCTTCTTTTTTAGGTTCCTGCTTAGGTTCTTCTTTTATCTCCTCTTCGGGTTCGGGGACAACATCCGTAGCTGCTGGCTGAGAAGCAGCCGGAGCTGCATCAACCTGCTTAACTTCATCTTCCTCAGCAGCTCCATCCTCATCTTTCCTTCGGGAATCCAACACAATCATGTTATCAATGACAACTTCGGTAGTAGATCTTTCCTGGCCATCCTGAGAAGTCCAGTTTCTGGTTTGCAGTCTTCCCTCAACATAAATCTTTCTCCCTTTGAAAAGTAACTGGGCACAAAGTTCTGCCAGTTTCTGCCAGGCTACAATCCGATGAAACTCTGTTTCTTCTCTTCTTTCTCCGCCGTCTCCAGGAGACCAAGAACGGTTGGTGGCAAGTCCCATGGTACAGACTGCAGTTCCTGAAGGGGTGTAACGCAACTCAGGATCTCTGGTCAGGTTACCAATTAACATAACTTTATTTAATGAACGTGACATTCTTACTCCTCTCCTTTAGTTTTTAATACCAGTAAATGTCTTAAGATGCTTTCTTCTGTTGCCAGCTTGTCTTCAAGCTTTTTAACAGTAGCAGGATCAAGGTTAAGTTCAAAATCAACATAAACACCCTGAAGCTGTTTTTTAATTGGATAAGCAAACTCTTTTAAACCAAGCTTATCTTCTTTTTTAACTTCTCCGCCAAGATCCTTAACGGTCTTGCTAACATCAGCTACCAGCTTAGTCTGTTTACCTGCCTCAAGCTGAGCATTTATAATCAAAACCAGTTCATATGTTTTCATTAACTTTTTTCCTTATCTTTTAAAATTAAACTTTGATTATTATACAAACTTTGAAAAGTTTGGGCAAGAGTCCAATATTATAACCAATAAATAAACAAAATAATTAAAACCACTTTTATTTTATAACTCCTCTGCCTCATTATCAACTGCCGATCTTAAACTCCACCACATCCCCTTCTCTCATAAGATAATCCCTGCCTTCCTGGCGTACTTTACCTGCTTCCCTCACCCCTTTCCAGCCTCCTAAAGAAACAAAGTCGGCAAAAGTGCAAACATCGGCCTTGATAAACTTGGAGATAAAATCAGTGTGAATCACTCCGGCTGCCAAAGGAGCAGATGTCCCCTGCTTAATGGTCCAGGCGCGCACTTCCTTTTCTCCGGCTGTTAAAAAAGTAATCAAACCTAAAGTAGCAAAAGCTTTAGTTATAATCCGCTGCAGCCCTGAATCGGCCACTCCCAAAGAAGCAAGATAACCCTGAGCCTCTTCAGGGGAAAAAGAAGCCAGCTCCTCTTCAACCAAAGCGTTAATGGCAATAACCTGGGAAGGCAAAACCCCGACCAAAGAAGCAAAAGCAGACTCAGCCGCCCCGGAATCTTTTAACTGAGCTTCATCTACATTTAAAGCTACCAAAGTCGGCTTGGAGGTCAGTAAAAAAAGGTCACGGGAAGCAAGGGCTTCCTCAGGAGTCAACTCCACTTCACGGGCCGGCCGGCCGGCACCAATTCCTTGACGCAGTTTTAAAACAGCCGACCACCTCAAAGCTCCTTCTTTGGAAACTACTCCTTTAGGTTCAGGCTGTTTTTCCAGTGTCTCAAGATCTGCCATTCCCAGCTCTGTTTCCACCACGGCAAAATCAGAAGCCGGAGAAGTAGATCCCTCCCGGATAATATTTTCATTAGCAAAAGAGCGCACTACATGCAAAATAGCATCAACTTCACGGATATGACCCAGAAACTTATTACCCAATCCTTCTCCTTTATGAGCTCCGGCAATAAGTCCGGCTATATCCACAAACTCCACGGTGGCAAAAACCAAAGGCGGCAAAGAAGCCATCCCATGGGCAGAAGCCACTACCGTAGCAAGTTTTTCCAACCGATAATCAGGCACAGGCACCACTCCGACATTAGGCTCTATGGTAGCAAACGGAAAGTTAGCTGCATAAGCCTGCTGCCTTTTTAACAAAGCATTAAATAAAGTAGATTTGCCTACATTAGGTAAACCCACAATTCCTACACTTAAAGACATAAAGCAATTTTACTCTAAAAAGAAAGTGAAGTAAAAACTCCTATTAAACTTCCATATGTTTTCTTCTTGCCTCTATTGTTCTGTTTAAAAGATCTCTAAGTTTATCATAATATTGAGGCATGTAACGCTTGGTATAAGCTACTTTCCAGGTTAAAGCTGATCTTTCCATATCATCAGTATAATAATCAACCTCAGGATCATCAGTTGCAAAACCTTCTTTTCCTGGATGGCCTTTTTCATTAAAAAACATAAAATGAGCTGCTTCTTCTACTCCGGCAAGTTCAAAAAAATCCCTGGGAGAAACTGGTGTTTTTTTAATTCCAGCTGCTTCTATTTTTCCTAATTCTTTATTAGAAATTAAACCAACAATTTTTTTAAACTTAGCTGTGTTTAAAACATAAACATTTTCCCCATAATCAAAAGCAATAGTCGGCTGACCCTTATCAGGATAACCATAAACAATATTGCAACTACGATACTTACCTCCAAATCTTTGGTATGCCATATTAACACCAAAAGCAAAATGAGCCATAAGGTCAGCAGCTATAGCTTTTTGAACTCCATTCATGTCACTAAAATGATCGCTATCTTCATAAAATTTCCTAAAAGTATCTTTTTCTTCAGCTATAACTTCATCTTTTAAAGATTGATACTCTTCTAGAGAAGGCCAATGGAAACTAGGAGCTTGTTCTGCTTCAGACATATTTAAAATCAGTTAATTATTTATTATATCAGCTGTTAAAAGCTAAAAAGACATAAAAAACCAATGAAAAAGGCTTAAACCTGTATCTTTGAAAATAGATAGGTTCCTATGCCCAGGATTAAAGCTGTAATAACTACCATTAGGCTCAAATCCAGGCCAATGCCAAAGGCAGCCGGCTGGTTGGTCAGGGTGCTTCTTAAACCATCCACTCCATAAGTTAAGGGGTTAACCTTGGTTATAATGGCCATGGCCGGAGGCAAACCTTCAACCGGATACAAAGCTCCTGACAGGAAAAAGATAGGCATAACCAGAAAGTTCATGATAAGCTGAAACCCCTGCATATCTTCCATTACCGAAGCAATGGCAGTTCCCATCCCGGTAAAAAGAAGGGCGCTTATAAAAACAAAAACGGCCGCCAGAATCAGCATGGCCAAGTTATCCACTCTAAAGCCAAAAACACCGGTTAACACAAATACAATCAGGCCCTGAATGCTGGCTACCGTAGCTCCCCCCAAAGTTCTACCCAGCATAATCTCCAGTCTGGACACAGGCGCTGCCAAAGTTTCTTTTAAAAAGCCAAACTGTCTGTCCCAGATAAGCTCTATACCGGAGAAAACAGCGGTAAACAAAACACTCATCATAATTATTCCCGGAGCCAGAAACTGAATATAACTGCCCTCACCCGCTCTTTGGTAAACATTACCAAAACCATAACCAAAAGCCAGTAAAAACAGTAAGGGCTGACCTAAAGAGCCAACTATTCTTGACCTTGACCGAAAATACTTTTTAACCTGTCTTAACCATAAAGCATAAACTACCCTCATCTTTTCCTCCTCCACATATTTCTCATGCTCCTCATTCTATCCAGATTTGTAGCTTCTTCTTCCCTTATCTTAGTGCCGGTAAGTTTTAAAAAAGCTTCTTCCAGAGAACCTGTTCCCGTCTGTTTTTTTAATTTACCCGCCGAACCAATGGCAATAATCTGACCATGGTCAATCACGGCAATCCTGCCCGCCACTTTTTCCGCCTCCTCCATGTAATGAGTGGTAAAAAAGACTGTCATACCCTCTTTTTTGTTTATCCTTTTAATATAGTTCCAGATAAGATTTCTTGTCTGAGGATCAAGACCTAGGGTAGGCTCATCCAAAAACAAAACCTTGGGTTCATGCATTAAGCCTCTGGCAATTTCCAGTCTTCTTTTCATGCCTCCGGAAAATGTTTTTACCAAGCTGTCCCTGCGCTCCCAAAGGTCAACCAGTTTAAGCAGACTTTCTATCCTCTCCCCTTCCTGCGCAACAGGAATACGGTACAAAGCTGCATGAAGCTGCATATTTTCCCAAGCCGTCAGATCTTCATCCACACTGGGGTCCTGGAACACAATTCCAAAAGATTTTCTTACCTTATCCTGATTAGCTTTAGGATCAAAACCATTAACCTTCATCTTACCGCTGGTCGGCTCAAGCAGGGTGGTTAGCATTTTAATGGTTGTTGATTTTCCGGCTCCGTTAGGACCTAAAAAAGCAAAAATCTCCCCCTTTTCCACTTCAAAAGAAATACTGTCTACGGCAGTAAAATCCTTAAACTTTTTAACTAAATTAGTAACAGAAATAATTTTTCTTTTTTTCATAAAAATTAGAATAAAACCAACAATTAATATTAATACTAAACTATTTGTTTGTAAATTTTTCTTTTAACAATAAAAACAATCCCCCAAATATTAAACCAGCTTCCAAAGCTACCAATAGCTTGTTTTCCCAATAAAACCGCCAGAAATCCATCTGCTCCAAACTGGTCCAGATAGAAATATTACCCTTTTCCGGATGCAAAGGATAAAGGCTATAAATTTTTTTAGAAAAAGGATAGAAAAATTGAATTCCGGCTGTCCTGCCCGTAATCCAGTCAAAAAACAGATGACTCCCAACAGCTAAAAGAAACGCAGAAAGGCAGGTTTTAACTTTCTTGTTTCTTAAAAAGATAATCATCAGAAAAACAAACAGTCCCAGCCAAAATAAGGGAGCATGAAAAACAGTATAACGATGAGCATTTACCTGTTTACCAAATAAAGCATCTAAATCAGGAACTAAAGATCCTATTAAGCAAATGTAGAAAAGATAGGAATGCTTAAGCTTCTTTTTTAAAAGATAGTAAAGAAGAATTCCGCTGGCCAGATGAGCTAAGAAAATCATAGGTAATAAATATTAGTTTAGTTTTTAAAAATGGAAAAGTAAATAAAAAGAAGTTAAGTATTTTTTTAACTAAGTTTTGCTTTTATCCCACTTATCTGCTTCTACTCTGAGCTTATCTTCTCCAGCCACTTTAAAGGCTCCTGGTAATTTTTATTGTAAAAAAGAGCCTGTTCAAACTCCTGCTTTGCTTCCTGCTTTTTGCCCTGGTCATAATAAATCTCCCCTCTTATCTGGTAAAGTTCGGAAAATGCCTTATTATTACTACTTAAAATCCTGGCAATCAAGGCTAAAGCCTCATCATACCTGCCTAGCTGCTGATAACTTTTTACCGGTTCTATCTGATACCAAAGCATTCTTTTAGGTAAATCCTGCTCCACCTGTTTAAAGATCTGAACTGTCTTTTCATACTCTCCCAAATGGTAAAAACTGGTGGCCTGATTAAACAGCGGGTAAGGATTGTCCGGTGTCAGCTGAGTTTCTTTTTGAGCTCTGCTTAGGGCATTTTCCCAGGCTGTCTGCTCTTGCCACTCTTGTTTTAAAATAGCCTTAACTAAAGCTTCCTGCTCCGGTTTGTAAACCACAATATAATTATAGTTAAAAGGCTGCCAGAGTTTTAAAAAATCATAGTAAGAAAACTCTTTATCCTTACCCTCGTAAGAATCATCCTGAATAATAACCTGCTTTGACTCATCAAAGCCTTTAACCAACCGAAAATGGCCGATATCTTCATCCTGTTTTAACCAGGTTTTTACCACCACCGGGATATTATTGCTGGTCAGCCACTTTAACATCTGAATATCACCGTTAACCCTAGAAACAGCCTTAAGTCCATAAGAGTTAGCCCAGGTAACAAATTCTGAAGAAAAAATAGTCTTATCATCATTATCTCCCTTGGGGTGCTGATAGGGCCTGATCTTATCTGCCAGTTCTTCCTGACTAACGGACACATCAAAATAAGCCATAATCATAGACAAAGTGGCCGGACCGCAGTTATTAAAAGTCTGGTAAACATGATATGGATTAGTTAAAACCGATCTTTCTCCGGGTTCTTTAAGCTTTACCTCAGGCTGAATCTTTTGGGTAGGAAAACCACTAGCCGTACTAACCTTTTCTTCCGGCCGAATCCGCCTTTGAGGCTGAATAAAACTTTCCTCCAAAGCTGGTTTAGGGTTAAAAACCTTAAATAAAACCACTCCAATAAAACCACTTAAAAGAACTCCTAACAGTAAAAAAAGTAGAGCTTTTTTAATTTTCAAAAACAGGGTTTTTTCCATAAGTGGTCAAGTTTAACAAATCACTAGTTAAATTACAATTAACTTAGTTTGAGTTCTTTTATTCTTTCTTTTTCTTTCATTATTTTTTCAAAATGAGGCAGTTTCATAAGAAGGAGTTAGTTTGACACTAACTCCTCTTTATAACTATGGTAAAAGACGAAAAATTAGCCCTCTTCATCCATGTTGTCAATATCTTCACTCCATTCGTCTTCTCTGCGATCCTTTCTTCCTTTATCTTGTCCAGCCATTCTGCTCACCCCCTTTCATTAACTAAATTTATTGTCTTCATTTAACTAAACGTTTGTATGTAAAAGGTTAAAAAAAGGTAACAAAACAGTAATAAAAAACTTGCTTAAAATGTGAAAAAAAATCCGAAATTAATTTTTAAATAATTGTTTGATAAATCGATCTTATTACCTATTTCTTACCTTTTTCTTGCCTGTTTTTTATAAACCGGGTTTTAAATTAAGTTATGAATAAAAATAGCAGTAAAGAAAAACAAAAAGAAGAGTTAGCCATAAAACAAGGCAAAGCTTATAATGATGCCTTGGATTTCATGAAAAAAGAAACATCTACAGCGGCCCAGCAAACCAAAGAAGATGTTATTGTAACGGTGGCTGTAGAAAAGGCTGAAGGTTTTTATAAAGTCCAAGCAGATGGTTCTCTTGACTGGATTACTCCCTCCATTCAGGACAATCTTCATATTGAAGTAATTGTTCAGGATAAAAAAGATAAAAGATTTATCCCCCATCTGCCTGTATTTGTAACCTTAAAAAATAGTCAAGGAGATCTTATCGGCATGGAAAAACAAGATTTTTTATGGCACCCCTTTTTATATCACTATGGTAAAAACTGGCACATTCCCAAAAAAGATAACTACTCTTTGGAAGTGTTTATTAAACAACCCTTGTTTGGCAGGCATGATGAAGTTAAGGGGAAAAAATATCAGAAAGATGTAAAAATAGTTTTTTCAAAACTCCAGCTTACCCCCGGCAGAAAACCTCATGGATCAGAATAATTTAAATCTATACGGTAGCCAACAAAAATAATTTAGCTTATAATTAGTTTAATGAAATTAAGGGATTTTGTGTTCGGCTTTTTTCTTCTGACCCAAACAGTCGCTATTTTTTTTAGTCCTCCGTCATGGAAATCAATGCTGCTTGGACAAACCCTAATTATTATCGGTCTTGGTATCGTTATCGGTACTATCTTTTTATTCTTTTACAAAAAAACAAAAACCAAGAATAAAAACAGGGAGAAAAAGACAAACAGGGTTTTGGTTAGTATCGGAAACTTGGCAGTTTTAGGCTTTTTGAGCTTGTTTGGCTGGAAGATCCTGGTAACCAATCTTAACCTTAACTTTATATTAATCGAAGGTGGTTATTACCTTATTCTTTTTTTCACAGGTTTTCTTTTAAACTATTTTGTTAAAGCTGATAAAGACTGGTCTTTGGCTCTACCCTTTTTATATCTGTTTGTTTTTGCCTTAACAGAAACTGTTTTCTTTATCTTAAATCCTCAAAACCAGTACCTACTTGGTCCGGAGATCGTTCTTTTTAGTTTGGGCAGATATGCCGGCATGCAGTCTATGCTGCCCCTAGATATGAGCGTTTGTTTTGGCGGCTGGGTTCTGGCTCAAAGAGTTATAAATAA
>DBQG01000029.1:13862-18904 GCA_002305125.1 Patescibacteria group bacterium UBA1400 | reverse complement strand
AGGACAGTGGTTAAACTGCTGGAAATTAAAATAAAAAGAAAGAGAAAGCAGAGGAACCTTAAGCCAGTCAGTCTGATCAGCACCCAGTTCTGCCAGCCCCTTTTCAATCAGAGACTGCTGATTTTTCAATCTTTCCAGTTCATACTTATTTTTATTTTCAGGATCAAACGTTTGTTCCAGGTTTTCTATTCTTTTTTGATTATGATCTTTTAAAAACCTAAGGGTTTTTTGGTAATACTGTCTATACTCATCCTGAGAGCCGAAGACTTTGATTAACCGGTGATAGTTTTGGGTCAGCTGGTAAATAATCTGCCCGCTGTAAAATATTTGTCTTCTGTCTTCTTTATTAAGCATATCTTTGTCTGCCAGATTTTGATTCTCTAAGATGCTTTTGGCATAGTTAAAACTTGTTGGCCATCCCTGATAGCCGTCAGCAGACATCTTGCTTAGATAAACATAGTCAATCTGCTTGTTAATGGTGGGTAGATGGGAGCTTTGTAAAATAAAGTTCTCTGCATTAAAACATCCTAAAAACAAGAGTAAGACAAGGGTAAAAATAGCTTCTGCCCTGACAAGTCTTTTACTAAAAAAATGACGCAGTCCCAGAGTTATGGTTATGCCTAAAATCCAGACAAGTAACAAACCGCCGTAAATGCGAGCCAGGCTCCAGCCATGAGCTTGTTGGTAAAGCCAGATCCTTCTAAATAAAGAGACAATAAAAACGGCAAATTCTGTTAAAACAATCATTTGGAGAAAGAAAAGGAGTTTTTTAGCTTTAGTGGTTGGGTGATTATTTCTGATAACAACTAACCCTAACCATAAAAGGCTTAAAATAAAAAAAGCTGCTTGGGTTAACTGTCCGAATCCTTGCTGAACATATTCAGAGTAGGTATTGACACCAAATTTCGACAAGTCTGTTTCAAAAGGGACGTTGATAAAGATATAGGGCCATTGAACGGCTAAAAATAAACCCATAACGGCGGCTACTCCCAGCATAATAACGGCCATCTCCCTTAAAAAAGAAAATTTATCCAAAGCCCTAAGCGGAGAGTAAAATTTATCTTTAATTGTTAAAAACAAAAAGGGCGAAAGAGTGGCAAACAGCAGTAAGGACAAAAACAATCTGAAGGGCATATTTTTAATAAAATCACTGCCGGCTTTTTGGGTTAAAAAATGGGAAAAAATAGGGTCAGCACTTAAAAAATAAATAAGCAGGCTTAAAACAGGAATAGTGATAATAACCCCTAAAAGAAGGGACCTGCCTGAAGATCTTTTTAAACCACCACTAAAAAGTTTTTGCTGCAGTCTGGGAGAAAGAACCAGTTTTCCCACCTGAATACTTGCTTTTAAAAATTCCAAAACCGCTTTAAACGGAGCTAAAATCAGTTCCATCAATGATCTCACAAAGGAAAGCCGGGCGGCTAAGATATAGATGAAAATGCCCAAAAAAAAGATATAACTGAGTTCTAAGGTTATTTTTACAAAACTACTTCCTCTTAAAACTAAAATCAGGCAGATAAAAAGACTAAATAGAACAGCAGAGATTATCAAAACAATTTGGTTTTTTAAAGCTTTTTTATTTAAGAAAGTAAAGATGATGAAGAGTAAAAAAGCTACATTGATTAGAGCTAGGGCAGTTGTTCCAAGAGAATGAAAAAAGAAGAGGTTGGTAAAACCCAAAAAAAACATCAGGGAAAAAAGTTTTTGAAAAAAAGAGCTGGAACTATTTTCTTTTTCAACTTTCATTTTTATTGTTTTTATTATAGTCGTTTACCGGTTGTTTTTTAAGACCTAATTAAATTTTATTTATATGATGGATAATTTACCATATTGGTTATTGTTAAAACATATTTGCTCTTGACAACTGAGTGCAAACACTTTTAAATAGAAGCAGTTTATACCCCTACCTATGGTATGGGTATTATTAAATAATATCAAGGAGGCAGTTGATGGAAAACAAAAGACAAAAATCACTTATAAATTTTAAAAAAGCCCAGTCTCTTTTAAAAAGGATTATCAGCATGGTTGAGAATGGTGAGTATTGTATTGATATTATGCAGCAGAATTTGGCAGTGATCGGTTTACTTCGTTCTTCTCATCAGATGTTAATGGAAAATCATTTGAACACCTGTTTTAAAAAAGCTTTGGTTAGTAAAAATAAAAGCAAACAGCAGGAGATGACTCAGGAGATATTAACTGTCAGTAAACTTTTTAATAAATAAATTTGCACAATTAGTTACTTAAATATATGAATAAAAACAATCAACTTCAAGAACAAGTTTTATATACCAAGGGTCTTCATTGTGCATCTTGTGAAGTGTTGGTGGAGCAAAAGCTTTTAAAGCTTAAAGATATAAAAGCGGTTGATGCTATGGCCTGTGAGAATAAGGTTAGGATAGAGTATAGGGGAAAACTGCCTTCTTTGGATAGGTTAAACCGCTTGTTTAGCAAGGACGGTTATCAATTTGGTTTTAAGCCTTTTTCTGATGAAGAGGGTAGGGATAAGCTTTTTTGTTATGACCGGCAGAAACGCCTGGTTTTAAACAGGGCTAAGCTTTTCAGCCTAGGAAAAAGTAGTAGTATATTCCTGCTTCTGGTGGTTTTATTTTTACTTTTAAACAGATCTGGTTTATCCGCCCTGTTGAATGTAGACTCGCAGTCTGCTTTGCCGGCCTTTTTAGTCTTCGGTCTTTTAGCCGGTTTTTCTACCTGTTCAGCCTTGATAGGTGGAATTATCTTATCCATGTCCAGCCAATGGTTTAATCTTTATGCTAAAGATAATTCTTTTTTGACTAAATTGCAGCCCCACTTGTTGTTTAATGTGGGCCGGCTGGTTTCCTACTTTGTTTTGGGAGGATTGCTTGGTTGGGTTGGCGGTATTTTTCAACCGTCTCTAACTTTTACTTCTTTTTTAACCATTGCCGTTTCTTTGCTGATGCTATTTTTGGGTTTGCAGATGTTGGGAGTTAAGGGTCTGCAAAGCTTTCAGCTTAGACTACCAAAGGTAGGGGCAAGATTCATTTCTGATGAAACTAATTTTAAGGGCCGCTTTCTGCCCTTACTTATGGGGGGGTTAACCTTTTTCCTTCCCTGCGGTTTTACTTTAACTGCTCAAAGTCTGGCTTTGGTTTCCGGCAGTTTTTGGCAGGCAGGTTTGATTATGCTTATTTTTGCTTTAGGAACATTACCGGCTTTGTCTTTAATCAGTTTTTCCAGTGTTAAGTTTATGGCTAAAAAAAAGCTGGCCCAACAGTTTGTAAAAATTGCCGGTGCCCTAGTCTTGTTTTTTGCTTTTTTTAATCTTAATGCTCAGTTTAATCTTTTAGGTTTGCCAAGTTTTAGTGATGTAGCACCTATATTGTCAGAAAGCAGTCAGGTGCAGGATGTGGGGCAAGAATTTCCTGAAGTTATTGACGGCAAACAGATAATAAAAATTACAGCCACATCTTATGCTTATACTCCCAACCTTTTAACAGTAAAAGCCGGTGTGCCGGTACGCCTGGAAGTAAAAGATGAAGGGACTTCCGGCTGTACTAATGCCATTATTGCCAAAGATCTTTTTCCGGGAGAGATTAAGTTAACGCCAGGTAAGGTAAGTGTTAAAGAGTTTACGCCTCAATTACCGGGCCGTTATAAATTTTCCTGTTGGATGGGAATGGTCTCCGGAGTTATAGAAGTAGTTGATGATACAGGTTCTACAGGTCAAGTTGACAAGACAGTTGAGGTGGGTCAAACAGGGTGCGGGGTCGGTTGTAATGGTAGTTGTGGCGGCGGCTGCGGCAACTCCGGCTGTTCTCTTAAAAAATAATTTTTTAAATTTAATTATTAATTAGTAAGTAAAAGATAAAAAGGTTTTTTAGTTAAACTAAAATTTTTAGCACTATAAATTTTAGGTAAAGTAAAGTTTGTTGTAGGGAGGTTTTTGATATAAAACGGGAGTAAAAAATGAATGAGCAAAAAGAGATTATTTTAAAAATTATCGGCATGCATTGTGCCAGCTGTGCTGTTAATGTTGAGGTTTTTTTAGCCAAACAAGAAGGAGTTTTTACAACCACGGTAAACTATGCCTCCCAGACGGCCAAAGTAATTTATAATCCGGCCCAGATTACCTTGGATCAGATTAAGAACTATATTAGAAAAATGGGTTATGATGCCCAGGAATCAGGTAAGGGTGCCCAGATAAAAGAAGCAAAAGAGGTTTTAAGGCTTAAAAATACTTTTTTTCTTTCTTTGCTTTTTGGTCTGCCTTTATTTTATTTAAGTATGGGAAGGATGCTGGGTCTGCCTCAACCTGCGATTTCTTTACCCTTTAATGCTTTGTTTCAGTTTATTATTACCAGTATAATTATGGCACTTAACTCCCATCTTTATATTTCCGGACTTAAAAAGCTGTGGCAAAGAAATCCTAATATGGACTCTTTGGTGGAAACAGGAACTTTGGCCGCTTATTTCTACTCTCTGGTGATTCTATTTTTGCTCTGGGTTAATCCTCAAGCTATAGACAATAAGCATCTTTATTTTGAAAGCGCGGCCTTTATTTTAATTTTTATCTCTTTAGGTAAGTACTTAGAGGCTTTAACCAAAGGTAAGACAAGGCAGGCAGTTAAGAAGTTGATCGATTTAAGGCCGCAAAAAGCCCGAGTGGTAAAAAGCGGCCGGGAAGAACAGGTTTTAGTAGAGCGGATTAGTATTGGTGATCTGATCCTAGTTAAACCGGGAGAAAAGATTCCGGTAGACGGTGTAATTGTAAAAGGAGAATCAGTGGTGGATGAAAAAATGGTGACTGGTGAAAGTATTCCGGTGGAAAAAACCAAGGGAAACAGGGTGGTGGCCGGGACTGTTAATCAGATGGGAGTAATGTATGTTAAAACCACTCAGGTTGGTTCTGGTACGATGTTGGCTCAAATTATTAAAATTGTAGAGGAAGCGATAAACTCCAAGGCGCCGATTCAACTGTTGGCAGATAAGGTATCTTTTTATTTTGTGCCGGCAGTTTTTGTTATTGCCATGATAACTTTTACTGTTTGGACGCTGTTGGGCCA
>DBQG01000029.1:0-13857 GCA_002305125.1 Patescibacteria group bacterium UBA1400 | reverse complement strand
GTGATGGGAACCAGCCTGGCCGCCCAAAGAGGTATTTTAATTAAAAGCAGCAAAGCTCTGGAAGCAGCTAAAAAGATAGACCTTATTGTTTTTGATAAAACCGGAACTTTGACTAAGGGTGAGCCTGAGGTAACAAAAATGCTTAGTTTAGTAAAGGATGAAAAGAAACTGTTGCAGCTGGCAGCTTCAGTGGAGGCCAACTCCGAGCATCCCTTAGCTAAAGCCATTGTTTTTAGAGCCAAAAAAGACAGGTTAAAAATATTACCGGTTGAAGGGTTTAAAGTTTTACCGGGAAAAGGAATAAAAGCTTTAGTTTTAGGCAGGCAGGTTTTAGTGGGTACTCAAAGGTTGCTGCAGGAACAGGGAGTAGTAGCAGGAAAAGTAGCTACTAAAAAGATAAAAGCCTGGGAAAAAGAAGGTCAAACAGTGGTAGTGATTGCCTGGGGTGAAGAAACATTGGGGTTGATTGCCATTGCCGATACTTTAAAAAAACACGCTGCTGAGGCAATTGCTGATTTACATAAAATGGGTAAAAAAACAGCTATTATTACCGGGGATAATAAAAGAGTGGCTCGGGCTATTGCAGATAAGGTAAATATAACTAGGGTTTTGGCTCAAGTTTTGCCTCAGGAAAAAGCTCAGGAAATAAAAAAATTGCAGCAGCAATACAAAGTAAGTTTTGTCGGAGACGGAATTAATGATGCTCCGGCCCTGGCTCAGTCAGATTTAGGTATTGTCTTAAGTTCTGGTACGGATATTGCTATGGAAACAGGGGAAATAATTTTGGTTCAAAATGATCTGCGCAAGGTTTCCTCTGCCATTGAGCTTTCGAGTTTTACTTTCAAAAAGATAAAGCAGAATTTATTCTGGGCTTTTATCTATAACCTATTGGGAATCCCTATTGCTGCAGGTGTTTTGTATCCTTTAACAGGAGCCTTATTAAGTCCTACCATTGCCGCTGCAGCCATGGCTTTTTCTTCAGTCAGTGTGGTAACTAACTCCCTGCTGATGAAACGTTATAAAGGGTTATAAGTCGGTAGCTTAGGTAGTTGTTTTGATTAAACTGGAAATTTAAGTTAAGATGTATAAACTGTTTGGGGTGCTTTAAAAAGCTGAGATTACACCCATAGAACCTGATCTGGTTAATACCGGCGAAGGGAAACAGAAAGCTAACTGTTTTCCTTTGGGGGAAGCAGTTTTTTTATGGAAAAATTAAGACACATAATAAGAGAAGAAGTAGGACAGGAGTTAAAAGAGCCTGTTGATGTTGAGGCTTGTTTGGCTTTAGTGATAAGAGACCTTAGGGGGAGAGTTCTTTTAGTTCAGGAAAATCACAGCAGTCCAAAACATGAAAGAAAGCGGGGACAGTGGAGTATTGTAACCGAAACCTGCAGCCCTGAGGATAATAGTTTGTTTGAGGTTTTGACTGCCGGTTTGCTTGAGGAGGTTAGCGGAGATATTAAAAACTTTAGATTGGTAATAGGAACTTATAAAAAAGATATCCTTGCCTGCAACGGTGATCCTGAGAATGTTTATACGCGCCATTCAGCTCTGGTTGTTTATGAAGGAGAAGAAAAGGAAGCGGATTTTTATCCTTCTGATCCAGGGGAAATCAGCGGTTACAAATGGGTTTTTTTTGAAGAGCTTAGGCAAATGTGGCAAAGAGGAGAGGTGGAGAAAGATGTTTTTCCCTTAGTTTCTTTTTATAAACATCAGGACTGCTTAAACCCTGTGGAATAATTTTGTGTTAAAATTTTAATATGCAAAAAGGGATTGATTTCATAGGTGTTTCTGTAGGAGCTTTAATTTTTAATAGTAAAGGCGAAATATTTTTAAATAAAAGGAGTCAGAAGGCCAGAAATGCCAGGGGTTGTTGGGAAGCTCCTGGCGGTGCTGTAAATTTTTGGGAGACAAGACAGGCAGCCATTAAAAGAGAGATAAAAGAAGAGTTTGGGGTGGAGATTAAAATTAAAAGCATGCTGCATACGGTTGAAGAGATGCTGCTTGAAGAAAAGCAGCATTGGTTGGCAACTTCGTTTATTTGTGAGTTTAAAAAAGGACAGATTCCCAGAATAATGGAACCGGATAAGCATGAAGCCATTGGCTGGTTTTCTTTAACCAGTCTGCCCAAACCTCTTTCCCTGATTACAACTATGGATTTAAATGCTTATAAAAAGCTTTTTAAAACTGAATAATAGTTAAAACATGAGAAAATTAACTAAAATAAAAGCGGTTGTTTTTGATGTTACCGGTATGCTTGTTCCAGGCAGAAGATTTAGTCATTATTTTTCTCAGGAATATAATCTTCCCATGCTTGTAATTGAACCCTTTTTTATGACTGATTTTCAGTGTTGTTTAGTGGGTAAAAAGGATTTGAAAAAAATCTTACCTGTTTGGCTTAAAAAATGGAGTTGGAAAAAAGGCGTTGATGCTTTTCTGGCATATTGGTTTTTAAAAGAGAGCAAGCTGGATAAAAAGCTTTTAACAGCAGTTAAAAAACTGCAGCAGCGAAATATTGGCTGTTATATTGCCACTAATCAGGAAAAATACAGGCTTTCTTACTTAAAAAAAGAGATGGGACTTCAGGGTTTATTTAACGGAATTTTTGGATCCTGTCAGCTGGGTTATAAAAAACCAGACGTGATGTTTTTTCAAAAACTTCAGAAAGCTATTGGATACAGGGCAGAACAAATTTTATACTGGGATGATCAGGATAAAAATACCCAGGCAGCTTTAAAGCTTGGCTTCAAAGCGGAAACTTTTAAAAACTTTGGTTTTTTTAGACAAATGATTAAAAAGTACTTGGAGATTAAAGTTTAAAAGTTAAAGTTTTAAAAAGCTGCTAAATTAATTGGTAATAAAAGAAAAAATTTAGTAAAATGTTTTAACTTTATTTTTTCTTTTTAAATATGCTGGTTATTAATTTTAAAACATATAAACAAGCCACCGGAAGCTCAGGTTTAAAATTAGCCAAAATTTGCGAGGCTACAGCTTTAAAACATGAAGTTGAAGTTATTATCGGTGCTCAGGTAGCTGATATCCGTTTATTTTCTTCTCAAATTAATATTCCTGTTTTTGCTCAGCATATTGATCCGGTTCAGCCGGACAGGAGCACTGGTTTTACCACTGCTTTTTCAGTTAAGCAAGCTGGAGCCAAGGGTGTATTTTTAAACCATTCAGAGCATTATTATCAAGATCTGCTAAGTTTGGAAAAAGCTGTAGACTTGGCCAAACAGCAGCATCTTAAAGTTTTGGTTTTTGTTAAAGATTTAGTTCAGGCCAAGGCAGTGGATAAATTTAGTCCTGATTATATTGCCTTGGAAGAACCCAGCATGGTTTCTGGAGACGTGGCCATGGTTAAGGTTAAAAAAATGTGCAATTTAATAAAAACCTTTAGTCAAAGTATTGAGTCAGTTCCTTTGGTGGGTGCGGGGATTAAAACAGCTCAGGATATTAAAGAAAGTCTTAATTTAGGCACTAAAGGAGTGGCTTTGGCCTCTGGTTTTGTTAAAGCTTCTGATCCAAAGCAGGTGCTGGAAAGTCTTGTTAAGGCTTTTTAAATGAGAGCAGTTGTTCAGCGGGTTTCCCAGGCAAGAGTTTTAATTAAAAGCAGGCAGGTTGCTAAAATCGGTCCTGGTTTTCTGGTTCTACTGGGAGTTGGTAAAAATGATGAAGCTGAAAAGGTAAAACAGCTGGCTAAAAAAATTGTCGGTTTAAGGGTTATGGCAGATAAGGAAGGGAAAATGAACAACTCTTTACAGAATGTTTCCGGACAAATGCTTGTTGTTTCTCAGTTTACTTTATATGCAGATACAAAAAAAGGGAACAGGCCAAGTTTTATTAATGCCGCTGATCCTGTTAAAGCAAAGGATTTTTACAACCTTTTTATTAAAGAGGTGGAGAGTTTGGGTATTAAAGTTGAACAGGGAGTTTTTCAAGCCTTTATGCAGGTTGAGTTAAGCAATGATGGTCCGGTTACCATTATCTTGGAAAGTTAGCTTTAGTTTGTGTTAAACTTTGTTTATGAAACAAGGATTTTTCGGTAAAAAAAACCTCTTTTTCTTTTTAGCCCCGTTGGCTTTATTTTTAACAGGGTTTTTTGTTTTAAACCTTAGTTTTAAAGACTACTCCTTGGTGCAAACTGCTGACCTGGAAGCGATTATAACTGACGGAGAGTTTGATCTAAAGCCTGCTAAAAGCTATTTTATTGGCAAGCCGATTTCTCCTTTGGTCAATCCAATAGTTTATGCTTGGGAGCAGGCTAATGTTTTAGGAGATTTAACTGTGGCTGATGATAGTAAATGGATTGAGGTGGATTTAAGTCAGCAGAAACTTAAAGCCTGGCAGGGTAGCAGGCTTGTTTATGAGTTTCCTGTTTCAACCGGGAAAAGACAGTGGGGAGCAGCAACGCCGGTGGGAACATACCGTATTTGGATTAAGTTAAGATATGCCAAAATGACCGGCGGAGAGGGTAATCACTATTATAATCTTACTAATGTACCTTGTACCCAATATTTTAATAAAGGTTTTGGTATTCATGGAGCATGGTGGCATGATAATTTTGGTCATCCTATGAGTCACGGATGTGTTAATATGGATGAAGAAGCTGCTTGCAAGATTTTTTACTGGACATCACCTCAAATTGGGCCGGAAGAGTCAATAAAAAGACCTAGCAAGGATCAGTTAGGTACCAGAGTTGTAGTTCATGGACAGACCCCTTTAGATTAGTTGACAATTAGCAGAGTCTATGTTAGACTGCTAATCAAGAGGTAATTATGGCTATATTATTAAAACCACAAGATAAAAACAACAGTTTACAAACAGTTCCTTTAATTCCTTTAAGAAGGGGGTTGGTATTTCCCAACACCGAATCAGTTTTAAGTTTTGGTCGTGCCAAATCAGTGGCAGCCGTTGATGCTGCTTATAAAACAAACAGGCTTATTTGTCTAACCGCCCAAAAAGACTCCAATGTTAAAAGTCCCAAGTTTTCTGATCTTTATAGGGTGGGAACCCTATGCACGATTCAAAGACTTTTGAAAAATAATGGTGAAGCTGACGCTTTGGTTAAAGGTATTGCCAGGGTAAGTCTTGATGAACTTAAAGCTTCTAAGCCCTTTTTAATGGTTAAAACTTCGGAAATTAAAGATTACATTAATAATGACCCCAGTGAAATAAAAGCCTTGGTGCGTTATATTACCAATCAGCTTAAAAAAGCAGTGAACCTGGGTAAATCAATTGAATTTTTAGTTTTTATGAAGTTAATGTCTGAGGCAACTCCAGCTGAGCTGGCAGATCAGGTGGCCAATGTATTACAGATTCCCACTGCAGATAAACAGAAACTGCTGGAAATTGTTGACGTTAAGGCCAGACTTGAAAGGGTAAGCGAGCATCTTTCTCAAGAGCTTAAGGTTTTAGAAATTGAGCATTCCATTAACAGCAAAACGCAGAAAAAATTTGATAAATCCATGAGAGAAGCAGTGTTGAGAGAGAGAATGAAAACGATTCAAAAAGAACTTGGAGGTAAAGAAGAAGATAAAGAGTCTTTAGAGTATAGAAAAAAGATAAAGTTGGCCAATATGCCTAAAAAAGTAGAAAAAAAGGCATTAAAAGAGCTGGACAGACTTATGAAAATGAATAGTTATAATCCTGAAGTCGGTTATATCAGGACTTATCTTGATTGGTTGATTGATGTTCCCTGGAAGAAAAGAAGCAAAAACAATGTGTCTTTAAAAACAGCCGAAAAAGTGTTGGAACAGGATCATTATGGACTTCAGGAAGTTAAAGAGCGGGTGCTTGAATACTTGGCGGTAATGAAGCTTAAGGAGGATAGTAAAAGTAAGGAGGACCGCAGTGTTCCCACTATTCTTTGTTTTGTCGGACCTCCAGGTGTAGGTAAAACCTCCATGGGCAAATCAATTGCCAAAGCCTTGGGCAGGGAGTTTGTCAGAATGAGTTTGGGAGGCATAAGAGATGAGGCAGAAATAAGAGGACACAGAAGAACTTATGTTGGAGCTTTACCAGGAAGGATTATTCAGGGAATTAAAAATGGCGGAACTAAAAACCCTGTTTTTATGCTGGACGAGATTGATAAGGTGGGAACTGATTTTCGGGGAGACCCCTCATCTGCCCTACTTGAAACTTTGGATCCTGAGCAAAACAATGAGTTTACTGATCACTATTTAGAAGTTCCTTTTGATCTTTCTGAAGTTATGTTTATTACTACGGCCAACATTTTGGAAACTATTCCTCCGGCTTTAAGAGACAGGTTGGAAATTATCCGCTACTCAGGTTATACCTATGATGAAAAGGTTAGAATTGCCAAAAAGTTTCTGCTTAAAAAGACTTTGCAGGCAAATGGTCTTAAAATTAATCAGATAAATATTTCTCCTACAGTTTTACAGCGGATTGTACAGCGTTATACCCGGGAAGCGGGGGTAAGGAATTTAGAAAGGGAGATTGCCAAAATTATGAGAAAAGCGGCCAGGAAGATTGCCTCTTCAAGCTCTGTTAAGCAGGTTAAGGTTACTACTAATAACCTATCTGATTTTCTTGGTCCTCCTAAGTTTTCTGCTACTTTGGCTGAGAAAAAAGATGAAGTTGGAGTTTCTACCGGTCTTGCCTGGACTCAGGCAGGAGGAGAAATTTTGTTTATTGAGGTGGCTTTAATGCCCGGTAAGGGAAACCTGATTTTAACTGGACATCTGGGAGATGTAATGAAAGAGTCTTGTCGGGCAGCCCTGTCTTATGTAAGAAGCAAGTGGAACAAGCTTGGAATTAAAAAAGATGCTACTAAAAATCTTGATATTCATGTTCATGTGCCTGAAGGAGCAGTTAAAAAAGACGGACCCTCAGCGGGAATTGCCATTGCTGTTGCTTTAACTTCAGCTTTAACTAAAAGAAGGATTAAAAAAGAAGTGGGCATGACCGGTGAAATTACTTTAAGAGGCAGGGCCCTGGAGATTGGCGGCATTAAAGAGAAAGTTGTGGCTGCTCATCAGGCCGGTTTAAAAGAGATTATTTTACCAAAAGACAATAAAAAAGATCTGGTTAAAGTGCCAGAGCATATTAAAAAGGCTTTTAAATTCCATTATATTTCCAGTTTGGATCAGGCTTTAAAAGCAGCTTTAATAAAGTAAATAATTTATTAAAAAAAGAAGTTATTGTTTAAATCTTTCAAGGACAGGACTTCCAGCAAGCAGATATCATAAGGGTAGGTTTAGAGATTTATTTTTCTAAAAGGACTTTATCGTCTTTTGGGGTTGAAGGATCGCCTAAAAGTTTAACCTCAGAAAGCAGAAAACCTTCACACACCAAACCTTTATCTTTAAAAATACTATTAAGTTCATCTTTGATCTTTTTTTCCACTTGGGTGCGGTAGGCTGCTAACTGTTGGCTGTTGACCTCGGAAAGAACCGATCTTATTCTGGATCTTGAAACAGGTCTTACCACTTTGGAAACAAAGTTTTCGCCGATATTTTCCCATAGTTCTGGGGCTTTAGATTTATCAAGTTTAAATAAAATGGAGCCCTCTATTTGAATAAGTTCATTATCTTTTAAGGTGGCATTGATTACTTTGTCACCCAAAGCCTCTTTTTTTGAAGTGTCAAAGCCTTCAATGATGGTGTATTCAAGAATTTGGGCATTAAAAAGTTTGGCTATTTGCCAGAAAGGTATTTTTATATGCAGGCCAGGGCCCCATACTTGAGGCAGGACGCCTCTGCCTCTGTCAAAAATGCAGGCTACATGACCGGGTGGTACGGAAACAAAAAAACCACCGACAATTTCGTCAACAAAAAATGATACTACGAGCTCATCAAAAGCCATATTAACGGTAGTATAGCAAAAATTTCAAAGTTTTAAAAACTACTCACCTTTTATTTGTTTTAAAAAGGTAGCCAAAAAGCTCTTGCTTTCTGTATTTAAAGGGGAGCTGGTATAGCCCATTTGTTTGCCCAGACTTTGCAGTTTATTGCTGATAAGTCTTATAAAAGTTAAAGCTTCAAGAATAGTAAAAAAGAACTCCTGTCCAGCCGGCAGTCTTGAAGAGATAAAGTAGGCGGCAAAAGGAGCCCAAAACAGCAGCAGATAATCACTTCGGCCAGCTTTTTCAGGCTTCCACCAGGTTTTTAGAAATAGAATGATAAACAAACCTACGGCTGAGATCAAATTCAGGGTAGGTGAAACTTGGGTTAGGTCAAAAAGATTTAAAAAGGTTAGGTTAATAGGGTCACTTGGTTGAGGAATCCAGGAATAAAGCAGATTCCATTCTTGTCTGGGAAGACCCTGGGAAAAGACCCACCATAAGGTGATAAAGTAAACTCCTTCTACGATTAAATCAAAACCTCTTAAATTAAAAGTTTTCCGATACTTTTTTATTATTTGTTTTTTGGCTTGTTGGTAGGCAATATAGTTATCCTGATAATCTTTTTCGGCCTGTTTCAGCTCGGCCATAATTTTTTCTTGTTCAGGTTCTGACTTTTTAACCCTAACTCTTAAAGGAGAAAGAAGTAGATCCATTAAAACCGTAAAAATAATTAAAGCAATGCCCATGTCTTTATAAAAGGGCATAAGGGAGTAGATAAAAACAAGGGCGTTTAAAACTGGTTGATAAAGAAGAGTGGTAAATAAACTCATCTTAAATCATTAAACACAAAAAATGCCTTAAAATCAATTAAATTGTTCTATATGTTAAAATATAGGTCATTATAATGTAAGGAAAAAAGTTTAAAAATATCTAAAGAGTTGCTGGCAAAACTTAATCTGCCAGAACCAGAAGAAGTTCGGGAAGCGGTTTTAAACAGTAGCGGAGATAATAGGTTAAAAGTGTTTCTGTCTCCGGGGCTTAGATGCTCTTCTGTTGTTTTTTCTCCCCAAGACACACAGGTAATAAGGGACAGTATTTATGTTGATGAGAAAAGGCAGTTGGTCGAAGGGTTGGTTATTTGGGATGAGCAAGAGCCAAGAGCTGTTATTGTACACAGCAGGGCGGAAAGATGGAATGATAGTCTCTTTAGAAGAGAACCTCTTAAGATGTTGGGTTATAGAGATGACTTTAATTTTATTAGGGTTTCAGATTTAGATGGGGGAATTTTTATTTTAGGGCGAACAGATCTGCATCCTTATGAAGATAGAGTTTGCGGCTGTAGTATATATGATTTGAAAGATGGTTATAGCGTAGCTTTGGAAAAAGGAAGCGTTATTGCTGGTTCTGCAAGCAGAATGCAGGAACTTTTTCCTGTATAATTTTAATATGTTGGAAAAAGAAGCTTCAGATTTACTGGAAACAAAAGCTCCTATCAGTGTAGCTATTATTCTTGTTTTTAGACCGGGAGATTTGGGGCTGGAGTTTTTGTTGGCGGAAAGGCAGGATGCAAAGTTTAAAAAAAAGTTGGCTTGTCCAGGAGGCAGGCTTGAGCTGGGAGAGTCTGCTGCTGAGGCCGCTCAAAGAGAGCTGTTTGAAGAGACTGGTTTGGCTATTGTCCCAGAGAATTTAAAAGAAATTAAGGTTTCCAATAGTTTTATTTGGGACGGCAGAAGTAAATATAAGTTTTATTTTTTTTCTTTGTTTTTTTCAGGAGATGATATTGAGATCGGCAATCCGGAAGGAAAGCATGAGTGGAGTTGGTATACTCTTGATCAAATTTATGAATTGGTAGAGAAAAATTTGCTTCTGCCCATTTCCTTAACATTTTTCCAAACAGTTTCCAAAGATAAAATAGAAAATTTGCTTTATAGTTAAAGAAGTTTAATTGGTAAAAAAGCCTGATTTAAATTATAATTTTCTTATTATTTCAAATTAATTAAAAATGAATCAAGTTATTTTAAGCCTTTTGGCAGGATTGGGTGGGATGGTTGGCTGGGGAACTTCTGATTTTTTTGCCAATCTTTCCTCAGATAAAATCGGTAACTTTAAAACTTTTTTCTGGTCACAGCTGGCTGGGATATTTTTAACCTTGATTCTTATTCCTGTTTTTGGAATTAGTTTTAATTTGTCCTTATTTTTGATCCTTCTGCTTTTATTAGCTTCAACCTTTTATTCTTCTGCTTATCTGTTTTTTTACAAAGGTTTTGAAATAGGCAACGTCTCAGTTGTCTCAGCCACCATAAATCTTTATGCGGTTTTTACCATGATCTTTGCCTTTATATTTTTAGGACAAAGATTGTCTGGCCTTCAGCCCTTAGCTGTTTTTTTAATTATTTTTGGCGTGATGCTGGTTTCTTTAAATTTAGAGGATTTAAGAATAAAAAAGATTAAGTTGTTAAAAGGTGTAAGGGAGACAGTTCTGGCTGCCCTTATTTTTGGAGGGTTTTGGAATCTTAGTGAAGTTATTTCCGAACAAACAGGCTGGGTAGCCACGACTCTATTTGTAAAAACGGGATCCATTATTTTTCTACTTTTATTTTCTTTTTTATTTAAAAAAGAAATCAGCATTAAAAAACTAAATTTGAAAACTAAGTATATGTTGGTTTTGATAGGTGTTTTGGAGGCAATGGCGGTTTTAAGTGTTAATTGGGGTCTAACTGTGGGGGATGGAATTTTGGTTAACCCCATAGCTTCTTCATTGTCTGTTGTTACTATTTTAATGGCGGTTGTATTTTTAAAAGAAAAGGTTAGCAGAGTTCAGGTGGCTGGGATTATTTCCGTTATAATCGGGATTGTTTTAACTGCTTTTTAAAACTTTTATTTTTTTTGTTAAATTAGTAAATATTATTTGACAAAAGATAAGTTCTTATATTAAATTTAAATAAATGAAGGAAAAGAAATCCATCAGCCTTATTTTAATTATTAGCCTGACAACTTTAATTATCTCTTCTTTAATTTTAGGTATTATTGTTAATGTATTTTACAATTTGGGAGTACCTTTTAATTGGATGCTTAAACATGTTTCTCAGACAGCCTTAGTAGCAGAACAGCATCCACTTGAACCAACTATTATTCAGGGTTGGCAATTTATAGAGCCAATTTCCGGACAACAAACAAGTTATTACTCATTGGACTTTGTGCCTGACAGCCAAAGTTCAAATAATGTTTTTGGCATTGCCGGCGGAACCAGCGGTGTTTTAAATTATTTTCAAAACAATGAATGGACAGTTAAACCCCTTGATGTCGGAGAAGCAATTACAGGAATTGATCTTTTAAATACAAGAGAGGGTTGGTTAACTGCCAGCGGTATGGGAGATGGTAAGATTTTTCGTTTTAATGGAAGTGCCTGGAATCTGGAAGCGCAGTTTGATAATTTTTTTATTGCTGATATTAGCGCTGTTTCTACCAATGAAGTTTGGGCCTGCGGTAGCGCAGGATCAATTTTTCATTACCAAAATGGGTCCTGGAGTGAAACGCCGGCTCCTTTGCCTTTTAGTGCGACCGGTAGGCCTTCTAATTGGCTTTTTACCATTGATATGTACTCTTCTTCTTTTGGAGCTGTTGGTGGAACAAGCTACATGGTTACTTATGTTAACGGTCAATGGAACCCCCAGGCGATGGTAAAACTGGCCGATCCGGCAGATACCACTAGCCTTTTGTCGTATTGTGTCATGAGAGACGTTGATATGGTAAATGAGTCTGATGGTTGGGCAGTGGGTGATTGTAAAGAAAAAGACGGTTCTGGAAATTGGGTTAATTATGGCGGTTTGTTTAGATGGCAGCAGGGAAATTGGCAGGAACATAGTCGTTTTCCTAACTCGCTTACTTCTATCTCCATGGCTAGTGTAACCAAGGGTTGGTTGGTTGGAGATCAGTGTACCATTGCCATGTACGATGGAAGCACCTGGCAGACACAAGTTTGTCCCATACCAGAAGATCACCACCACCGTAGTCTTAAAGATAATCTTAAGATTGTAAGGGCGCTTAATGACAAAGAAGCCTGGGTAGTGGGCAGATGGGGGATTAAGCTTTACTATAATGAAGATGGTGCTCCGGCACAAAACCCATCTTCTCCACCTCCCAAACCTTCTCCAAACGGATTCTGGCTGCCTTTTTTACAAGGTAGGTAAGGATCTCTCTAGCTAAAGAAGTATAGAAAACCTTAAGAAGCGTAAAGGTGTTGGTTTGTTAAGTGTGACCCTGACGGGAATCGAACCCATATTGCCACCTTGAGAGGGTGGCGTCCTAACCGTTAGACGACAGGGCCTTTTTTGTTTTTTTCTTAAGCTTTCTTGTTAATTTTACCTTATCTGTTATTTTCTGGCAAATTATTCTTTTTAATTCATATCTATTACATATTCAATGCTTATTGACAAGAGGTAAGATTTTTAATAAAATAATTTTCTCAACAGTGTTTTTATCTTCCGCATAGGGCGGTTATTTTTTTAACATTTTGGAAGAAAGGATTTTTTTGATGAAACAGATTTACTTGACCAAGGATGGGTTAAAGGATTTAGAAAAAGAGCTTACAGAACTTAAGGATGAAAAAAGACCTCAGTTAGTTAAGAGAGTTACTGCTGCCAGAGAAATGGGTGACTTATCGGAAAATACTGAGTATGCTGCTGTCAGAGAAGAACTTAATATGATGGACGGCAGAATTGAAGAACTGGAGCAGATTATGTCCCGGGCCAAGGTTATTCAGGGCTGTAAAGCTAATGGTCAGGTATCTTTAGGTTGTAAAGTTACTTTAGTTGCTAATGGTCAAACTCATGATTATACCGTAGTTGGAGAATGGGAAGCCGATCCTATGGAAAAAAAGATCTCCCACTCATCGCCTTTGGGAAAAGCTTTATTGGGTAAAAAATCAGGAGATGAGATAGAGTTGGAAGTACCGGCCGGAAAAGTGGTTTATGAAATTAAAAAAATCCATTAATCGGTTTAGCTTGACAAAAATTATTAAAATTTATATAGTTAGTTTGAAAATTTGAAGAAAAGCGTTGACAAGGACAAGTAGGGATTAGTGTACTGCTTTAAAGAGAGTGGTGCTTAAGCTGAGAAACCATAAGTAAGTATTAATCCTGAAAAGACCTTGAAGCTGCAGGAAGAAACTTTTTTAAAAGGAGTAAAACCTTGCCGGGGTGCGCCCGTTAAAGCGCGAACGTGTGTCACAAAAGAAACAGAGCACGTAAGTTACGACTGTTTTATAAATCCTTGTGACAAGGATTTTTTGTTTTTTAAAGTCGTATAAATAAAGGTGGTACCACGGAGTACTAGAAATAGTAGCCGTCCTTTACAAAGGACGGTTTTTTTGTTTTTAAAACATTATTTTATCGGTTTAAAACATTATTTTAAAAATTAATTTTACTTTTAAAAAGTAAAAACTCTAAAAAGGAGGAAAAAATGGCAGAAAAAGAGCAGGACTTTAATCCTAGTATTGGGGTTATTGGAGGGATTGAACAGGATGCAGTTAATTTAAGGCATAAAGGGTTTTTAGTGCCGGCAGTTTGCGGTTTGGAGCAGTTACAGCAGGTGTACCAACAGGCTGTTGCTGCTGTTGTTAATGGTGTTGGAGATAGAGATAGGGTTACGGTTAGAATGCTAATCGGAGAAGAATTTGATTTGGACCAGTTGGAATCTTTTAGCTGGAATCATGGAGGGCTGGTGACTGGTTTGGAGGGATTTATTCCTGTTGATACTAATGGTTTTGGGGTTCAGGCAATTGTTTATTTTGGAGGTAATGGGGCGGAAAGAATGCCTTCAGCTGAGGTGATAAGGCAAGAACAACAGGTTTTAGCTCAGGCAAGACAGGAAGCTTGTAACTTTCCTCCTCAGTCTTTACCCGAAGGTTATACGGTTCAGGTGCTTCCTCCTAATTCTTTAATGGATGAAGAGGGAAATATGCTTTCTGATGAAGATATTGAGAGCCTGGTAACAATGTACGGCCGGGCTTATAAAGATTATCCCACTGCATTTAATGCGGAGACTGTTAAAAG
>DBQG01000004.1:774-12458 GCA_002305125.1 Patescibacteria group bacterium UBA1400 | reverse complement strand
AGGCACCAGACTTGGCTTGGGAACTATAATCTTGTGCCCCAAAGATGCAGCCAGTTTATATCCGTCTCCCTCAGAACCGGTTCCCGGATAAGACATCCCGCCAGTGGCAATAATAACCTTTTTTCCTAAAACAGGCTTGCTTAAACTATTTTCGATCCGGAAAAGACCATTGCTAAAAGATATTTTTTTAACCTTAAAAGAAAATATAATCTCAACCCGTCTTTTTTTAAGCTCTTGCTCTAAAGCCTGTAAAACCGTTTCCGAACTGTCTGAAACAGGAAAAACCCTCTCACCTCTTTCAACTTTTAAACCCACCCCCCTTGCCTCAAACCACTCTATTAATCTCTGCGGGGAAAACCTGGTTAAAGCTCCGTATAGAAACTTACCCTCACTGCCAAAAGCAGAGACTATCTGCTCAATGCTTTTGACTGTAGTCAAATTACACCTTCCTTTTCCTGTTAAAAGCAGTTTTTTGCCCAAAGAAGTGTTTTTCTCCAGCAAACAGGTTTTAGCTTCCGGCCCGGCAACAGCAGCCATCATACCTGATGGTCCGCCGCCGATAATAACCAGGTCAAAAATTTTCATAAGCTAATTATATAAGAAAAAGTAAGAATTTTTTTGGTCTATAAATTAACAACCGTAATAAGGATTTTCTGGACTTACCGGAGGCCGGGCGGTTCTAGCAAAACTCAAAGTTTCTTCCAAGCTTCCCCTATAACTGCTGCTGCCGTCTGCAATACTTGCCTCTATGCTGTTCTGACAAGAAGGACAAAAATAAACATGCTGTAAAGCATCCGAAGGAAACATCCCTAATGGCTCTCTATTGGCCAATAAATCTCTTATAGTTGCTTTTGCCTGTCTGCATTCTTGTCTATTCATAAGATTCCTTATAGTTTTTTAAATAAGGCTAATTATATCAAAAAGTGCAAGTTTTAACCCCAATTACACAGATCCTGTATAATTTAAGCTATGCTTACAGCCCGCAACATGAATAAAGTCGGCTGGTATTTTTTTTATCTTTGCGCTGGTACTGTTTGCAATTATCTGGCCATAAATATTTGGGTTCTTCTTGGCTTTATAGCAGTTATGCTTTTTCTAGTTCCCGTATTGGTTTTACTGTCTAAAATCCCTGTTTTAGAAGCTGTTTTAAAAACTATTTTTTCTCAAATCCCAACGATATTAATGGGCATTTTAATGCTTATACTCATTCCTTTTCTAACTTCCTACCTAACCATAGTTACAAGCTATAAAATAATAAAAGTTTTAGATAAAACCAAACACAAGTTAAATAAAAAAGAAGTTATGATCCTCAGCTTAATTAGCGTTGGCCTCTACTACCTGCTGTCTAAACTCTACCCGCCGCCTGTTTTTGACTCCTGGATGTTTTAATTAGGCTTTTTAATAGAAAAAACAATTACCGCAATTAAGGTGGTAATGGGAACAGCCAGGACAAGACCGATACTACCCACTAAAGTCCTGACAACTTCATCAGCAATAATTTCATAATTTATAATTTCTGAAAAAGGGTGGGGATTATCCACAAAAAGAAGCATCAAAGGTAAAGAGGCTCCGGCATACACCAAAATAAGAGTATTGATCATGGAAGAAATATGGTCCTTACCTACATCCATGGCTTTAGCAAAAAGCTCATCCGCTTTAATTTTACTGCTGGCCTGTTTTAAAGAAGAAACTACGGCTGCCTGGGAAATAGTAATATCATCCAAAATACCCAAAGCTCCAATAATTATTCCCGCCAAAAGCAGTCCTCTCACATTAAAACTTCCTTGCCTGGATACTTGTAAAAAGCTTGCTTCTTCAGAAGCATAGCCGGTTAACTTGGCTGCATCTACAAAAAAGCTGGCCAAAAGAGTCCTGTAATCAGAAGGGCAATACAGGTACTTAAAACCGCAACCGTGGTTTTTTTACCAAACCCATGGGAAAGATAAAAGGTAAATGGAATAATTAAAAATGATCCTAGAACTGCCATTAAAACCGGATCTTTACCAGCGTTTATGTGAGGTAGAATAAGTTTAAAAATAATTAAAAAAGACACTCCCATTCCTAAAACAGAAGTTAAACCCCTCCATCTGGCTATACCTAAAGTTAAAACAATAAAAAGAAAGAAAAGCCAAAAAAGAGAGCCTCTCCTGACAAAATCTGTAATGTAAAAAATATTATTGCCTGATACATCTTTTATATGGGCAACCAACAGGCTGTCTCCTTGATTATATTTTTGAACGCTGGCCATGGGAATATGACCGTTTTCCAAAACAATCTCTTCGCCTGCCAGTGATCCCTTAACTACAACCGCCTGCAATTTTTGATAGGTTTGGGATTTTCCCAAAACCTCAACCTCTTTTTCTTCTAAAACAGAAGTCACTCTTACTTCCAGATTCTCTTCCTGTAAAGAAGAACCATCACTTTCTTGAGCCAGGCAAAAATTAGCCCCTGAAAAACTAAAAAAGGAAAAAATAAAGAAAAGAATAGCAGTTAAAAGAAATTTCTTCATCCTGTTTTGCCCCTAATCTGAATTGCCTTGCCTTTAATAATAGCCTCAGCCACTTTTTTATGGGCAGAGGCTAAAATCCGGGCAAAAGTGGGCTGGGAAATTTTCATTTTTTCCGCTGCCGCCGTTTGATCCCATTCATCAAGGTCATAAAGCTTTAAAGCTTCCAACTCATCCGGTTGCAAACAAACTTCTTCCAGCTGCCTCAAGGGCACACCTCTTGGTTTAAAATAAACCACATTTGGTTTAAATTGAATGAACCGTGGTCTTTTAGGTCTTGGCATATTGTTATTTTAACAAAAAGCTCCTAGTTTGATAAACAACCTAGAAGCTTTTTTGGATTTACTCGTTTTTTAATAAACCGGCCTCTTCTTTTTTAACCTCTGCCAGCTCTTCTTCCAAAGACTTTCTGTAATCAGTCAAAGCCTGTTTTTGTTCTTCTTTGTTTTGAGGCCAAAACCAACCTAAACACCTGCCAAAACCTCTTCTGGCCATCCCCATACCTCTACCAAAACCTCTTCTGACTCCTGGGCCAAAACCACAGTTTCCTAACCCTCTGCCGGTTCCAGCTCCTTGTCCCTGAGGACCGGTTCCATCTAAATTAGGCATTTTTCTCACCTCCTTTATCAAATAATATTATGAATATATATTCATAATACTACTGGAAAAAGATTTTGTCAAGCAGAAAGAAAAGATTAAAGAAAGGAAAGGCTAACAGACATCAACAACATACCGGTAATAATACCGGTTATGGCCGTGTGTCCCTGGCAATTTTTAAAACATGAAGGTAAAAGCTCATCCAAACTTATATAAATCATTATGCCGGCAATAAAAGCAAACAAAAAAGAAATAAAACCATTGGTTAAAAACGGTTGCAAAACAAAAAATGATACCAGTCCTCCGATTGGCTCTACAATACCTGCCCAAAAAGACATTTTTAAGGCCTTAAGTCTGTTTTTAGTAGCATATAAAACCGGAATAACAATAGCTATTCCTTCAGGAATATTATGCAGGGCGGTAGCCAGAGCAATAAAAAGACCAAAACGAAGATCGGAAAAAGAAGTTAAAAAAACCATCATCCCTTCCGGAAAATTATGAATCGCAATTCCTAGGGCAGTCATCAACCCCATTCTCATAAGCCCCTTATCATAATCTTTGCTTTTGCAGGATTTAAAATGATGGGGCACTAAAAGATCAATAACAGCAACAAATAAAATTCCTAAAAAAAAGATGGTGTTAGCCTTCACAAAACCGATGCCCTCAATTGCTTCTGGCAAAAGCTCTATTAAAGATAAGTAGATCATGACGCCGGCAGAAAGACCAAGAAAAAAACTTAAATAACTTTTTTTAAAATCTTTAATAAAAAAAACAATCAGACTGCCTAAAACTGTAGACAAACCTGCCAAACTAGTAATTAAGATGGGTAAATAAAGATTTGACACCAAATTATTATAACAAACAAAACAAGAATATTTTTGGGAAAAAGAAGTTTAAAAAAACTAAAAACCTTAAAAACATACAAAAGTAAGTTAATAAGGTTTTTTAGTTAAATACTAGTTCTATAACTTAAAGTCCGGGTCCGCAATCCTCATCCTGTGGTCCTAAACACTGTTTTTGATCTTCAGAACCGCCCTCAGGATCACCGTTTTCCTGTTTATAACTATTGTAGTTATGATTTTTAGGAGAAGCCTGGACTGTGCTTACTTGAAGCAAAGAAACCATAGCTAAAACTCCTAAAACTAATCCACATAAAAAATATTTAGCAGCTTTCATTAACTCACCTCCTTTTACCTTAGTTTGGCTAATTTAAGATAAATTTATAAGCTCTTTTTAAAAGTACAATAAATCTGCTTAAAAAAGAACCTTACTATATAGTAGGAAGGGAGTTACTGTTTTAGGAAGTCTGCGGTTGTCTGCATGGCTACAGTAAAGTTTGAACCGGTCAAATTATGGCCTCCAGAAGAGTATTCATAAAGCTGATGATCAATTTCTGTTCCGTCTAAAACATTAATCAGGTTTTTACTGTAATTAATATCGACTACCTGATCATCATTAGCGTGATGTAATTGAATCCTGGCTGCAACTCCCTCCAAGTAGTTGGTCGGCACTACCTGCTGCCAAAACTCATTTTGAGGATCAAACTCGCCATAAACGGCAAACAGTTCTCTTCTTTTTTCTCTTGCAGGAGAATCGCTGGCAGGAGGCCGGTAACTATTATCGGAAATACTGAATTTAGCAAAATCCTCGTAAGTATAAACAGCTCCTGCCCAAATAACAACACTGTTGATTTCCGGTAAAGCAACCAGGCTACGGAAAACCACATTCCCGGCCATACTATGGCCCCAAAGACCTATTTTTTTACTGTCAACAAAAACAGCGGTTTTTAAAGCAGAATAAGCATTTAAGGTATCAATAATATAATCTGAAGAATAATAAGCTCCGCTGGCCAAACCCTGCGACTGCCCGTGTCCCCGCAAGTCAATTTTAAAAACCACCAGCCCTCTGGAGGCTAAAAAATCAACATAGCTTCCATAGTTTTGCCTGGTTTCATACTGGGAAGGAGGAATATAACCATGAACAAAAACTACTGCCGGCCAGCCTGACTCTGGAACTTTGCCTTTGGGAACGGTTAAAAGTCCGTTTATCTTAAGCCCATCGGATGAATAAAAAGTCAAATAAGAGATATATAAATTATGTTCGGAAACTTTTTCCAGCTGGCCCAGTTCACTTTCATAACTGCGGCTTCTTAAATAAGGAATGGTCAACTCATAAAAAGGCGGCAAAGAAGCCTGAGAAATTTCCTCTTGAGGAGGGAAAAGAGAGTCTTTGACAATAGGACTTGTAAGGTTTTGGTTTTTAAAAGAGTTTGCATAAAAGAAAACAAAAACAAGCAAACTCAGCAGAAGAAGAATCGTTTTTGTTTTTCTCTTTATCATAACCTGTCTTAGCTCCAAAAAATAGAATGGTTTAAATAATTAAACGAATAAGTTTTAAGGTAAAAACTTAGCGGGTAGTTCTAATGTTTGAGTCCAGGGCTTTTTGGGTAGCTTCAATTATGGAAGCAAAGAAATCTCCCACTAAAGGCAAACCTCCAAGCTGATTTAACACAAAACTTAGAACAAGGCTAAAAAGAGCAAACCCAAAAGTAATCCCTGCAGCCCAACCAACTCCACCGATAAAATTTTTAATAAATATTTTTTTAAAAGATTTTTCTTTGTCAGCAACAACCATAAAACCATTATAAAGCAATTTCTCCCATCTTTAAACTAGTTTACCTTTCTAATAAGTAAATCCTCAATGACTACATAACCGGTGTAAGTATTATTATCATCATTAACTTCCCTGATCAAATTATCAGGGTCAATAGTCAAACGGATGGCATATCGACCATCGGCAACACCGGTAATATCAAGCTCCTGTCCTTCAATCTCCGCCGTATAAACATCGGCCCAGCCGACTGATATTCCCTGTCTTCCGGCAATACACTGTTTATAAGCTTGCTCAGCTGCTTGTTTCGGATTATAAACCTCCCAATCCTGAATGCAAAAGCTGGTTTTATTAGTTGTAGCTAAAACCTCATCCAGCTGCCCATCATCTTTTAAACTCCAAAGTTCAAATAGGGTAATGTCATTAAAATGCCAATGATCATGCTCTGGGTGCAATACAAACTCTCCCACCAGAAACTCTTCAAAAAAACCATCCTTAACATAAACTCTTTGCAAAGCATGAGTAACGTTTCTCTCAATATCTGCATCCCCCTGAAGCTCCAACGGTCCCTGGCCAATATTGGCAAAGCTCGTGCTGAAACGTATCTTTTTTCTGTCGCCAACAAACTGAAGATAAAGCTGTTCAGGTTCCAAAATAATAAGATCGGGCAAAAGCAAATCAGGATCTAGCGGACTTGGCTGCAGTAATCCTTGTTCTTTCCTGGCTTTAACAGAAGAAATGCTGTCATTTTGATTTTGCCCTAAAAAACCAATAATAATAAATAAAAAAAGGAGTAAAATGGCAACAATAATAAAAATTATCTTTTTCATAACTCAATTATGAAAAAAGAAAGTTTGAATGTGATTAAAAAAGAGTAATAATAGTGTAAGTTTTTAATTTAAAACCTTTTGAAGATCCTGTAAACTATAAAGACTATCTTTACCCTGAGGAGAAAATCCAAAATTATCATCACTTTCCAAAGACCAATTCCAAACCAAATAACCGGCATATTCATGTAAATCAGCATAATCAACTATTTTCTCCAGAACATTGACAGGACTGTCACCAAACGGCTGATGATATTTTTCCAAACCAAGCTCTCCCAATAATAAAGGCTTGTTTTCTGCTTTGGCAAATTCAATTTGCTTAACAATAAACTCTTCAAGATGATCCCGGTTGGAAAATATAAGATTATTATCTATATATAAATAAAGATGAAGAGAACAAAGATCAATACCAGCCCCACCGCAAAGATTGGGTTGATATAATTCTTGAGAAATAACCCGCTCTGTCCCCACACTTACTAAATGGTTTTTATCAATTGTCTTTATATAGGCTGCTATTTCTTCGGTCCAGTCAGCAATCAACTGAACATCTCCTTCATTTAAACGCGGTTCATTAATTATTTCCCATGCCAAAATAGAAGGATCGTTAACATAATCTGTTTGCGTAATTAAATTATGACGGGAAACTACTTTATTAATATAGTTTTTAAATAATTCTTTAACCTGCACGTCCTGATAAAACAAAATTTCCGTTTCAGGATTGTTTCCGGTCCACAATAAGTACTGTTCTTTTCCTCCATAATCCTGCCAGTTATTAGTTAAAACAATTATTAATCTGATATGGTGCTGTCTGGCTAAACTAATAATATAATCCAAATTATCAAATCTCTCCTTGTTTACAGTCCCCGCCCGGGGTTGAAAACCTTCCGGAAAACCATCCCCAAAAGCCCAAAACCTCACTGTATTAACTCCTGCTGTTTGCAACAACCTAAATGTTTCCACTATCTCTTCCTTGCTTTTATAAGCTAAATCATAAGAATTAACTCCTACTGCTTTAAAGGGCGATGATCCCAATATTAATTCCGACTCTTTTACAGCTACAAAAAGGTCCTGCTCTGGTTTTAAAACATAAATATCTGCATGTTCGCCTTTGTAAATCAGTTCATAATAAGCCAGAAACCTTCCCTGCTGATTTTTAATTAAAGAAGTATAAAGCGGTTCTCCCACATCACCATTGGCCATTACCAGCCAGGTAGCATAATCTTCAGGGTAAACAACAGCCTTCCCCCAATAGTCAACTCCTTCATGAATAAACTGTTTTAAAGGTTTACCGCTTTTAAAAGCAACTGCATTAAAAAAAGAAGTTGACATAAGAATTTTATCATCAGAGTTGACTAAACCAGCAAGTTTTTGAGAAATATCACCGTTGGTAAAAGAACTTGAGCCAACAGTTCCATCCTCTATAGTAATAATTCCCTGATTATACATAATAGGAACTTGAGCAATAATAATTATTAATCCCAAAACAGCATCCAGCTTTTTTTTACTAACAGCAAACCCTGCCAAAACTGCAAAAGCGGGCAAGGCTAAAATACCGTACCTGACATTAAACCATTGTCCGGCCGGATCAGATGATGGATTCCAGTTAAGTTCAGGAGTGTTTAGGATAGAAAATCCTAAATATAAGGCTAGAATGTTAAAAATAATGGGCGAAAAAAGCATTAATAAAAATAAAGTTTTTTGGGATAAAGTAAAATGTTTCACCTCGTTAAAGAACACATATAAACCCAATAAACCTGTCAAAACCACAAAAGTCCCAACATTATTTAAAACAGCAAAGAAAAACGCTAAAAAAGAGAGCGGTAAGTTGCCTTTCATTATAAGACCGGCCTTGTTTTCTATTACTTCCTGCTGAGCATGAGCAGAATAAGGACCAAAAGCAAAAAAAAGAGGGTCGTTAAAAATAAGCAGGTTCCAAAGCAACCATAATCCTACACCTAAAAATACTGGTAGAGCATAAAGAATTAATCTTCCCAAACTATCAGAAAACTTTTCTTTCCGAGAAAATAGTAGGTATAACAAAATAAGCAGGCCTTCTATGATCACCACAAACCAACCGTCATAGCGGGTTAAAACCTGGAAAAATCCTAAAGCTCCCAAAATGGGTAAATAAAAAGCTCTCCCTTGCTTAAGCCATTTTACAAAGAAAAAAACAGATAACAGAAAAATTATCAAATAAAGGGGTTCTGTTAAAGGAGTGGTTTGCAAATAGAGAATATTAAGATTAAAAGCAAAAGCTAAACTGCCTATAATTGCCGCCCAACCCCTGCCTGTAATTTCTTTAACAATTTTATAAACAGTTAAAACAGAAACCGTAAAAGAGATCATGGAAACGATGCTGCCAGCAAAGCCAGAATGCCAAGCCCAATCAAATTTAATAAGCGGCAAGGCTAAAAGATGGGACAGGGGCAACCAAACTCCTCCAATCTGCGACAATCCGGTTTTTATATTGTCAACCACAAAACGGGAAAGATTAAGATGAGACATTGAGTCATTATAGGCAGTCACCAAATTTAAGGAATAAGAAATTATCCAGGCAATAATACTTATCAAGAAAGCTGCAAAAGTTAAAACAAATCCCTCATCTTTTTTTAAAAAATCCATAGTTTTTCTCCATTCCATAATTAATTAAAAGAGTACGAAACCCTGCCCGCTTCAACTTTATTCGACATTTTCCCTAAATGAAGGCCGTGTTTTGTTTTCTGCCAGTAATATGGTTTAACAATAAGCTCCCATAAGGCAAAAACCGCCGCAAGACTCATGAAAATCCAGTAAAAAGGAACAAAAAAAGTGTAAATCACCAAACTCCAAAGCTTTCTTTTAGCAACTCCCAGAGCATAAAAATAAATATAGAAAAAATTGCCAATAAATAAAGTAAAGGCTCCTAAATAAAAAATCGAGGAAGGAAAAAGGGAATCAATAAAATCTCCGATTAGTGGCCTTAAAGCGAAATAAAAAACCGTCAGCAGCCATAAAAGAGGATTTAGCAATAAAGAAATAACTTTCATTCCCACTACCATCTGAAAAGTTAAAAAGTGCCAGCTGTTTTTTAAGTTTAAAAAATTTTTAAGGTTACGAGTATGAACAAAGTAGGTTTGCATGTAACCTTTTATCCAACGGGATCGTTGTCTAAACCAATTTTTAAGCTGGCTGTTTGCCTCTTCATAAGTAGTTGAATCTATAACCGCGGTTTTATAACCTTCTTTAAAAAGCCTGATACCTAAATCAGCATCTTCAGTAACATTAAAAGCGTCCCATCCATGAATTTTCTTTAAAGTTTTAGTTTTGAAATGGTTGGAAGTTCCTCCTAAAGGAATAGGTGCCTTAATGGAATGAAGTCCAGAAAGCACTAAATCAAACCAAAAAGAATATTCCAGGGTAAATAAACGCGTTAATAGATTTTGCCTTCGGTTGTAATAATTAAGTTTTGCCTGCAAACAAACAACATCATCGTCTTCCTGCTGAAAAGCTAAAACAGCTTTTTTAAGCTGATCAGGCTCCGGAACATCCTCAGCATCATAAATAACTACATATTTTCCTAAAGCCTTCCTTAAACCATAATTGCAAGCCTTGGGCTTTGTCTGAGGTTGGGTATAAGGAACCACTTTTATTTTGAAATAGGAAGGCAGATCAAGACTTCTGGCAAGCTTAAGAGTTTGGCTATCATTTTCCTCAAGCAAAAGAATTACTTCCAACTTGTCTTTAGGATAATCAAGGTTGGAAATTGCCTTAATAAATTGAGGTAAAACTTTATGCTCTTTAAATAAGGGGCAAAGAACAGTATAAAAAGGCCATGTTTTCTGTTTTTTAAGCTGATCGGCTGGAACTTTTACTTCTGAGGTTTTATAAAAACCCTTGTAAACTAAAAAAAGATTAAAGAGTAAATCAGAAAAATAAAAAATTATAATTAAGGAAAATAAAAGAATTAGGAATGATGTCCTGTTAAAAATAAAAAGAGTGGTTAAAAAACCCAAACTGCTTAATAGAAAAATCTTCTGTCCTTTTGATAAACGGTAAAAAGCACTTTTGCTTAAAGCAAGCGAATTATAAGTTGTAAATTTTTTATTTTTAACATAAAAACCATTTTTAAAAAGCTTCCTGCTTAGAACAGTTTGCAGATTTTTTTCAGCAAATTTTAGCTTTATCGCATTAAAGCCTATTTCCCAAGATGTTTTAAATAAATTTATATTTGATTTGCCAAACTTTCTTTTTCTAAAAAAAATGTCTTCTGATCCTATTTGATAGCCTGATGTTCGGGCCTTGAGTAAAAACTCTAAATCAAAAGTCCATTGAGAGGGATTTAATTTAACTTTATTAATTACTTTTTTTCTAAAAACTTTAAGGCCGGACTGAACATCGCAGTCAAGCTTATGTAATAATTTAGTAAAAATAAATGAAAAGGTCCGACTGAATATTTTTCGGGGAAAAGAAACCTCGCTGAAGCGCCTATTTGCCACTACAACATCATAGCCTTTCTGAAGTTTTCTAATCATTTTGGGAATGGCTGAAGGAGGATATTGCAAGTCTCCATCAATCATTGCCAAAGTATTAAAACTTGCTTCGTCAAACCCCTGAAGAAGAGAAAAAGCCTTTCCTTTTAATCCTTGTTTTAATTTAACCTTTAAAGGAAGTTTACGTTCCAACTGTTTTAAATATTGAAATGTTCCGTCTTGTGAATGATCATCAATAAAAATAAGTTCATATGTATATCCTTTGCTCTCCATGGCCTTAATCAACTTATAAGAAAGATTCTTTATATTTTTCCTTTCGTTGTAAACAGGAATAATAATACTTATTTTTTTGATATTCATAATTTAAAAAACGAGATTAAGTTAACTTTCGGTTAAAATTAGATAATAATAAAACTATAAATAATAAAGGTTAGAAATAAGTAATAACTAAGTAATAACTTAATAAGGAATTATAAAAAAGAATTATAAAATTGAAGGTTTGTTGAAAAAGGAAAAATCAAAAAGAAAAAATAAAACAGAAGAAAAATTTACGGTAAGAAATTTAAACTTAATAAGTAGTTTAAAATGAAGTTTATAGATTTTTTGCCAAAGCTTTTTGAATCTTTTCCTTGGCTTTTAAAAGAGTAACACCGCTTACAAAAGCAACTTCTTCCA
>DBQG01000004.1:416-634 GCA_002305125.1 Patescibacteria group bacterium UBA1400 | reverse complement strand
TATTTAAGATCAAAATAAGGTTTGTAAAAAATCAGTTTATCTTTTTTGTCTAAACTTATAATCGGTTTTATTTTAAAAATTCTAAAAACTTTATTACACTTAATCAGCTTATCACCAATCTTGAACTTCATATTGTCTTTCATGCGTTAAAACCGCTTTCTTTAGGCCATCAAATTAAAAAAGGCCAGGGAGGGAGAAGTTGTTTATATAAAAAGATT
>DBQG01000004.1:0-372 GCA_002305125.1 Patescibacteria group bacterium UBA1400 | reverse complement strand
TATATAAAAGACCTGTTTCTTCGGTGCGATCAGAAGATGTCCTCCAAAGATTTTTTCTATCAGCAGACAGAGACAGTATTAACAATAGAAGGGTGGTGAATAATACATGTCTAAAAGACTATTTGTTGGAGGGCTTCCTTACAGCGTAACTAGCTCCCAACTGGAAGAAATCTTTTCCAAATTTGGTAAAGTTGTTTCCTGTGATGTTATCACAGATAGGTTTAGCGGCCAAAGCAAAGGTTTTGGTTTTGTGGAAATGGAAGACGATAAAGCTGCTGATGAAGCTATCAAAAATTTAAACGAAACTGAAATGGACGGAAGGAAAATTGCTGTTAACGTTGCCAAGCCTAGAGAGGAAAGACCAAGATTTGA
>DBQG01000041.1 GCA_002305125.1 Patescibacteria group bacterium UBA1400 | reverse complement strand
TGGCAAACCAAAAAAGCAACTAATCCTCTGGTAACAAATAAAAGGCTTGATAATATTTATAAAACAGCAGTGGCAAGCGGAGCTTTTGGGGGCAAGTTGATTGGAGCCGGAGGTGCCGGCTACTATTTTTTTCTTTGTCCTCCAAAACAGCAAGGGGTTTTAGAAACAAACTTAAAAAAACTGCAAACCTTTAAACAGGATTTTAATTTTGATTTCAAAGGTTTAAGATAAAATAAAATGATTATGAACCGTAAAATCAATACTAAACTGGGTTCGTTTAAGGCTTTTATCTTTGATCAGGACGGAACTTTGTTAGATGCGGAAGCCTGGCATTGTAAATCTTGGATAGAGGTTGCAAAAAATTATGGAGTTATTTTTAGTGAAAATGATTTTAAAATGTTTGCCGGCAAAGGCGATTTAGCTATTGCCCGGTTTATTAAAAATAGGGGAAATCTAAGCATAACAGCTGAAGACTTAAAAGAAGAAAAGAGAGATTATTATAAGTTGCATTTGGATTCTATTGGTCTTTGCGATGGTGTATTGGATCTTTTGAAAAAAGCTAAAAAAGAGGGATTGCTATTGGCGCTGGCAACTATTTCCCATAAGGAAGAAACTTTAAAGGCAGTAAAAAGACTTGGTTTGGATAAATATTTTGATGTCATTGTTGATAAGGATGATATTGGCCAAAGAATAAAGCCTTTACCCGATATATATTTAGCAGCAGCTAAAAAACTTAAGATTTCTCCTAAAAACTGTTGCGCTTTTGAAGATTCTTTAACTGGAGTTGAGGCAGCCAAGGCAGCCCGAATGGTTTGTATTGCTATTCCCACTAAGTACTCAAAACACTTTGATTATTCAAAGGCAGATCTTATTATTAATAGCTTATCTGATTTAAAAGTAGAAAATAATTTTATAATAAGAAAACATGATTGAAGATACGGCCGTTATTTTAGCAGCCGGATATGGCACCAGGTTAAGCCGGGTTGTCTGCGATGCGCCAAAGCCAATGGCTTTGATAAATCAAAAACCGTTTTTGTTTTACCTTTTAAATAATATAAAAGGTTTTGGTGTAAAAAATTTTGTTATTTGTGTTAGCCATCTTAAAAACGTAGTTAAAGAATATTTTAACAATGGAGAAGAGTTGGGTATTAATATTAGTTACTCTGAGGAAACAGAGCCGTCAGGAACAGCAGGAGCTTTGGCAGCAGCCAGAAAAAAAATCAAAGGGCCTTTTTTCTGTTTTAACGGTGACACTTATCTTGAGGCAGATTTAAAAGAGCTGAAAAAGTTTCATCAGGAAAAAAAGTCCCTGGCCACTGTTTGTTTAACCAGTATAGCCGATATTTATGACAAAGGTCATATAAAATTTGATGATGATTTTAAAATAACAAGCTTCAGTGAAAAAAAACCCATTCATAAGAAGGGCTGGATTAATGGTGGAGTTTATTACTTTGATCAAAAAATATTTGCTCATTTCCCTAAAGTGATTAAAAAAGATCTAATTAAACAAAAAGAGTACTCCTTGGAGTATCATGTTTTTCCTCATATTATTAAACACAACCTTCCTTTTTATGCCTTTGAGGCAAAAGGAAGTTTTATTGATATTGGAACTCCAAGTGAGTATCAGAGAGCCAAGGGGTTATTTAAATGAAGTTAATAATTGTCCAAATAAAATTTGAAAAAATTAAGGTTAAAAAATTATTTAAATGAAGTTTAAAAATATTTGGCTTTTTCTTCCCTGTCATAATGAAGAAGAAAACTTAAAATCTTTGACGGAAAAAATTTTAGGGTTAAATATTCCCAACCTTCATATTGCTATTGTGGATGATGCTTCTTTGGATAAAACCGGTGAAATTGCCGACAGTTTGGCTTCTAAATATAAATCAAAAATTAAAGTGGTTCATAGGAAGCCTCCGAGAGGCAGAGCTTTGGCAGGAGTTACTGGTTACAATTTTTGTTTAAAACAGGGGGCTGATGTAATAATTGAAATGGATGCTGATTTTTCCCATAACCCTAAATATCTGCCTGAATTTCTACAGGAGCTGAAACAAGATAAGTATGATGTTGTTTTAGGTTCCAGATTTGTGGCCGGCGGCCGTGATTCGGACAGAAGTTCATTTAGGACAAATATTTCCAAACTTTCCGGTGTGTTTCTGAGACTGCTTTTAGGACTATCCTTAAAAGACATAGGTTCAGGTTATAAGGTCTATAAAAGAAAAGCTTTATTGGCAATTAATCCTAACGGCTTGTTTTCTCAAAAAGGCCTGGCCATTTCCATGGAGTCTGTTTTCAGGGCTGTTAAGGCCGGTTGTAAGGTAAAAGAGATGCCGATTATCTTTCAGGATCGGAGAGCAGGAAAATCAAAGCTTAGTTATAAAGATTTTTTTGAACCTATACTTATTGCTTTAAAACTTGTTTTAAGATTAGGAAGGGCATGAAAAAAAAGATTTTAGCACTATTGTTAATAACAGCATTAGCCCTTTTTTTAAGATGTTATAAATTTACTACTGTTCCTGTTTCTTTAAGTTGGGATGAGGCTGCGGTTGGTTATAATGCTTACTCAATTTTAAAAACAGGCAAGGATGAATGGGGGGAAAGACTTCCCTTGGCCTTTAAATCATTTGAAGATTATAAAAGTCCTTTATATATTTACCTGCTGGTGCCTTTTGTTTTTATTTTTGGTTTAAATGAATTTTCCGTCAGATTTCCTTCGGTCATACTGGGAACCTTGACGGTTATTGTAACTTATTTTTTAGTTAGCAATCTATTAAAGCAGGAAAAAGCAGAGAAAAACGTTATTTTAACTGCTCTGACGGCGGCTTTTTTACTGGCTATTTCTCCCTGGCATTTGCGGTTTTCCCGGGTTGGTTTTGAAGCTATTTTGGCTGTTTTTTTGCAAGCCTTAGGGATAACCGCTCTTTTTAAAGGCCTTAAAGACAAAAAATATCTTTGGTTGTCTGCCGTTGCTTTTTCAGCCGCCACTTATGCTTATCATTCCGTTAAATTTTATGTACCGTTTTTACTGGTAGGCTTTTTTATTGTCTATAGGAAAAAGATTTTAAAAAATTTTAAGCATTATTTAGTTTTTATGCTGATTTTATTTGTGTTAACTTTACCAAATCTTATCCACAGCCTTTCACCTGAAGGAACAAGTAGGGGAGGCGGAACTCTTATAACCAGTGATGCTACCAGAATAAACGAGGTTAACCAGCTTTACGTTCAAGACATACAGGAAGGAAGGAGGCTTTTAGGCATAGGTAACAATTATAAGTTTCATATCATTAGGACTTTTGCCCAAAACTATTTAAAGCACCTTTCTTTTAAGTTTCTGTTTTCAGGAGAGACTGATGTTAATTGGCGTTTAAACTTAAAAAATGTAGGTATGCTTTATTATTTGGACCTGCCCTTTTTACTGCTTGGCCTTTACTTATTTTTTAAGCAAAGGCGGCAGTATCAGTTATTTGTGCTTTTTTGGTTTTTTACTTCTCCTATAATCTCCAGTTTGACAATTGAATCTCCCCACAGCCTCCGGTTTTTAAACATGCTGCCGGCGCCTTTTATTTTAATAGGTTATGGTCTTGTATTTTGTGTTAATAAACTTAAGGAAAAAAGGTTATATTTTAATTTAATAACTGTGGGTTACCTTGTCAGTTTTTTGTACTTTCAGTATTTTTATTTTCAACTGTATCCGGTTATATCCGAAGTGGATTGGCAGTACCCCATTAAACAGGTTTTAAACTACACTTTTGAAAAAGAAAATGAATATGACAAGATTATAATTTATGACTCTCAGACCTATATTTACTATCTTTTTTATAGCAAGTATGA
>DBQG01000042.1 GCA_002305125.1 Patescibacteria group bacterium UBA1400 | reverse complement strand
CTTGAGGCAGAGGTAACTGTTGAAGAGCTGCAAAATGGCGTTTCTCAGACAATTTCAAAAGACGAGGTTATGAGTATTTTAGTTGACGGCTCCGGTGCTACCCAAATGACTATTCATTGGCTTGATTCAACCAAATCAGAAGAAACAGATATAAAGGCTTCTTTGGAAGTTGGGGTTTATGAAGCCGATTATGATTTGCAAAGATACGGAGTGAACCCTGTAGCAGCTGGTCGCAATAATGGTTTTGAAGATGTTTCCCAAGCGGGAACAGGGAGTTTTTCCTACAGCAAGCAGATAAATTTAACAGCCGATGCCAAACTGGTGAGAGTTAAGGCTCTTTATGATGAAACAACAGTTATGATTGAAACCAATGGCACCTTAGCCACACAGCAATATAGAATTACATCTGTTGTAGGTAATCTGGGTAATCAGGCAAGCGATAAGATTGGCAAGGTGGTTGTTTCCCGGACAATTCCTGTAGTACCTCCTATTTTTGACTTTACCTTATTTACCAATAGCGGTAACTTGGAAAGTTTATAGCAGTAAAGATAAAGTTTGTAATACAAAAGTAAATCTTATATACTGAAAATATGTCTGCTCGTTTTGGTTTAGATATTGGCTCATATTCAATTAAACTTGCTAAAGTTGAGAAAAGTGGTAAGGAGTTTAGATTATCTACTTGGGGAGAAGTAAGAACCCCGGTTTCTCTGGATTCTGAAGCTCAACAGGATAAGGTTACCCTTCAAGAAACAATTAAAAAGCTTGTTGACGATGCTAAGGTAGATACAAAAAATGTTATTTTGGGCTTACCTGAAACAGAAGTTTTCAGTCAAATTATTGAACTCCCTCCCCTATCTAAAGCAGAACTGGCAACAGCCATTAATTTTGAAGCAGAACAATATATTCCTGTTCCCCTAGAGGAAGTTCAGCTTGAGTATTTGGTTTTAAAAATGCCTCCTAAGGGAGCAGTAAACGAAAGAATGTTGGTTTTACTGGTGGCAGCCAAAAAAAGGACTTTAACCAAAATTGTTGAGGCCGTTGAAGGAGCCGGTTTGATACCTCTGGCTGTAGAAACAGAGGTTCTTTCCCTGTTGCGTCTTTTAAATAATTATGATGCAACCAAAGCCCAATTTTTAATTGATTTTGGGCATCGTTCCACTGATATGGTGGTAATTTATAACAATACCCTGCAGTTTATCAGAACTTTAAATACAGGAGGTGAAGCTTTAACAAGAGCTGTGGCTAAAAATTTAAGAATGGAACCTTTACAAGCTGAACAGTATAAGGTTAATTATGGAATTAATGAAGGACAGCTAGAAGGAAAGGTAGCAAAAACTCTTAAGCCTATCTTAAATGTTATTATTGATGAAGTTAAAAAGGGTTTTGCCTTCTTTCAGCAAAAAAATTCAGAGGCTAAAATTAACTCTTTAATAATAAGCGGCGGCGGCGCTGATATGCCGGGACTTTCTTCTTACCTTGCTAAAACAATGAATCTTGAGGTTTTAGTTCTAGATCCGTTTGTCAACTTTATAAAAGACGAAAAGTTTCCTAAAAATATTCCCGGTTCCAGGTTTTCTGTAGCCGTAGGGTTGGCCACTAGAGAAGATGAATAGTATTAATTTCTTAAAAGACAAAGCAGTTGCCATTCAAAGAAAATCAAAAGTTATCTTTTGGCTTAATCTTAGTTCTTTTATCTTCCTTGGTCTTTATATTTTGGTTTTAGTTGTTAGTTTCTCCTATCAATTAATTTTAAAAAAACAGGCTGATGATTTAGAAAGAAAGTTTCAGGCTGCTAAACAAGAGGTGGAAAGTTTAAGCGGCATAGAAACAAAACAGGTTTATTTAAAAAACAAGCTTACTTCCCTGCAGGATATCCTGGCAAGCCAAAAAGAAAATCAACAAATTACTGAAGCGGTTTTTAACCTTATTCCTGAAGGAATTGCTATCAATGGTTTTATCATTGACGAAAAAGGCGGCGTAAGCTTTTCTGCCAGCAGTAAAAGCTTTAGGGCAGTAAAAGATTTTCTAGACGGAATGGAAAGCACTTCCCAGATAGGTGATCTTGTCTTTTCTCAGATAAAGATAAAAAATATTAACTATGATGCTGAAAAAGGCTACTCTTTAGGGATATATTTATCTTTTAAGGGTTAACAATGATTGAGAAATATAAACAATATACAATTCCTTCAATTATTATTGTGGTAATTTTTACTTTAACTTTAGTTTTATTAAAACCTATCTTAGGTAAAACTCTATCTTTAAGTAAAGAAAATAAAGATAACGCCAAGATGGTTGCTAAATTAGTAGAAAAATCCGAAAAACTTAAGGCTGTTGATCAGGCAGAAATTGAAAGTAAGGTTTTGGCAGTGGAAAATGTGTTTCCTTCACGTAAGCCAGTTTTAAATCTTTTAGCCTCGCTTGAGCAGTTATCTTTGGATGAGCAGGTTGGATTTGCAGGGATTGAGCTTAAGCCTGGTCAGATAGACGAAAAAGTAAAAAGCAAGGTGCAAAACTTTGACATTTCTTTTAGCGTGGAAGGAAAGCTGAACAACATCTCTTCTTTTATAAATAAACTGGAAAAAACCAGTCCTCTTATGAGGATAAATAAAATGGATTTAAACATGATTTCGGAAAGTTCCCTTTCCTCCAATTTAAAGATTGTTTTATTGGTAAAAGTTTTTTACCAGCTTCCTCCAGACGATGTGGGTAAACTTGACGCTCCTTTTCCCATTCTAACCCAGGACGAAGTTAATATAATTGAAAGAATAAGTGCTTTTAAATCTCCGCCTGCATTAAAACCCAATGCTCCCACAGGAAAAAAAGACTTTTTCAGTTCTTTTTCAAATGACAATCAGGGTGATTAATTAAAGAAGATAGAAGTTTTATTTCTGCTATTAAAATTAAAAAAAGGATCTTTTACTCTTCTAAAGTAAGAATGGCTTTTTTTCCGGTTAAAATGGTTTTTACTCTTAAAAGACTTCTGATGGCCTTAATAATGTTACCTCTTTTACCGATTACTTTTCCCATATCTTCTTGAGCCACTTTAACATTGAGTTGAATTAGTCCTTGAGGCGTAGAAGTTTCTGTTATCTCTACTTTATCAGGATTGTCAACAATGGAAGTAATAAGATAGCTGACAAGTTTTTTCATTTGGTTTATTTTTAACTTATTTTTAGCTTATGTCTAATTTATTTCTAATTTACTTTATAAGTTTTTTAACTCTTAGGCTAGGCTGGGCACCTTTTTCAATCCAGCTCTGATAAGCTTTTTTATCAATCTTAACAGTGGCCGGTTCAGTTAAGGGATTGTAATGGCCAAGCAGCTGGATATACTTACCGTCTCTTTTCCATGAAGACTCAACTACAACAATTCGATAGAATGGCTGTTTTCTTTTTCCTCTTCGGGTCAATCTTATTTTAAGCATTTTATTTTAAAAAAATTTATAACCTTCTAATTTTATGTTTTTAATTGCAATTTTGCAAGTGCTTTTTTAGCAGCCTGCTGTTCTGCTTCTTGTTTTGATCTTCCCTCCCCTTTTCCCAGCTGTTTACCGTCAACAAAACAACCGACAATAAAGGTTTTACTGTGATCAGGTCCAAAAGAGTCAAGTACCTGATAAACCGGTGAAGGTTTTTTTCTAGCTTGAATAAGCTCTTGCAGTTGGCTTTTGTAGTCATGAGGTAGTTTGCTGGCAAATAGTTTTTTTGCCGGTTCAAGCAGATTTTTAACTACAAATTCATAGGCCCTATCAAAGCCTTGGTCAAGATACAAAGCTCCGATAACAGCTTCAAAAGTATCAGCTAAGATTGAGGGGTTAGTTTCTCCACCTGAGGCTTTTTCTCCTTTGGAAAGTTTAATTTTAGAACCAAGGCCAAGGGTTTGGCTGGCTAGGCTTAGGGTTTTTGTTTGGACTAACCTTGCCCTTAAGGCTGTTAGCTTTCCCTCAGGAAAAAGAGGGTATTTTTTAAAAAGATATAAGGAGACAATTAACTCTAGAACAGCGTCTCCTAAAAACTCCAACCGTTCATTTGAACCTATCTGTTCTTCTTTATGTTCATTAAGATAGGAGCGGTGGACAAAAGCTCTTTTAAAAAGAATTTTATTCTGAAACTGTTTTTCTAAATTAAATTTCATCGGAGTTAAATTGAAGCCAATCAATAAGATTTTTAACGGTTCTAATATTATTAATCTCTTCCTGAACTGTTTCCTGGGACAGTTCCACTTGGCAGTCGCGGGCTGCCTTTAAGACAATATCAATTACCTCAAGCTTTTCGGCGTTTAAATCTTCATAAAAGTCAGAATCTAAGTTAATCTGATTTTTTTCTACTCCCAGAGTTTCTGAGGTGATATCAATAACTATTTTTTCAAAATTCATTTTTCTCCCCATAAGTTTTTTTAACAACAGTTCCCAGAACGCCGTTTATAAATTTAGCAGAGCTGTCTGCTCCATACTCTTTTCCCAGTTCAATTGCTTCATCTATTATTACTTTAACAGGTTTTTTCTTTTCAATCAAAAGTTCCCAAACAGCCAGTCTTAAAATAGCCAAATCAATTTTATTTAACTTATCAACAGGCCATTCTGGGGCACTTTCAGCTATTACTTTATCAATAGTTTTTAGGTTAGACAAGATTTGATTTATTAAAGGAGAGTCAACTTCCGCATGACCAAAACTCCACTCATAAAGTCTTTTGACTATTTTTTCTCTTTTTTTATGCCTGGGATCATGCGGCGTTTTCATTTTTGGAGTAGGTGCCGCAGTTTTGACAAATCATGTGGGGAAGTTTTTTTTCACCACATTTTTGACAAACGACAAGCGTGGGAAGAGTAAGTTTTTGAGCTGCTCTTCTCTTTCCTTTTCTTCTAGTTGATATTTTCCTTTTTGGTAATGCTCCCATTGTTTTCCTTTATTAAAAATTACTTGTTTATTAATTTATTAAGCCTCTGTTAACTTGTTAATTTGGCTCAATAAGCCTCTGTTAACTTGTTAATTTGGCTCAATAAGCCTCATTTTATAATTTTTCAATTTATTTTGCAATAGAGGAAGTTTGTTTATTTGGGCAATGATTTGCTCTCCGTCACTTCTGGTTTTGCTAATTAAGTTTGTGTCTAAAAAAGAAGCCAGTTTTAGATTAACAAAGCCATGCTGTTTAGTTCCATAAACTTCTCCGGGTCCCCTAATTTCAAGATCAATTTCTGCCAACTTAAAACCTGAAGAGTACTGCTGCATGGCCTTTAGCCTTTTAAGGTCTTGTTTTTCTGCTTCAGATGTAAAAAGAAAACAGTAGGCTTGTTTGCTTGATCTGCCTACTCTACCCCGCAGTTGATGAAGCTGAGACAGGCCGAATCTGTTAGCTGCCTCAATAACCATAATACTGGCATTGCTAACATCAATACCCACTTCAACTACAGGAGTAGATACTAAAATAGACAGGTCGCCTTTTTTAAATTTGCCAATAACTTCTTCTTTTTCTCCTGATTTCATCCGTCCGTGCAAAAGACCTAGGTTTAAATTTTTGAACACTTTTTTAAGTTGAGCAAACTCAGCCGTAGCCGCTTTTATATTTTTCATTGATTCTTTATCAGATTCTTCTACCAGGGGGCAGACAATAAAGACCTGGGTTTTTGTTTCTTGTATCTGTTTTTTGATCCAGGCATAGGCATCCTGCCTTTTGTTATC
>DBQG01000038.1:1034-2798 GCA_002305125.1 Patescibacteria group bacterium UBA1400 | reverse complement strand
TGGAGAAAGCCAGACTTAATGCTAAAAAAGGTGGGTTTGATAATGTGGAGTTCAGAAAAGGGGATATTGAAGAGTTGCCCTTAAAAGAAGCTGAGGTGGATGTGGTTATCTCTAACTGTGTAATTAATCTGGCTCCTGACAAAGAAAAGGTTTTTCGCGAAGCTTACCGGGTGCTGAAAACCGGGGGAAGACTAATGGTTTCTGATGTAGTTTTAGTAAAACCTTTGCCGGCCAGGATAAAAACTGATAAAAAGTTTTTAAGCGGGTGTGTTGCCGGAGCTATTTTAAAGCAGAAGTATTTAAAACTTTTAAAAAAAGCAGGTTTTGCTAATATAAAAATTCATAATGAAAAACCCGGTTTTTTAAAGGATTATACTATTAGTATCACTTTTTCCGCAGTAAAGGAAATTTAACTAATAGGATTAAATGTAAAAGTTGGTTGTAAGTTAGATTAAATAAAAATTATTTTTATAAGCTTATGCCATATATTGAAGAAGGTCTTCTTGCCCCATTTTCAGGTAAAGGAGAGAGTTTGGCGGCTGAAGGGCAATTTAAATTTTGCGGAATAGAGTTTGTTTTCAATGATTGGCGGCCAGAAATAGTAAGAATTGATTTAGCAGGTGAAGCAAATGAAGAACTTAGAAATCATTTGATGGCTGATGACGATGCCGAGCTTAAAGACTTGCAGGAAGCAGCAGTTTTATTTAATCAAGATCAGCCGTGTCTTCTTTTTGTTCATAGTTTAGAACAGTATTCTCAAGTAAGAGATAAGCAGCATATGGTGAGTATTTTTGCCGTTGAAAACGGACCTCCAGTTAAAATTCTGCCAGATATTGAAGAAGGTCTAAGTTTAGAAACAAAAAAAGAGGAAGAAGAACACGATTTGTTTCCTTTCGGTATTTTATACTATTCAGATCCGGAACAAGGCTGTTTTGGCCTTAAACAGGTTGAGATTACTTTTTTAGAAGGTGTTTATTATCTTGAAGATAGAAAAATTTTTTAAATAAATTTTGAAACCAAAATCTGTTTGCCCTTTTTCTTTTTTAACAGGCCGATAATTGCTTATCTTCTGTTTATGTGTTAAACTTATGCTTATTAGGATTTTAAAAATCCTTGCTTAGTTTCGAATTCGGTTTGAATCATTAGAAAAGCAGATATTTTTTCTTACTTCATTATTCGTTTTCCAAATTGAGCAGTTATTAGTTTAGGAGTGTTCCAGCTTGATAGTGGGCATTTTATGTTTATGTATAATCAAAAAAATAGACGCAGTTCTTATTCTTGGGGTAAAAGAAGCTTTTCCAGATTTAACGGAGGAAGAAGAAATTATGGAAGGCAGAAAACATTTGACCCTTCATTTTTAGTGGCAGAAACAGGAGAACAAAAACAGGAAGCTTATGTTCCTAAATATAAATTTACTGATTTTTCCTTTGCTGGCCAGTTAGAAGCTAATATTAAGGCTAAGGGGTATGAACAGCTGACCCCGATTCAGGATCAAGTGATTCCTTTTGTTTTTGAAGAAAGGGATGTGGTTGGTTTAGCCAGAACCGGATCAGGAAAAACAGCTGCTTTTTTACTGCCTTTAATCAATAAGGTTCTTATAGGTAAGAATAAAAGAGTTTTAATTGTAGTTCCTACCAGGGAATTGGCTTTTCAAATAGAAGTAGAGTTTAAAGATTTTGCTAAAAATTTGCCTGTTTATTCAACTGTTTGTATTGGTGGCGTATCTATTAATAGGCAGATTAGTTTGCTTAGAAGAAGGCCTGA
>DBQG01000038.1:0-954 GCA_002305125.1 Patescibacteria group bacterium UBA1400 | reverse complement strand
GCTACTTTGCCTGAAAACATGAGAAGAATTGCCAATGATTTTCTGCAGGATCCGGCTCTTGTTTCCATTCAGTCAGATCAGGCTTGTACTAATGTTAAGCAGATTATTGTAAGAGTAAACGGCCGGTTAAAAACAGACCTGCTTCATGATTTACTGCTTCAGGAAGGCTTTGATAAAGTATTGGTGTTTGGCAGGACAAAAAGAGGCATTGAAAAACTGGCAGGAATTTTAAGNNGAAAAAGGGTTTTGGGTGGCTTCAATCCACGGCAATAAAACTCAGAGTCAGCGTCAGCGGGCATTGGAGCAGTTTAAGAGAAACAAGATTAAAATTTTAGTAGCTACTGATGTAGCCTCAAGAGGTTTGGATATAGATGATGTTACTCATGTGATTAACTATGATCTGCCTGAATCTAAAGAGGATTATATTCACAGAATCGGCAGAACCGGGAGAATAAATAAAAAAGGAATTGCTCTGACATTTGTTGATTAAGTTTTTTCTGTTACTCTAGTTTAACAAGCTTGAAACTGATAGTGCCGCTTGGAGCCTGAAGAGTTATTGTGTCTCCGACCTGTCTGCCTAAAACCGCTTTGCCGATTGGACTGTCTAAAGATAGCTTATTTTTTTTAGGATCAGCTTCAAAACTACCGACAAGAGTAAAAGTTATTTGACTGCTGTCGTTTTTTAAAGTTATCTGGTTGCCAAAACCAACTATGCCCGTAACTTTTTTTTCCTCTATATGGCCAAACTTTTTTAGATAGTTTAATCTTCTTAGTTCTCTGTCAATGCCGCCTAGTTCCCATCTGGCGGCTTTATAAGCTCCGTTTTCCGACAGATCTCCCATTTCCCTGGCTGTTTGCAGGTTTTGCACTGCTGTTTCCCTTTTTTCCTGTAAACTTTCAATTTTTTCTTCCATTTGCCGGAAAGCTTCTTTGGTAAAAGGAATTTTTGGTTTG
>DBQG01000052.1 GCA_002305125.1 Patescibacteria group bacterium UBA1400 | reverse complement strand
ATTGATTTCTCAATATGGTATTGGGAACGGAATTTCCTTACTTATTTTTGCCGGAATTGTGGGCAGGATGCCTATTTCTTTGTTTCAGACATTTTCTCTTGCTCAAACCATTAACTTTTTTAACCTTTTAATTTTTGTAGTCATGGCGGTAATGGTGGTGGGGGCAATTGTTTTTGTTGATCAGGCTTCAAGGCAGATTAAAATATCTTATGCCCGAAGAATAAGAGGAAGAAAGACTTATGGCGGAACCAGTACTTACCTACCTTTAAAAATTAACCAGGCAGGGGTAATTCCCATTATCTTTGCTGTTTCTTTAGTTCTTCTGCCTTCAATGATTGCTCAGTATTTACAGACCGTACCTAATCCTACCCTATCCTCAATCGCTTTATTTTTAAACAAGGTTTTTAATCCTAACTCTTTTTCTTATAATTTGATTTATTTTCTTTTGGTAATTGGTTTTACTTATTTTTATACGGCTGTAACTTTTAATCCCGAAAAGATTGCTGAAGACATTAAAAAACATGGTGGTTTTATTCCTGGTATTAGGCCGGGTAAACCTACTGCCAATTATTTAAACTATATTATTATCCGTATTACTTTGGCAGGAGCTGTATTTTTAGGCATTATTGCCATTTTACCTACTTTGGCCCGTTCTTTAACAGGTATTACTACGATGATGATCGGCGGAACAGGTATTTTGATTATTGTTTCGGTTGTTTTGGAAACCAGTAAATCCCTGGAAGCACAACTGCTGATGAGAAGCTATGACGGATTTTTAAAAGAGTAAGAAGTTTGCTAAATGGTCTTTAAAATATTTTAAAATTAAAAAATTTAAAAAGGACACTGCAATGTATATCATCTTTTATGGTCCTGAAGGATCAGGTAAATCTACTCAAGCAAAACAAACAGCTGAGGTGCTGGGTCTTCCTTATTTAGGCTCAGGTGACTTAGTGCGGAAATATGCGGCTTCAGATTCAGGCATTATGGGGGATATCTGCCGTGAATCTTTAGCCAAGGGGCATTATGTTCCTGATTCAGAAATGTTTGTTTTGTGGAAAAACAGGCTTAAGGAGCCGGATGTTCAAGAAGGATGGGTTTTGGATGGTTTCCCCCGCAATCCTTCTCAGGCAGACTTTTTAGAAGATAAATTAGATAAATATGGCAAGAAGATTGATTATGTTTTTTATTTAGATGTTAGTGAAGAAGAATCAATTAAAAGGCTTTTAAAAAGAGGTAGAAGAAATCCTGATGGTAAGCTTCATGATACTCCAGATAAGATTAAAGAAAGGCTAAAACTTTACAAAAAAGGTGAAGAGGCTGTTTTAGAACTTTATAAAGACAAGGGAGTATTAAGGCATATTAATGGTGAGCAGTCCATTGAAGCTATTTTTAAAGAGATAATGGAAGTTATAAAGAAATGAGCATTAGGTTAAAGAAAAAAAATCTTAAGATTGCCATAGATGGACCCGTAGGAGCAGGGAAAAGCGCAGGAGCTCATTTTTTAGCCCAAACTCTAGGGGCTTTGTATGTTTATACTGGAGCTATGTATCGGGCTGTGGCCTTGCTTGGCCTACAGTATGGACTTAACCTTGAGGAAGAAGAGCCTTTAACTAAGGTTTTAGCAAAAAGCAGGATTAAGTTATCCCAGCCCAGTAAAAAAGGACGGTTCTGTGACGTTTATTTAAACGGAAAGGACGTAACTGATGAGCTTTTTACTCCCAGGCTTCATTGGGGATCTTCTCAGGTTGCTGTTTTTCCCAAAGTGAGACGACATTTGGTTAAACTGCAAAAGCAGATTGCCAGTAATCAGGCTGTTGTAATGGAGGGTAGAGATATAACTACTGTTGTTTTACCTGATGCAGATTTAAAAATATATTTAACGGCTACTTTAGAAGTTAGAGCCAGAAGAAGGTTTAAAGATTTACAAAAAGCCGGAGAAAAAATAACTTTTGCTCAGGTAGTTAAAGATGTGGAAAAAAGAGATAAAAATGACAGCACCAGAGAAACTGATCCTTTACAAATAGCAAAAGATGCTTGGATTCTTGATACTTCAAATCTTACTTTAAAAGAAGAAGTAGACTTGATAGTAGCTAAATTAAAAGAAATGAACTTGGTTGCATAATGACTGAATTAATAAAAACTTCTAGACAGATTAAAATAATGCAAAGATTGGGTCATCAGTTGGCAGAAATTTTGTTTACCCTCATTGAGGAAACGGAAGTTGGAACAAATCTGCTGGAGATAGAAGAAAAGGCCTGTAAGTTGATTGCCAAAACCGGAGGTCAGCCGGCTTTTAAAAGAGTTCCCGGTTATTCCTGGGCCACTTGTCTTAACATTAATGAGGGAATTGTTCACGGAGTTCCCTTTGATTATTCGATTGAAAATGGAGATGTGGTGAGTATTGATATCGGTCTTTATGATCAGGGTTTAAATACTGATATGTGTCGGAGTTTTGTTGTCGGCGAAAGTTCTGGGCAAATAGATACATTTTTAAAAACAGGCGAAAAGACTCTGGCTAAAGCTGTTAAAGTAGCCAGGCCGGGGAATCATGTTGGCGATATTTCCCTGACAATTCAGCAGTCAATTGAGGGAGCTGGTTACACTTGCTCCCGGTCGTTAACCGGTCATGGAGTGGGTCAGCAACTGCATGAACCGCCAAACATTCCCTGTTTTTTAAGTTCTGAAATAAGCAAAACTCCTGAGCTCAAGCCTGGGATGACTCTAGCAATCGAGGTTATTTATTCTCTGGGAAAAGCAGATTTAATAGTGGATTCTTCCGATAGATGGACAATTAGAATGAAAGATGGTAAAATTGCTGCTGTATTCGAAAATACAATCGCTATTTTAAAAACAGGACCTTTAGTTTTGACAAAAGTTTAAATTTAGCCTTGTTAACAGGCTATTTTTTTGTTAAAATTAGAAGGGCCAATTTTTTTAAAATTGAAAGGTTAATTTTTAGTTAAATATGGATAGTAAAAATACAAAACAAGTGGTCGAGGGAGTGGTTTTAGAGGCTTTGCCTAATACGATGTTTAAGGTAGAATTAGAAAGTGGTAAAATATTACTTTGTCATTTAGCTGGCAAGATGCGGATCCATAAAATTAGAATTATGCCGGGTGATAAGGTTCAGGTGGAAACCACACCCTATGATGAGGAGAAAGGTAGAATAGTTTACCGTTCAAGATAATGAAAGTACAAGCATCTGTTAAAAAACGTTGTAAAAAATGTAAAGTTGTTAAACGCAGAGGAAGCGTTTATATTGTTTGTGAGAATCCAAGACACAAACAGAAACAGGGATAAGGAAAAAAATGGTTAGAATATCAGGAATAGAAATACCAGAAGCAAAAAAAACTAAGATTGCCTTAACTTATATTTATGGCATTGGAGACAAGCTGGCCTTAGAAGTATTGGAAAAGGCCAATGTTGATCCGGAAAAGAGAGTTAAAACCCTATCTAATGAAGAAGTTAGTAGGTTGCAAAAAGAGCTTAGCAGCGTTTCTACAGAGGGAGCTTTAAAAAAGATTGTAACCGAAAACATTAAAAGATTAAGACAAATAGCCAGTTACCGGGGAGAAAGGCATACTATGGGTTTGCCTTCAAGAGGACAGAGAACAAGATCTAATGCTAGAACTAAAAGAGGTAAAAGAGCTACTGTCGGTGCTATGAAAAAAGATTTACTACAAAAACAAGAAGCATCTCAAAAATCAAAAGCAGCAGGAAAGTGAGAAAAATATAATGGCAAAAACAAAACAATTTAAAAAAGTTACTAAAGGTAGAATATACATTACTGCTACTTTTAATAATACTTTAGTTACTATTACCGATGAATCGGGTAATACTTTGTGTTGGAGTGCTACGGGCAAGGTTGGTTTTAAGGGTTCCCGTAAATCCACTCCTTTTGCTGCTACCTCAGCTTTGGAAGATGCCTTGCAAAAAGCTAAGGAGTATGGTTTAAGAGAAGCTAGAGTGTTTATTAAAGGACCGGGACCGGGCAGAGATGCAGGTTTAAGAGTGTTAAGGGATAGCGGTGTAAGGGTAAGTATGATTGCTGATGTTACTCCCATTCCTCATAACGGCTGTCGGCCCAAGAAGAGAAGAAGAGTATAATATATTAAATTTATTTTAAATCTATGGTTACATTAACAGGTGTTAAATGCAAATTATGCAGGCGGGAAGGCGCTAAGCTCTTTTTAAAGGGTGAGCGTTGTTATTCGCAAAAATGTCCTATTGAGCGAAAAGGAGCTTTACCTCCGGGACAGCATGGTCAAAAAAGAGTAGGTAGATTATCTGACTACGGAATTCATTTAAGAGAAAAGCAAAAAGCCAAAAGAGTTTACGGAGTGGTGGAGCAAGTATTCAAAAACTATTACAAAAAGGCCTCTCAGTATAAGGGTGAAACAGGTAAAAAACTATTTCAGCTTTTAGAAACAAGACTTGATAATGTTCTTTTCCGTTCTGGTCTGACTATTTCTCGATCTATTGCTAGGCAAATTATTAGTCATGGAATGTGTATTGTTGACGGTAAGAAAGTTAATGTTCCTTCTTATCAGGTAGTTCCTGGGCAAACAATTACTTTAACTCCGGCCTGTTTAAAGCTTGAGGTAACCAAAAAAGCCTTGGAGCAAAAAGGGGCTATTCCTGCTTGGTTGAAAAAAAAGGCTGTGGTAGCTAAAATGGAACGTCTTCCGGAAAAGGAAGAAATGGAACTTGATCTTAACGAACAATTAATTGTCGAGTTTTACTCAAGATAGTTGAAAGGAGAAATATGTTTAAACCTTCATTTAAAATTGAAGCAAAAGAAGAGAAAAAAGACTACGCTAAATTGGTTTTTGAACCTTTAGAGCAAGGTTATGGTCATACTTTAGGTAACTCTTTAAGACGGGGTTTGTTATCCAGTCTTCCGGGAACGGCTGTTACTAAAGTTAAAATTGACGGCGTTCGTCATCAGTTCTCAACCCTTAAAGGACTTAAAGAAGATATTGTAGAATTTATTTTAAATCTTAAGCAGTTAAGGCTTGTTTATGATGGAGATAAGGAAGTCAAGTTAACCTTGTCGGTTAAAGGAGCCAAAACAGTTACGGCTGCAGATATTAAAACTCCAGCTAATGTAAAAATTGTTAATAAAGATCTTAAAATTGCTGAATTAACAGATAAAAAATCAAATTTAAGCGCAGAGGTTTGGATTAAAAAAGGATTTGGTTATATGACAGATGATGAGCATGTTAGCGATACGGTTGGAATGATAGCTGTGGATGCTGCCTTTACCCCTGTTACCAGGGTTAACTATACGGTTGAGGCAACCCGTGTCGGTAGAAGAACAGACTATGACAGGTTAATTCTGGAGGTTTGGACCGATGGAACTATTAAACCCCAGGAGGCAGTGGAACAGGTAGCCCAGATAATGGCTGCTTATTTCACTCAGGTTTTTAAACCCGTTTTTGATAAAAAAGAAGAAAAGGAAGAGGAAAAACCAGAAGATAATGAGGTAATGAAGCTGACAGTGGAAGAGTTGAATCTTCCCACTAGGATTGCCAATGCTTTAAGAAGGGGCGGTTACCCAACTGTTAAAGATCTAGTTAAAGCTTCTGATGAAGATTTAAGCAAGGTTAAAAATTTAGGGGCAAAATCAGTGGAAATAGTTAAAAAGAAGCTTAAGACTAAAACTGCTTCTTTAAAGGAAGAGTAATGAGACATAGAAAAAAAGGTAAAAAGCTGGGAAGAAATACTGGCCAGAGAAAAGCCTTGTTTAGAAGCTTAATCGGAGCCTTGATTATTCATGAGGAGATTAAGACTACTCAAGCCAAAGCTAAGGCTGTAAAAAGATTGGCAGATAAACTTATAGGCAAAGCCCAAGTTAGCAGTTTGCATGTTAGGCGGCAGATACTGGCTTTTTTACCCAATAAACAGGCAGTTAATAAGCTAGTGGATGAGGTGGCTCCCAGATTTAAAGCTAAAAAAAGCGGGTTTACCAGATTGGTTAACTTGGGAAAAAGAAGAGGAGATGATGCCATGATGGTTAAAATTGAGTTGACGGAAAAGAAAAAAGAAGATCAGAGTAAGGATGCGGAGAAAAAATCCCAAAAATCCAAGCAATCTAAAAAAGAAACAGAAAAAAAAGATAAAGTTAAAAAGAAAAAATGACAACCTATTCAACTAAAAAAAAAGACATTAAAAGACATTGGCATTTAATTGATCTTAAGGGTCAAGTTTTAGGCAGAACGGCCACCAGAATCGCTAAGCTGTTGCAGGGAAAAGATAAGGTTTATTATGTTCCTTGGCTTGATTGCGGCGACTGGATTGTGGCTGTTAATGCCAAAGATGTTAAGGTTACCGGTAAAAAGTTTAGTGAAAAAAAGTACTACCGTCATTCTGGTTATCCCGGCGGATTTAAAGAAAGAACATTTGAACAGTTAATGGCTAGAGACCCCCGGAAAGTTATTGAACTGGCGGTTAAAAACATGTTGCCTAAGAATAAATTAAGGAATGAAAGATTAAGAAGACTTAAAGTTTTTGTTGACGATAAGCATATTTATGAGGATAAGTTTATAGCTCAGGATAAAAAAGAATTAGTAGAAGAAGTTAAGCAAAATAAACAAGATAAAGTGGTTGTTAAAAAAGAGCCAAAAGAAATAAAGGTTAAAAAAGAAGGCGGTAAAAAATAATGGCAAAAACAAATAGTGCTAAAACAACTCAAAAATCTCCTTATGTTTATGCTGTCGGCAGAAGAAAAACAGCCGTAGCTAGAGTCAGACTTTATAATAAAAAAGGTGGTATAGAAGTTAATGGTAAAGACGCTGGTGTTTATTTTAAAGGTGAGATGATGGAAAAAATGCTGG
>DBQG01000006.1:2129-3573 GCA_002305125.1 Patescibacteria group bacterium UBA1400 | reverse complement strand
TGGGATTTTCTTTATAACAAAGCTCATAATGAGTTTTTAAATATTTTAGCCAACCAGGGACTAATGGGAATCTTAACTTATCTTGGTTTAATATCAAGCTTTCTGGTGTGGTCAATTAAAAAACTTTCTGACAAAAAAACAGAAAATAAAAAACTTTTAATAGCCTTGCTATCAGGTTATATTACAATTTTAATCACCAACTTTTTTGGCTTTTCCGTTGTGATGGTAGCTATCTTTTTCTTTCTTTTCCCTGCTTTCAGCTTTCTTCTTACCAAACCAGATATAAAAAACCAAGTGGCCGTTAATCTAAACAAACAGGGCCAGAATCAAGAAAAAAATCTCTTTTTCAAAGATGCCTTGATAGCAATAACTGTTATTACCTCCCTTCTTCTTTTAAATACCATTATAAAAAAATGGCGAGCTGATTTTCATTATGCCAGAGGTAAAAATTACTCTGAGGCTGGTTATCTTGTTGCCGGCATCCAAGACTTACAAAAAGCCCTAGAGCTTTCAGGCAGTGAACCAGTCTTTCACAGTCAAATGGCAGAAACAGCAGCCCGGACAGCTGTTGCTTATCAGCAAAGCCGGGAAGCTAGTCAGGCAGCTGAAATTATCAAAGAACTTGAACAAACAAGTATAAAGGAAACTAATCAGGCCCTAAATCTAAACCCCTTTAATCTTTCTCTTTATAAATCCCAAGCCAAGGTCTATATCTACCTTAGCTATCTTGATCCAGGGTATACTAAAGAGGCTATCACCGCCCTTGAACAAGCTATTAAACTAGCTCCCACAGATGCCAAAACTTTTTACAACCTGGCCCTGCTTTATAAAGAAATAAACAACTTAAGCAAAGCTCAAGAAACCCTGGAAAAAACAGTGGAACTTAAACCAAACTACTTAAAAGCCTGGCTTGATCTGGCGGGGGTTTATAAACAAGCCGGCCAAAACCAACAAGCTAAAAATGCCTTAAATTTTATTTTGGAAAAACTTGATCCCGGAAATAAACAAGCACAAAAAATGCTTGAGGAGACTAAATGAAAGTAGCCATCCTGGGCGGTTCTTTTAACCCCCCTCATCTGGGTCACCAGTTAATAGCCAAACAAGTAATAGAGTTTACTGACAATGTCCAAGTCTGGCTCACACCTTGCTACAAGCACAGTTTTGAAAAAGACCTTGCACCTGTTGGGCACAGAGCAAAGATGACAAAAATGCTGGAGAACAGCCAGATTAAATACTGCTCTATAGAAATTGATCACAAATTAAACGGCCAGACAATTAACCTGATAAAACTTTTAAAACAAAAGTACCCTCAACATCAGTTTTCCTTTATCATTGGTACTGACAATCTGCCTGGTTTTAAAAAATGGGGACAGTGGGAAAAACTTATTACCACCGTTCCTTTTTTAGTTTTTCCCAGGCCAGGTTTTAACTACAACCTAAAAAA
>DBQG01000006.1:0-2087 GCA_002305125.1 Patescibacteria group bacterium UBA1400 | reverse complement strand
AAAAGAAAAACTTTACAAATAATAAAGAGGTTAATAAATTAAGCTGTTTTAACAGCCTTAGAAGCAGCTTTAACTTCTTTTTTTACACTTGAGGTTATTACCATCTTTTTAGCATTCTTTTTCTTTAGGGTCTTAATACACTTAGTGCAAAGAAGCATCTTTTTAAAGTTGCTACCAACAGCTATCTTCATCAAATGAAGATTGGGTTTAAAAAACTTCCTGGTTCTTTGTTTGGCATGGGAAACCTTGTGACCTTTCATCACTCCCTTGCCGCAATTCTCACATACTTTATTTACCATAAAAAGTATAATAACAAATTTTTAAAATTTAAACAACTAGCGATTAAAAATAAATAAAAAAAGTGTTTTTAGCTAACTTTTTTTTCAAAAAAAAGGCCTTTTAGCACTTCCAGCTCCTTTTCTGCTGCACCCCAATCAAACACAAAGTTTTTATACTCCTGTTTACTAGAAAAAGAGGATAAAACTAATTCTTTTGACCAGAAGTTTGTATCTTTTAAACCAGTGTATTCTGGAAGTGATGAGTAAAAATAGTTTTCAAGAGAAATAGGGTCTTTGGCAAGACCAAAAAAGTAAGGTTTTAAATGAACATAACGGGACATGGAAAGCAAAAAAGAAGGTTGAATCAACTTAACTTTAAAACGACCCTGAAACAAGGGTCCAAGGCGATGATATTTAGTATTAAAATAACGACTATAACTATTGCTAAGCTTAGACATATAAACAGAAATGCCGTTCTCTTCCTTTTGACGAAGAAGGAGGCTAAAAGAAGAAGGTAACAAACTAAAAGCTATAACTTCAACCAGCCTCCCCTGCCCTTTAGCACTATCCAGGGCTTTAAGTTTTGACTTATCGTCCAGTAAATTAAAACGGGAGTACTTTAAACCTAAGTAAGCAAACTGATAATAAAAGACTCCATTCATAAACCTACGAAAATCACCATCATCACCAAAAAGATGATAACCACCCAAAGAATGATTAAATACATGATAAACACTATCTGATATAAAAGAAATTTTTCTAGTAGGCATCTTAATTAAACTCTAATAAAAAAAGAAAAAGAGGTCAAGAAACAAAAGAACACTCCCGGAGTGGAAGGAAAAAAAAGATACCTCTCTCTTAAAACTTCACCATTTGCTTTTTAACTAAAGATTTTAAAACAAGGGTTAATATTATATATAAAGAAGTAAAAATAAAATAAAAAACCCGCCTCAGGTTAGAAGCAAAATTCTAACTTTAAGCGGGTTTATTTAACAAACTTAATAATAATTTGTAGGTTGGATGCCTACACATGCTTTCAGAGTCAAATCTTTTTTCACTCCAAAAGTAAGTGTAGGCGTAAGTTAAAGAATTAAATTAATAGCGTGAGGATTGTGGATCCTCAATTTCCCGCTGAAGGGAAATTTTACTATTAAATTATTTCTTTCTTACCTATTGCCTACAAATGCACTGGGCCTGTACCGTTTTTAACCGATAATGATTAGCTGATGCGAGGATGCATCAAAGTCCTGGGAGGACTTTTAACCATTAGGTTAAGAGGATTGGTACAAGAGGAATTGGGAGCCAGCGCTTCCCCCGTTTTAAGGTCTTAAACCTTTTTCTGTTTCCCCGAACTCTTTCTCAGGCAAGCCTGCATCTCAGTCATCCCCTTGGATGATGAGCCATAACCCATGTCGGGAAGGACGGATTATGGTTTAACGTGGGGTCGCAGTTCCCACATCCTTGACGCTTTTGTCAGCAACCAAATGGTGAGGTTGCTCTAACCGAGGCGTCAAGACAATCGAATCTGTCTCAAGCATGCAGTGTCCTAGGCTACCGCACAGAAACAGATTCCGGCTCAAGCTGCTGGTACAGCTGAGTCCTGTTTACGGCTCAAGTATTTTCGCGATAAGGATAGCTGGTCCTTCTCAACGATTATCCCTTTCACCGTCTCCTGGTCCAAAGTTGACCCTCGGAGCTGTGCGGGCAAAGCCGACTCGGTTATGAGAGGATTGCTCCTCCGGTTCACCGGGTCCTGTCCCGCTTGCGACATTTATTTATAGACGTGGTTCCACACGTCTCGAAAAAGGT
>DBQG01000020.1 GCA_002305125.1 Patescibacteria group bacterium UBA1400 | reverse complement strand
AAGGATAAAGCTACTATTATTCTTTGTTTACTCTTAGAAAATATCTTTTCCAGCAGTTTTAACAAAGCCTCCATCCCAAAAACAAGCAAGACGGTACTGAAAATATAAGGCGCTAGTAAAAATCTTTCATAAGTAGCCACGCCAAAGTCATTATTTAATTTAAAACTGGCATAAAAAAGGAAAACAATATAAGAAAGAACAGCTATGATACTGAATCTTTTAAAAAGATTTTTCAAGGAACTTTTTTGTTTTTGTTTATAAAAAAGCCCTAAACCGATAAGCAAAAAACCAAATAAATTAAAATCAACCAGTAAAAATCTAAAAAAGGCAAACACGCTGAAAAAGCGACCAACTAAAGTATTATCAATTCCTGCTGCAGCTCTAAAAGTACCATACCCCTCTCTTAAGAAGACACCTAAGAGATTAGCCAGATTAACCGGGTTGCCCCAATTAATGGGCGGCTGCCTGTTGGCTGCCCAGATAAAATAAAGATAAAAAATAAAACCAGGTAAAATCAATAAAGATCTTTGCCAGTTTTTTTTATCTAAAAATTTATCTTTAGCAATGATAAAAAAAGCAGGTAGTAAGAAAACAATTGTATGATGATGGGCAAATGACAATCCTAAGGCTAAAAAGAATAGATTTAAAAAAGAGTTTTTATTGGTTTTAAGATATGAAAAAAATAAATAGGGCAGTAATACTAAAAACATATTGTTTAAGGAAAATACTTCAACCAATTCAGAGTAGAGCCAAAAAGGATATAAAGATGCTAAAAAAAGACTGGTAATTAAACTTAAATTAAAGGAAAAAAACTTTCTTAATAGTCTAAAAAAGGTAAAAACCGTTATAACCGCAGGAATGGTTGATAAAAAAGCCACTCTGAAAGCAGGTGTTGAGAAATTAAAAAAGTTGTGCAGGAAACTGGCTAAAAAACTAAAAAGAGGGTAGCCGGGGGGATGGGGGATACCCCAAACAGCCGCCGCCGATAAGTAGTCACCACTGTCACCACCATAAACAGTTTTAAGCTGAAAACTGATAAAAAAAAGGCTCAAACCTAAAAGGAAAAAGGTGTTGAAAATAAAAGTCTTTTTCTCCTGCCAAAAGTCTGCGGTTTTAAACATTTAAGTTAACATATTTCTTAAATTAATAAAGTTTATAAACTGAATTTTTCTTTTATTTAATTTTTATTTAACAAAGACATAAAAATCCTAACTTAACCAAAGAGAAAAATCAACCAAAGTAATATATCTTGCTCTCACAGAAGATAAATAAAACCCCCAGCGATCTTTTAAAATCGCCAAAGAAAGCTGGGGGCAAATTTATTTTATACACCAATAACAAGTACTACAGTCAGGTCCGGTACCAGCAACTGTATTTTCACCTAAACTATCAAACTTAGTATTATTGTCATTTCTAAAGGCCTTAGACTGAGGCTGAAAACAAACCTTCAAATCTTCACAGGCAGAACCTGTGCAGGTAGAAGAAGTGACAAAAACACTCTCTAAGCCGCTTGCATCTAGAAAGGCTTCTTTAAGCTCTCCTGCAGATTGGATAGAGGTTAAATAAGCACTCATAGGTGCAGCATCCAAGGTAACAGCAGATTGAGCTGTGTCTCCCCAAGGAAAAGAATTATTAATGGAATAATACCTTAAAGCAGCATTATAAAACTCTTCTACCATATTTCTGGTGGAGGTGTCTCTGCCTTTTTTTAACTGCTCAAAAGGGTCGATAGTAGCAAGCAAACCTACTGCTAAAACACCTAAAAGAGCAATCACGATTAAAAGTTCTATAAGGGTAAAACCTTTTTTCATTTTTCACCTCCCTTCAGAGGGTAATTTTTTTAGTTTTAATATGCTTTTTATTTATCTTTAAGTTTTTCTTTTTTAAAACTTAAAACTGACTTGTTAAATTGTAAATTGGCGTAATAATCGAGATAACAATAAAGCCTACGCCAATACCCAATACTACCATCATAAGAGGCTCTATAGCTGTTGTCAAGCCTTTAACCGCCAGTTCTGACTCCATTTCAAACTGCTTTGAAAGTTTTAAAAGGACCTCATCAAGTTTTCCTGTTTCTTCACCGACAGCTACCATTTGGGAAAAAATGGGCGGGTATTCTTCAAATCTTTCAAAAGTAGCTGTTAAAGGAAAACCTTTTTCCACATCTTTAGCTGCTTTTTTCATTGAATCTTCAAAAACAGCATTACCAGCAGCCTCAGCTGCAATGTTTAAAGCATCAATAATTGTTACTCCTGCCGCCAAAAGCATCGCCAGGGTTCTGGCCATATCAGTTAGAATTATCTTTGTTTTTAAGACTCCCATAATAGGAATCTTAAGCATTATCTCATCAATCTGCTGTTTTCCCTGAGGAGTCTGTTTCCAGATGTTTAAAAGGTAAATAAGGCCGACAAAAGCACCCAAAAAAATAAACCAAAACCTAGAAACAATATCAGAAGTACTGATTAAAATCTGGGTTGACATGGGTAGGGTAGTCCCAAACTCAGTATACATGGAAGTCATTTTCGGAATAACAAAAATCATCATAACCGCAATAACCCCAATCATGCCAATTACCACAATAGCAGGGTAAATCATGGCGCTTTTAACCTTACCCTTAAACTCTTCCTGTTTTTCCAAAGCTTCAGACATCTTCATTAACACTTCGTCCAAAGCGCCTGAGGCTTCACCGCTTTTAACCAAAGCAATATAAGTCTTGGAAAAAATGTCAGGATATTTAGATAAAGCCTCATGAAAAGAAGATCCTCCTTCAATTTCTTTCACTACATCAGCCAGAACTTTTGTTAAAACTGGTTTTGACTGCTCCTGGAGGATGATCAAAGAGTTGGTTAAAGACAAACCCGCCCCTATCATAGTGGCCAGCTGTCTGGTAAACTCGGTTACATCTTTAGAAGAAACACCCAAAAAAGAAGAAAAAAGACTGGCAAAATCACTTCCGCCTTTCTCACTTAAATAAAAAGGAATTAACTGTCTTTCTCTTAAAATTCTTACTGCCTCTTTTTCATTTAAAGCTTCCACTAAACCGGAAATAGCCTTGCCATCAATACTTTTTGCCTTATACTTATACTTTTTCATAAATTAATAAAATGTGTTTTTAAAATACCTTAAAAAGGCTTAATACTTATTTAAGCCGATCTTTTTTATTTAAAAAATTAATTAATAAAAACAAGCAAATAAACTAATAACCTTTAACCAACCTTTGCAGTTGTTCCGGTCTTACACTCCAGGCTCTGGCAATATCTAAAGACAGCTTTCCTTTTTTGACCCAATCAGCCAAACTGTGCTCAAGTGTCATCATCCCCAGTTCCAACGAAGTTTCAATAATATTATCTATCTGATGAGTTTTTCCGTCTCTGATTGTTGCCTTAACAGAAGGTATAGCCAGCAAAACCTCACATACAGGGATTCTGCCTCCTTCCAGGGAGGGTAAAAGCCGCTGAGATAAAACTGCTTCAAGACAGTTGGAAAGCTGCATTCTTACCTGAGCTTGCTGATGTTCAGGAAAAACATCAATAATTCTGTCAATAGTTTGAGCCGCGCTGTTGGTATGCAAAGTAGCAAACACCAAATGGCCTGTTTCAGCTACGGTTAAGGCAGCAGCAATTGTTTCATAATCTCTCATCTCTCCAACCAAAACCACGTCAGGATCTTCTCTTAAAGCAGAACGCAAAGCCACTTCCCAGGAGTGAGTATCAGAATGAATCTCCCGCTGGGAAATAATGCTTTCCCTACCTTTATAAATATACTCAATCGGATCTTCTATGGTTAAAATATGTTCAGCTCTGGTTTTATTGATCTCTTCAATAATTGCTGCCAAACTGCTTGATTTTCCATGACCGGTAGGTCCGGTTACTAAAATTAAACCGCTTTTAAGCTGAGCAAAACGATGATAGATCCTGGGTAAATTTAACTCTTCAATCGTAGCAATGGTTGCTGGTAAAAGCCTTAAGGCCGCCGCTGGACTGCCTTTTTCAAAATAAGCATTAATTCTAAATCTAACTTTTTGGGCATAATCCATGGAAAAATCTATTTCTTTATTAACCATAAAAAGGTCTTTTTGCTGAGGAGATAAAACAGAAAGGATAAGCTCCTTACACATCTCGGCCGTCAAAACAGGCTGATCTTCTAAAAAGTTCAAGGCTCCATCAACTCTTATAATAGGCTTAAAACCAACAATCAAATGCAAATCAGAAGCATTATTGGTATAGGTTGATTCTAAAAGTTGATTAAGTTCCATCTTTTTTTGTACTTTTTTTTCTGTTATTGCCTATAATTTTATTATTAATCTAGACTTCGGAAACCCTCAACACTTCTTCTATGGTTGTTATACCTTCTAACGCTTTTAAGTAGCCATCCTGAGTCATAATGACCATTCCTTCCTCCTGAGCCTGTTTTTCTATTTCTGAAGAAGGAGCTCTTTCTAAAATCAGCCTACCAATTTTTTCCGAGATTGGCAAGACTTCATAAATTCCAATTCTGCCTGTATAACCAGTGTCATTGCACTTCTCACAACCTTTACCCTTATAAAGCACTGTTTCTCCTTTGGGCTGAAATAAAGAACCTAAAACTTTTTTAATGTTATCAACTATTTCTGTGGCCGGTTTATACTCCTGCCTGCAGTGTTCGCAAACCTTTCTAACCACTCTTTGACCCACTACGCAAATAATAGAAGAGGATAAAAGATAAGGTTCTGCTTCCATATCTAAAAGTCTGGGCAAAGCTCCGGCCGCACTGTTGGTATGAAGAGTAGAGAAGACCAAATGTCCGGTTAGGGCAGCTTGTATTGCCAATTCAGCAGTTTCTACATCTCTGATCTCGCCCACCATAATAATATCAGGATCTTGTCTTAAAAAAGATCTCAAACCAGAGGCAAAGGTCAATCCGGCTTTAGGATTAATCTGAACCTGACTGACACCTACAATTTCATATTCTACCGGATCTTCAAGAGTCATAATATTAACTCTAGCTGTATTAATTTTTGACAAACCGGAGTAAAGCGTGGTGGTTTTACCAGAGCCGGTAGGACCGGTAACCAAAACAATCCCATGAGGAAGGACAATTGACCTCTGAAGGTCTTTTAAAGCTCTTCCTCTTAAACCCAGGTCCGGCAGGGTGGGAACAATGCCGCTCTTTTTTAAAAGCCTCATAACAATTTTTTCTCCGTGAACCGTAGGCAGAGAAGAAACCCTTAAATCAACCTCCTGATCTTTCTGCTGAAACGTAAATCTGCCATCCTGAGGAATTCTTTTTTCATCAATTTTCATTCCTGCCAGAATTTTAATTCTGGAAATAACGCCTTCATGAATGTTTTTAGGCAAAACCAGTTTTTCGTGCAGAATACCATCGATCCTGTATCTAACCCTAGTTTTTTCTTCTTGAGGTTCGATATGAATATCAGAAGCCCGAGCCTTAATGGCAAAATCAAGCAGAGTAGTAACGATTTTAGCCAGGGGCGCCTCTCTGATAATTTTACCCACCTGAGCAGCGTTAACTACGCGAATACCATTATCGTTGGCAGCATTAGTGCCGGTAGACTTTAGAGCTTCTGTTACTTCAGCAGACAAACTTTGAGCATAATATTGATTAATTGTTTCCTGAATATCATCGGGAATAGCAAAAGCAACAGCAACTCTTTTTTTAGTTTTTTGCTCAATAAACCCAATGGCATTTAAATCCAGCGGGTTGGCCATTGCCAGTAAAAGTGCGTTCTCTTCTTTTTTAATTCCGTAAGGAAAACATAAGTACCTTCTGGCAACTGATTCTGGCAGCAGATTTAAAGCTTCGGGAGAAATACTGGCCTCTCTTAAATCAATAAAGGGAATGTTATAAACTTGAGCTTTTGCCTTAATCAGGTTTTCTTGAGAGGCAAAGTTATGAGTAGTTAAAATCTCTTCCTGAGTTTTGCCAGTATTTAAACTTTCAAGCTTTACCTTGTCATACTGCTCTTGAGTAATAGCTTTATTATCAAGTAAAATTTGCGCTAATGTTTTAGTTGTTGGTTGGGCAGGCATAATTTGCAAAAACAAAAGTTTTACAACTAAATTTATAGTATAATTTTTTTACGCTTTATACAAGTAATAAGATAAGATAAAAGATGAAAACATATCTAATAACCAGCAGCAGTCTTCAGGCAATAAAAGACCAGACTAATAATCTGCTTAACCCTTTTAAGCTTAAAGTTGAACTGAGTCATCCTGATATTCTTACCTTAAAACCAAATCCATCCATCGGCATAAGTCAAATCAGATCCTTGCAGGTTTTTCTGGCAAGAAAACCTTATCAAGCAGCTGTTAAAGTTGGTTTGCTTTTAGAAGCAAACAACTTAACTCTGGCTGCTCAAAATGCCTTTTTAAAAACTCTTGAAGAGCCGCCGGAAAATTCACTTATTATTTTAGGAACCAGGCAAAAAAGTGATTTGCTCGAAACTGTTGTTTCCCGATGTCAGGTAATAAATCTTTCCTCCCTAAACAATAGCGTTGATAAAGAAACTTATGATAAGTATAAGCAGCTTTTAACCAGTCTTTATAAAAACAAGCTGGGAGAAAGAATTAAAACTATCGAGCCTTTTACCAAAAATAAAGACATTGCTTTAGATTTTTGTCAAAAGATAATTGCTGTCAATCAAAAGCTTCTTCATCAAGAAGACAGTGGACTAAAAAAAGAAAGATTAGTTTGGAGCCTAAAACAATGGCAGCAAGCAAACAATCTTTTAGAACAAAATATTAACCCCAAGCTGTGTCTTAACAATGCTGTTATTGATCTTTTTTAAGAATTAAATAGATTAACATCAAATCGAAGTTTTTTTAGCTGTTTTTAAAGAGAAAACAAGTTTGTTCCATAAAAACGGGGTTAAGGTAAAAAGAAAAACAACTATTATTGCCTGAAGCGAAACCAAATATAAAGGATAGCTAAAGAGGCTTTCGCCGGCAACCTTTAGGCCCAAAAGTAAAACAAGCAGGGCCAAAACAATAGTGAAATTAATAAATTTAGCAGGCTGCTCCCATGATTTTTTATACCAGTTAATTGATTTTCCTGTTGAAACACCAATTAAAGCTCCTGAGCTAAAAACCAGTAAACCATTAACACTAACTTGAGAAGAGTGATTTATTTCCAGCAAAGATAAGCCTACTGTTGTTAATATGCCGAAAGAAAAAACCAAATTATGACTAAACTTCATATGAAAATATTTATTTAAGGGGAAAATTTTATCTGAATCTTTAAGCAAGCAATAGTAAGTTTTTGCTAAACTATGAATGGTTAGGCCAGTCAAAACATACAAAAGGCAAATAATTAAAAAAACTAAAATTAAATTATCTGATAAAAAAGCGTTTGCAGATAAAGGTAGCTGCAGCAACTTGACAACATAGGCAAAAATTAGTAAAAAAACTACTGGTGCAAATATAAACTGCTGAAAAAAATGGTAATAGGAAAGATTGCAGATTTTTTTAACACGTAAAAACTGGGCTTTAAATAGTAAAACAGCTAAAATAAAAAATAAGGAAGTTGTCAGTAAAAAAAATTAATATCAATCATAAAGATAATCTTTTGATTTAAGAAAAGAAATAAGTTTTTTTGTTATTTTTATTACAAAAAATACTTTTAATACTTAAAATTATATTAGAGAAAAAGCAGTTTGAAAGTCAAGTTTTGTTAACCGGAAAAAGTTTGTTTCTGGTTGAAAACCTCTTAACTGACTGCTAAAATGTTAAAGTGACAAAATCAAAGACAAACGCTAGTCAATATACGGCTGAACAAATTCAAGTACTGGAAGGATTAGAACCGGTAAGAAAACGACCGGGAATGTATATTGGCTCTACAGATTCAAGGGGACTTCGTCACCTGGTTACGGAAATTATAGACAACAGCGTTGATGAAGCTATTGCCGGTTATGCTACCAATGTTTACGTTGTTATTGAAAAAGACGGTAAGGTAACTATTTATGATAACGGTAGGGGAATCCCTGTAGAAATGCATCAAAAAACGAAACTTTCGGCCCTAGAAGTTGCCATGACCAAACTTCATGCCGGAGCCAAGTTTACCAGCAATACTTACCAAGCATCTGGAGGACTTCATGGCATTGGCGCTTCAGCCGTAAACGCCCTGTCTTCCTGGTTAAAGGTTGAAGTAATAAGAAACAATAAACTCTATACTCAGGAGTATAAACAGGGTCAACCTCAAACCAAGGTTGTGGAAAACCCAATTCCTGATGAAAAAGGATTTTACCAGTTTTCCTCAGGAACCAAAACTACTTTTTTACCTGACGTTACCATTTTCAAAGAAACAACTGAATTTTCTTTTACCAAGATAAAAGCCTCTTTAAGAGAAAGAGCCTATCTTGTTGCCGGAGTTTTCTTTCACCTTTATGACCGAAGAAACAACAATCAGTGTCACTTTTACTTTGATGGCGGAATTAAATCTCTGGTCAAACATTTAAATAAAGGTAAAAAGGTTATTCATCCCATTATTTATGCCAAAAGAGATCTGGATGAGTTTGACTTTCCCATGGGTGCAGAAATTGCCCTTCAATATAATGAAAGCTTTACAGAAAATGTGGTTTCTTTTGCCAATGTTATCAACACTCCCGATGGCGGCACTCATTTAACTGGTTTCAGAACGGCTTTGACAAAAGCAGTTAAAGAGTATGTCACCAAACACGGACTTTTAAAGGGAGAAAAGGGAGATTTTATAGGCGATGATTTAAAAGAGGGATTAACGGCCGTTGTTTTCTTAAAAATGCCTGCTTCAGATATTCAGTTTGAATCCCAAACCAAAACCAAACTTAATAATCCCGAAGCCCAATCAGCTGTTTATACTGTTACCAAAGAAGCTCTGGATGTTTACTTTGAAGAACATCCCAATGAAGCCAGAAACATTCTGGAAAAAATTATTTTAGCAGCCAAGGCCAGAATGGCTGCCAGAGCAGCCAAAGATGCCGTTATCCGTAAGGGAGCCTTAGAAGGCATGACTCTTCCCGGCAAACTGGCAGACTGCCAGGAATCAGATCCTTCTAAATCAGAAATTTATATTGTTGAGGGAGATAGCGCCGGAGGAAGTGCTAAGCAGGGCAGGGATAGAAAGTTTCAGGCTATTTTGCCCCTGGGAGGAAAAATACTTAATACAGAAAGAGCTAGGCTTGATAAAATTATTGAGTTTGATGAACTTAAAGCTTTAATTATTGCTCTGGGAACAGGGATTGGTGAAACCCTGAATATAGAAAAGCTGCGTTACCACCGGATCGTTATCATGTGCGATGCTGATGTTGACGGCGAACATATTGCCACTTTGCTTTTAACCTTTTTTTACCGCCATCTTAAACCAATTGTAGATCAGGGTTATCTTTATATTGCCTTGCCGCCTTTATATAAAATCCAGGCAGGCAAAGAAATACATTATGCTTATAATGAAGAACAGAGAAAAGAACTTTTAACTAAA
>DBQG01000050.1 GCA_002305125.1 Patescibacteria group bacterium UBA1400 | reverse complement strand
AAAAGCAGGGCTTTTTTTACTTTAATCATAAAAGCAGAAATTTATTGACTTGCCTCTTTTTCTAGTTGAAAATCAGGTAAGACTGTTAGCGGATCAAGATAGTTTCCGTCCTTTTTAGTTTCTAAGTGTAAATGGGGTCCAGTACTCCAGCCAGTTAAACCCACTAGACCAATAACAGTATCTTTACTAATTTCATCCCCAACCTTAACCTTTATTTCTCCTAAATGAGCATATAATGATTCAAAGCCGTTTTCATGCTGGATTACCACTTTATGTCCGTACCCTAAGCTGCCATAGGTTACTTCAATAACCTTACCTTTGGTAATAGGATATACAGTTGTGCCTAAAGGACTGGTGATATCTACTCCTTTATGGAACCAATGGTAATTTTGAGAAATATAGCCGGCTGTTAAGGGTAGATTGAAAGTGGTCTGAGTCTGAACTTCTTGGGGTTCAGGACTGGTTAAAACCGCCTCCTGGCCGCCCAAAACAGGTTTAGGAGCATTTAACATGCTTAAGGAAAAAATCATCAGCAATAGCCCCACGCCCACAACAGTTTTAAGTCTAGATAATTCAAAAAAATTTCTGAAAAACTTACTTAAAGGTAAACTGTTATCCTTTTGGGGTTTAAAAAGATTTATTATCATTAACAATGATTTTTCAATCATAAACGGCTTAAAACTATTAAGCCAAAAAAAATTCTCCCCCGATTAAAGGAGAGATAGCAGTATTATAACAAAAAAAACCTTTTTGTCAAGAAATTTCGCTTATCTATTGACACCTTTAGGGAAATTTTTATAATTTAATTATGGTAGAAGAATCTGCGGAACCTATGAATATGGCAGATTATTTAAATGAGTCTGTCAGGCAACAGTTAGAAGCTGCTTTGATTGAGGTTAAGGTGGAGGCAAGCCGAAACCCTATTGATCTTAAAACTTATGGACCTGGAGAAATTGCAGCTTGGTTGTTACCAGGAAATAATCCTGATAAAGACATAAAAGACGATCCGACAAGCAGTGTGGTAATGGTAATTCCATCTGGAAAGACTAAGCGCGGAGAAGGATTATATGATATTTTTTTTATAGGAAGGAATGGTAGACTGGCAGTGCAACATTTTCGTCACCAGTTGAAACCAGGAGACAATATTCTTATTGGTAGACATGCTGCTGGTTATTTGCCTACTCCCAACAGAGAAGGAAGAACTGCTTACTGTCCTGTTTTAAGCGGTCAAGGGTGTTCAAAAGAACAGTTGTCTTTAAAAGTTGAACCAAGAGTTGGTGGAAAAAGAGGTGAAACGGTTTTAAGTGCCCGGGCATATAAAAATCCTTGCAGAACCATTCCTGAAGATCGTATAGGTAGATTGCTCGGATTAACCCGTAATTGTACCAGGCAGTTTTCTGTTTTCTAGTTTTGCCATAAATTTTTAATTTGGCACTTTTTATTTAAAAACTTTTTACTCTTACTTATATTTATATTTCTTGGCCTGGGAAAATTAATTGTTAATTCTTTTTTGATTTTGTTTGAAGCAAGAAGGATAATTTTGTCAGCCAGAAAGACTGCTTCTTCAATTGAGTGGGTGACAAAAAGAATGGTTTTTTTTCTTTGTTTCCATAGTTTTAACAGTTCCAGATTCATTTTTTCCCTATTGATAACATCTAGGGAAGCAAAAGGTTCATCTAAGAGTAAAAGTTCGGCATCAGTGATAAAAGCCCTGGTTAAAGCCGCAAGTTGTTCCATTCCCCCCGAAAGTTCATGAGGGTACATATGTTTAAATTTTTTTAGATCTACAAGTTCAATAATCTCTTCTCCTCTTTTCTCAATTTCTTTTATTGACAGCTGCTGTATTTTTAAAGGTAAAATTATATTTTCCCAGACTGTCAGCCAGGGTAAAAGATTATTTTTTTGAAAGATAAAGCCTATTTTTCTGGTTGGTTTAAGTAAATTTTTACCCTGGAATAAAATATTACCTTTATCCGCTTTTTTCAAACCAGCTATTATTTTAAGCAAAGTAGTTTTGCCGCTGCCTAAGGGCCCGATAATGGCTAAAAACTCGTTTGCCTCAACAGAAAAGTTAAGATTTTGCAAAACCTTTAAATCCGTATAAGAATAACTTAGATTTTTAATCTCTATTATTTTTTTCATAAGGTAAAAATTGATTGGTAAACAGGCTGTTTGCTTCAAGGTCTTTTTCTACTAAGCCGATTTTGGTTAAAAACTCTAAAGACTCCTGCCATTGGTTGACATCGTTAAGGCCGGGGTCAGTAACCTGCCAGATTTTAAGGCTTTCCAAAAGAACCTGTTTTTGCACCTGTTCATTTTCTATTTCCGGAATATATTTTTTGGCAATGGTAAAAGCCTCATCAGGATTGGTGATTGTAAACTCAACCCCTTTTAAAAAAGCCATGATAAAAGCCTTCAGCATTTCAGGTTGTTGGTTAATTATCTGCTGGTTTGTTAAAAGGCCATTGGAGACAAAGTTAACATAGTCAGCAACTTCAATAAGATTAAGCTGGTAACCCTGATTTTTTAAATTAACCGGTTCATTTATAGTATAACAGACAGCTGCGTCAACCTTGCCGGCGATAAGGCTTTCAGCTTGAGTATAGCCAATGCTTTGAATATTAACTTGATCCTGACTAAGATTATTGGCTAAAAGCAAGGCCTGAAGACCGATAAAGCTAGCTCCCTGCATGACTGGAATGCCGATAATTTTTCCTTTTAAGTCCTGAGGATCATTAATCTTTTTTTCTGCCAAGGACATAAGGCAGACGGGAAAGCGTTGATACCAGTTGAAAAAGTTAACTATAGGCAGATCTTTAGCTTGGGCCAGGATTACCTGCTCGCCGCTACCAATGCCAATATCAAGCTCTTTGTTTGCCAAAAGAGCAATAATATCTGTTTCCAGTCCGTAATTAAAATCAAGACTCAATCCCTGGTCAGTAAAAAATCCTTTATCTAAGGCTACATAAAAGGGAGCAAATTGAATATTAGGAATAAATCCCATACCTACTTTAACCGTGGCAAGCTCCAGTTTTTTATTAATCTTTTCTTGTTGTTTATTTGGGCGGTAATTTTTGCTATAAAAAGCAAGGAGAATAAATACTCCCAGCAGGATCCAAACGATTACTTTTTTTAAATTCATTTAAATTTTCAGCCTTTCTTAATTTAATTTAATTTATTTCCATTTTAAAAGTTTTTTTTCTCCCCAACTTACGCCTAGGTAAAGCAAAAGAGCAATAAGGCTTAGGGTAAAAAAAGCGACAAATCTTAAAGGAGTGTCATAAAGTCCGCCTGCCAGGCTAATTAAAAAACCTAGACCTTTATCTGAACTGACAAACTCACCCACCACAGCTCCGATTACACTTAAAGTAACTCCGATTTTTAAGCCGGCAAAAAATATCGGCATGCTGGCAGGAATTTCCAAAAACTTCAATTTTTGCCAGAAGTTTGCCTCTAAAGAGTTTAAAAGATCATAATAATTAGTCTCGATATTGGAAAAACCAACCATACTATTGATCAGTACCGGAAAAAATAAAGTAGCTGCACAGACAAAAACTTTTGCTTCTATTCCTGGTCCTAGCCAAATGACAAGAAGAGGAGCCATAGCAATAATAGGAACAGCCTGAAAACCAATGATTAAAGGAGAGATAGCTAACTTTAAAAATTTAAATTTAGCCAGAATATAACCTAGACCAAAAGCCAGGCTAAAACCAACCAAAACTCCCAAAAAAATTTCCTGCAAAGTAATAAAGATGTGAAAAGGCAGAATACCGCTTGTTATACTTTTCAAAAAACGGATTGCCACTTCATGGGGAGTAGGCAAAATGAAGCTGGGGTAGTTTTTAATCAAAAGAATCAGATACCAAAATCCTAAAAAAAGAATAAAAGATCCGATTGGCAAAACTTTATTAATAAGCCTCACAAAAAAGCCTCCTTTCATCCGGACTTTACCGTCGGCTCTGCATTATCAGATCTGCCATTTTGGCTTGTGGGCTTTTACCACCGGTCAGGATTTACACCTTGCCTTGAAGGCACTCGTCTTATTTTATGAGGCCTGGGTGGGAATCGAACCCACGCATAGAGGTTTTGCAGACCTCCGCCTTTCCACTTGGCTACCAGGCCGACTGTTTTTTTGACGGCTTCTCTATTTTAGCAAATTTAAATAGTTTTTTTAACCTCTTTTTTCTTGTCAATAGAGGTGTTGTATGGTATATTTGGGTTAATGAAGTTAGTAAAACCATTACTTTCGTTTATTATTTTACTTTTAGTTTTATTTCTTTCCGGTTGTAATATTCCTTTTCTGGGCAAAAAGCAGGCGGCTTTACAGATTATGTCTGAGCCTACATCAACAGTATTTTTAAATGATAATCACGTAGGGCAAACTCCTTATTTTAACGAAGAGCTTAAGCCGGGAGATTATACCGTAAAGATTGTACCTGACAGCGCTAGTGAGGCTTTATTAACATGGCAGGGAATTGTTAAGCTTTATCCGGGCATTATGACGGTTGTCTCCCGTAATATTGCCTCTAAAGAAGATCAGATGAGTGGTTATACCCTTACCTTAGAACCGATTACTGATAAAGACTCAACCAAGGTCTCAATTATTAGTACTCCGGATGGAGTTGTAGTTAATATTGACGGTGAACCCAAAGGCTTTACGCCTCTTTCTCTAGATGATGTTGTTGAGGGTGAAAGGCAGATAACTTTATCCTCTCCTGGTTTTAAGGAGGAGAGTTTAAAGGCTAAAGTTGTTAAGGGCCATAAACTTTTAATTGATGTTCAGCTGGCTAAAGAAAGCATCATTCAGGAAGAACCTGATAAAGAAGCAACAGAGTCGGGTAAAAAAGCCGATGAGGAAGTTGATGACGATGTGGCTGATTTACTTAATGAAGAAGATGAGGCCAGTCCGGGAGCGGAGATGGCCAAGCCTTATGTAAAAATTAAAGATACGCCTACAGGTTGGCTTAATGTTAGAAGCGAACCCTCAACCGCAGGAAAAGACGAGACTGTGTTGGGCAAGATTTATCCTGATGAAGTTTTTAAATTTATTGAAGTTAATGAAACCGGTTGGTATAAAATTGAGTATAAAAAAGGCAAACAAGGTTGGATATCAGGTACTTATGCCACTTTATACCGTTAGTGCTTAGCTCAGACCGTAGACAATAGCTATTACCATTAATCCCCAAACCAATACAGTGGCAAACAAGGGCTTATCTTTAATAAGCACTTTGGCAGGCGTTTCTCCCTCATTTTCCTTATAAATCACAAATAAATATCTCATTACTCCGTAAATAACAAACGGGATTGTAGCCATGAGCCATTTTTGGCTTCTGAAGGTTCTGGGAATATCAGCCCATAAATGAATTAACCTTTCCGAAGGAGTAATGGTGGGATAAATAAAAGCAAACCAAGCATAAGTTAGCCAAGTTGTATTGGCAAACATTGAAATATAAAGATCAAGCAGCTTTTCCGGATATGAAAAAAGCACTTGCCGCGTTTCTCCTATTTTACTTTTACTGCTTAAAAGGGTTAGTTCTGACCTTCTTTTGCCTACGGCTAAAAACAGAGAAAAAGAAATTACACACAGCAATAGCCAAATATTAATATGAGTATCAATAACTACGGCTCCGGCATATACTCTTAGAATAAAGCCTGAAGCTAGAGCTAAAACATCAATAATAACAATGTTTTTTAAAATGGTGGTGTAAAGGAAGTGAAGAATTAAGTAGGCCAAAGTAATAAGGAAAAAGAAAAAAGAAAGATTAGAGGCAAAAAATAAAGAAAAGATAATAAGAAAGAGGGTAGTAAATAAAGCATAAGGTAAGGGCAGTTTTCCTGAAGCCAGGGGACGGTCTTTTTTTAAAGGATGAAGTCTGTCCTTGGGCATATCTAAAATATCGTTGAAAATATAAATAGCTGAGGTAACAAAAGAAAAGATTATGGTGGCTAAAAGCACTTTAACAAACTTTTCCGGAATAAACAGCCAGCCGGTAAAAACAAGGCCGGTAAAAAGAAGAACATTTTTTAGCCACTGGATTGGTCTGGCCGAGATGAGGAGGAGAGAAAGTAGTTTAACCACAATAATATGCCTCCAAAAACAACTATTAATAAAATGATTGTATAAAATTTAGCTTGAGTCTTCAATACGATGGCTAAAAAACCAAATATAGCAGTTATAAGCCAATAAAAAATAGCAATTCTTCTTTTTCCCCAACCCAAATTCATAAGTTTATGATGTAGGTGGCCTGCGTCTCCCCAAACAGGAGACTTCCCTTTCCTAATTCTTCTAATAATAGTATAAAAAGCATCAAGCATGGGAACAGCCAGAACCATAGTTCCTGTGCCTACCTTAGTGGTAGATAGAATAGTTAGTACTGCCAGAAAAAAACCGGCTAAAGCGCCTCCACCATACCCGGGCATAATTTTTTGAGGAAAAAAATTCCAGGGCAGAAAACCTAAATAAGCACCAGCAGTGGCAAAAGCCAGGATTATGACTGGCCATTGAGTAATGTCGGCACTGAACTTTAGACTTAAAAGACCAATAGTAATTCCGGCGATCGCTACCATGCCGGGCAGTTGACCATCTACGCCTTTAGACCAGTTAACAAAATTCATAGACCATAAAATCCATAAAACAGCAAAAATATCAGCTAAAACCCAAATAGTGCGCATTTTTCCGAAAAGAAAAACAGGTATTTGTGGTTGATTAAGTTGAATGACTCCACCAAAAGGATTGGTTATAAAAGCAATGCCAATGCCAGCCCCCACTACAAAAAGGGCTGCCAGTATACCTGCTCCCAACCTAAGATAAGGGTTGAGATTGAAACGGTCATCAAGAATGCCAATAATTAAGATTAAAAATCCTCCTGCTAAAATGCCGATTAAATGTTTATCTAGGGGTAGTAATATAAGACTGGTAGCTAAAATTGCTAAAAAAATAGGTATCCCTCCTCCTCTTGGAACAGGATATTTATGAATAACTTTTGGATGGGTTTGTTTTTTGGGATCATCCAGCCACTTCAGTTTCCGATATATCTTTATAACCAAAGGAGTTAGTAAGAAAGAAAGAAGACAGGAGATAATAAAAGTCAGTAAAGCTCTGCTTAAAATCCAGTTGCTAAAAATATTTACAAGATTCATAGGTTAAATAATTATAGTAATAATTCTTATTAGAGTAATGGTGGCTAAAAGATTGACTGTTAAGGAGGAAAAAACAAGCACTTGACTTAAAAGAGTTTCTTTTTTGAAAAAAAAACTGGCTACTCTTATATTAACTAAACAAAAAGTTAAATTAGCCAGAGGTAGAATAAGAAAAGTAAGTTTATCCACCAACTGTTCTTCACCCCAGGGTTTTTGATATAAAAGAGGTAGCTGAGGTGGTAGCTTGGGCCATAAAAGAGCTAAGATTAGAAGGTTTAAAGATAGAAGGAAAAAAATAAGCTGGACAACTCTTTTTAAAGCCTTGTCCTTCATTAAAGTATTAAACTCTTCTTGAGTTATTTTAAAATAATTTGCATCTTTAATAAACTTTAACTGTTTAACTTTAGCCATTTTACCTTAAATTATTTGTTTTAATAGTTAACCACTTTGTGATAAATGACTGCCTCACCAACCTTGCTGTTTTGGGCATAATACTGGGAGATAAGACTGTTTAGTCCAGGAAAAGGTCTGGATTCCGAATCCAACTTGATAATAAGCTGGGGAGAAGTTTGTCTCATTGCCTGCAGGGTTTCTTCAAAGCCATTAAAGTCAAAAATATGATAGGTAGCAGTATATCTTCCTGGAGGAAGACGTCTTGAAAGGGCATAAATGCAAGATCCTTCACCCCAGACAAAAATCCTATCATTTTCACTACTATGCTCCTGAATATATTTACTAACAGCATAATCATCAATTACTTTTTGCCCAGCAAAAAATCGGAAATATTCTTCTTTACTTATTCTTCTCGTAGTAAATCTTAAAAAGTTTTTATAGTAAGGTAGGTTATCATACCACCAAAAATCATAATATTTATAACCGGTAAAAAGACTTAGGCCTAAAAAGACGGCAAATAGTATTTGGAGCAGTTTTTTTTCTTTTAAAACGACCCCTGTTAATAAAGCTAGCCAAGGAGCAATTTCAATCAGATAATGAGGATAAGGTCTTTCTGATAAAAAGACACCAAAAGCGCCCCAAAAACTCATTAAAGCTAGGGTATAAAAGTTAAAACCTAGTCTTTTTCTAAAGATGAAAAGAGCTAGGGTGGCTGTAAGAACGAGTAGACCTCTAAGGTAAAGCCCTGTATTACTGCCGCTCCAGGAAGAAAGATATCCGATATTTTGTAGTAGGGCAGATCTTACGTAGGGCGTAAAAGCCCCCAGCTTTGCATAATAAATAATGGAAAGAATTATGGGTAGGAAAAAGCCTGCTAAAGTAAGATATAATCTTTTATCTATTAAAACAGTAAAAACATCTTTAATAGTTTTTTTAGTAAAGATAAAAAAGCCAAATAGCAAGCCTGCAAAATCAAAAGCAATAGGTATTTTAAATAAAAAACCGGTAGCAAATCCAATACCTGATAAGAACCAAAGAAAATGATTTTTTTCATTCTTAGCTTTTAAGGCAAAAAGAAGACCTAACGTAGCGGGCATGATCATAAATACTTCACCGTTAGCAATGCGGCCTTCGGGTAAAAGAGAGAAAAGAGTAAAAATGAGAGTAGTTAAAATAACTAACCAATCTTTAGCTAGTAGTTTTTTGGCAATCTTGAAAATTAGAAAAATATTGAAAGTATTCCAGGCCAAGGTAATCAATCTAAGCCAAAAAAGTCTTGCCTGCGCCAGTCCGGCGATAAGATATAACAGGGGAGGTTTATTATCATGAATATCTTTATAAAAGTTAAGACCTTTATTTAAGCCTTGGCCTAAAGTTAAATAAATACATTCGTCTCCATACCAGATGGGTTCAAATAAAGCCGGGATTCTGGCAAAGATGTTAAAAATAATGATAATAAAAATAATAACTTTAAGGTTTAATTTAATTTTTTTTCGTTTCATAACTCATTATAGCTAAGTAACAAAAATTTTACACTTTTTCCGTAACTTTATATTCAATATACTTACCTAACATTAATCTGGTATGAGCATCAAGTCCAGGCAGGGCTGTAAAAAAGAAACCAACTACCGGTAAAAGTAAAAATTCAAAAGGTATAAGTAATTTGCGCCAAAAAGGAATTGAATTCATTTTAGGACGCTGTTTAAAGTCGATATAAAGCGCGGTAATTAAGGCAATTAAAGACAGGGTAAGAATTAATGAGGCTGTTTGAGGAAGCCGTTTACCGATTATAGAGCGGGCAAAATCCTCATTTAAAAGCGGCGGCAGAGCTGCTCCCAAAGTGATAGCAAACCAGTTAACCGGCCATAAAAAATGATCTTCCACGGTTTTTAAAACTCTTATGGTTTTTTCCCAGAAAGGCAAACCTGGAACAGTTAGCCAGTTTTTTATGATATAAGCATCGTCAGAAACTCCCCAGGCCCAGCGTTTAACCTGTTCGTACTGGTTTTTCATAGTTTTCCAAAAAGAAGTGGATAGGGCGGCATCAGCATAAACGGGTAAAAAGATTGGCTCTACTTCCAGCTTGCCCTTAAGAGCAAAAAAGGCTTTGAAAAAAAGACGATAATCTTCGGGAATAACATCAACATCCCAGTAGCCAATTTTATCTACCATTTTTAAGCTAGTGGAATAAGTGGAAAAATTGATTAACCTGTCTCTTCTGCTTAAAAGGCCAAGCTGAACAAGGTTGTTGGTAGTAGAAAAAACCCTGATAGGAGCAGGAACGCGCCAAATATTATTATAGTACATAATGGCCGGTTGGAAGATAAGATTATAGCGTTTGGGATTGTCTAAAAACTTATAGGTTAGACAGGCCAAGTACTCTTCATGTAAACAAGCATCAGCATCGGCCGAAGAGATTAAAACATAATTTATGTTCATTTTTTGCTTATCAACAAGTTCTTTTTTAGCTTGTTTAGCTGCCCAGGCCGTGTTAGATGATTTTCCTTTGACTTCTCCCGGCACATCGGGATGAAAAGTGGCCATCAGGTTGGCAAATGTATTTTTAAACTCTTTTTTTAAAATTGTTGCTTTTTTTATTGCTTCTTCACCCTCTCTTTTCTCAAAACCAAGAACTACAGTAATATTTTTTTTAGGGAAAGATTGTTTTTTTAAGGCATCTAAAGAGCGTTTTAAAATATAAACAGGTTCTTGATAAGTGGGAATGACAATAATGTGATGAATTTTTTGCCAGTCTCCAAAGCCTTTAACATCTTTTAACCAGTCATATTTTTCCGCAGCCTTTAGTTTAAAATAGGAAATTAGGCCTAAAATAGAAATAGAAATAGCGCGGTAAAACCAATAAACATCAAAGGCAATAATATAATAAGCTACAGCCAGAGGCACAATAAAAGAGCCCCAAATCGGAAACAGAATTAAAGACCAGGAAAAAAGTCCAGGTAGAATTTCCAACCATCTTTGGACTTTGTATTCATGTTTTTCCACAAATGCTTTTATCATAATCAAATCAAATTTTAATATTAAATAAACTGGCTGTATTTTTAACGGTAATCTGAGAAATTTTCTTAAAAGAAATCTTTTTAACCCTAGCCAGTTTCAAGGCTACAATTTTAACATTTTTTGGTTCATTTGGCCATTTTCTTTTTTCTTTTAGGGGTTGGGGAGTTAAAAATGGAGCATCAGTTTCTAAAAGCAAATGGTTTAAAGGAATTTTTGTGACTGTTTTTTCTAAATCAGGATTATAGGTCAAAAGGCCATTAATTCCCAGTAAAAAGCCAAACTCCAATGCCTTGTTAACAAAAAGGCTGTCTTCGGCAAAACTATGAAAGACACCTTTAACTCTTCCTTTAAATGGTTTTAGAGCCGTAAAAATTTCTTTATCTGCCTTTCTTTTATGAATAATTAAAGGAAGATTGTATTTTAAGGCCAATCTAATTTGGCCAATAAAAAGTTTGTTTTGATCATTTTTGGATAGCGTTTGCCCTTTTTTGGTAAAATCAAGACCGCATTCACCTATGGCTGTAATATGTTTAATCTCTTTTTTGATTAAGCCTTCAAGCTGACCAAGCTGACCTGTTAAGGGTAGATTGCTTATACCGGCTTCAAAAGGATGAATTCCCAAAGAGGAGGAGATGCTTTTATATTTTTTACTTAAAATCAGGGCCTGTTGGTTGGTCTTTAAATCCACTCCCGGAACAATAAAGTGGTTTACTCCTGTCAGGTACGCATTTTTTAAAACAGTAGCTAAATTATTTTGTAAATCTTTAAAATAAAGATGGCAGTGGCTATCACAAAGCATAACTTATTTATTATAGAGATTTTAAAACCTGGGGAAAAGAGGCTTTCCTATATTAATTTTTGTGCCTTTTTTAAGGTGGATATAGCTGTTTTGGAACTGAAAGTTTTTTTCATCTGGTTTTTTACCTGTCAGCCTTTGTCTAATTTCTTTTGATGTTTGCGGTAAAAAAGGATAAAGCATAAAACTTAGCTGATTTAAGCTTTCCAAAAGATCCCAAAGAACAAAAGTTAACTTTTTTTGCCTGCCTTCTTTGTCCAGCTGCCAAGGTTTCTGCTCGTCTATATATTTATTGGCAGCACTGATAAACTGCCAAATCAATGATAAAACCTCATTAAACTTGTAGCTGTTTAAAAGCCTGTCATATTTTCTCCAGACTTTAAGCTCCCATTTTTTTTGCAATTCCAATTTATGTACATTTTTGGGTTCTTGGGGAACTTTGCCCTGACAATACTTATCTACCATTGTTAAAGTTCTGGAAACAAGATTGCCCAGGCCATTGGCAAGATCAGCGTTGTAAACTTCTTGAAAATGTTTGAGAGTAAAATCACCATCCCTAAATGGAGGAACTTCTTTTAAAAGATAATATCTTAAACTATCTGTACCAAAATTTTTAGTAATTTCAAACGGATTAACAACGTTACCTAAGCTTTTACTCATCTTTTGTCCGTTTGAGGTAATAAACCCATGAATTAAAATTTGTTTTGAAGGTTTTAAGCCTGCTGACATAAGCATGGCTTGCCAAATGGCAGATTGTTGTCTTAAATTGTCTTTTCCCGCCAGTTGTACTACTGGCCACCAGGAAGAAAATTTCTTTTTATATTCCGGCCAGCCAATAGCAGAAATGTAGTTTATTAAAGCATCAAACCAGACATACATAACATGGTTTTTATCATTGGGGACTTGTATTCCCCAGGGCATTTTTTGTTTTAATCTGGAGATGCTAAAATCTTTAAGGCCTTTACTTACAAAGTTAGTTATTTCCTTAAGCCTATTTTGGGGAACAACAAACTTTTTTTCTTTTTGGTAAAGACTTAATAAAGCTTTTTGGTAGTTAGAAAACTTGAAAAAATAATTTTCTTCTTCAATGACGGTGATTTTTTTAGTGGGATGAATAGGACACTTTCCCTCAACCAGTTCAGAGTCTGTTTTTTCCATTTCACAGCCAATGCAATATTTAATTTTTTGCTTAGCTTTGTAAATGTCACCATTTTTTAAGCATTTAAGCCAAAACTTCTGGGCGGCTTTTTTATGATCAGGATTGGTTGTTCTTAAAAAACTGTTATAGCTTAAGTTTAAAGCTTTTTTAAGTTTGTTAAACCTGCTGGCATAATCATCAACATATTTTTGAGGATCCTGTTTTTTCTTTTTTGCTTCAAGATATATTTTTAAGCCGTGTTCATCGGTGCCGGTATTAAAAAAAACCTGATTACCTTGCTGACGGTTAAAGCGGGCCAGACAGTCTGCCTGAATTATTTCTAGAGCAAAGCCAATATGAGGGTCGGCATTAACATAGGGAAGAGTGGTAGTAATATAAAAATTTTTCTTCATTATTTACCAATTACATTTTTAACAAACTTGTCTATTTTTTTAGCAGTTTGTTCAGCCCAGCGGTCAGCTTCAATTTTTTTTAAAGCCAGTAAAAAACCTTTTCCTTCTTTGCCCATCATTTTATCAACACTGGCGATAGTGGCGCTGGAAACTTTAATTGTTTGCTTAATAAAGTCATATGACTTTCCTTGTTCTAGATAAAGAGCAATCATTAATCTTTTGGCTAGTTTAATCTTTTCCATCGGTGATAAAAAATCATCTAAAAAAATACTGGCTTCTTTTTTATTACCTAAATCAGCAAAGGTCTGATAAAAAATATCATACATTTTCTTTTCTTCATTTTTATTGAGTTTGGCTTTAGAAAGTTGCATAGTCTTTCCCTCTTTGGACAGAATAATTTAAATAATTAAACTAGTTTTAACATACTACTTTTCTCTTGTAAAGTAGTATTCAAGGCTAAAAATAAAACCCGTTATTAAAATCGCATTTAACATATTGCCCAAATCAAAAATTCTTAAAATTAAAAAAAGGATGATGCCCAAAGCTCCTAGAAAACCACGCCGGGAACTGGCAAAAAGAATGGCAAAGGTGAAAAACAAGCATAAAAACAGGAGCAAGAAAAAAGGCAGGTAAAAATTAGGAATTAAAAAATTTTGGATAACCTTAGGTTGAAGGAAAAAAACCATGAAGATAAAAAGAGACCATAAAATTAAAATCAAAAAAAGCGTGGGTAAATAATTTTGTTTTCTTCTAGCCATTTATATTTATAGTATAATAAAAAACATGGCAAATGAAATCTACTTATTAGCTGCTTTATTGGTTGGTGGATTTAGTGTTTTGGCCTGGTATTTAAGTACAAAAATTAAGCAGTTAGAGCAGGCAAACAAAACGGATGAAAACCTGTTAAAGGTAATAGAAACTCTTCAACAGGGAACCAGCAACTTACAAAAAGGACTTCAGAATCAGTCTCAAAACCTGCAGCAGGTTTTAAATACGACCAATAAAAATATTGCCGATACTCTTCATGAATCAACCAAGTCTATGAACCAAAGGCTTGATAATGCCGCTAAGTTTATCTCTCAGGTTTCTAAAGAAGTAGGTCAGATGAGCGAGTTGGGTCAGAGCATGAGGGATTTACAGGTATTTTTACAATCACCTAAGTTAAGGGGCAATATTGGTGAGCAGGTTTTAAAGGATTTAATTTCGCAGTCTTTTCCTAAAGGAAGCTTTTTTTTGCAGCATTGTTTTAAGTCAGGAGAAAAAGTAGATGCAGCTATAAAAACTTCAGCCGGTATTATCCCTATTGACTCTAAATTTCCCATGGAAAATTTTCGGAAGATGACAACATCTGATGATAAGGGAGAAAGAAAAAAGGCTCAAAAAGTATTTGTTAACGATGTTAAAAAACACATCACGGATATTGCTAAAAAATATATTGTTCCCGAGGAAGGAACTTTAGACTTTGCCTTTATGTATTTACCCTCGGAAACGGTTTTTTATGAAGTAGCTAATAATACTGTTCTGCTTGATTTTGCCAGAAAATATCGGATTTATCCGGTTTCTCCCAATACTTTATATGTTCATTTACAGACAGTTTTACTTTCTTTTGAAGGACAGAAGATTGAGGTTAGATCCAGGCAGGTATTCAGAATGCTAAGGGCGATTCAAAAAGATTATGAAAAAACAGAAACAGTTATTCAGGTTCTGGGTAAGCATCTAAATAATGCCTATAATCAGTTTGCCAATGTAATGCAAAATTTTTCCCTCTTGGGGCAAAAACTTTCTTCTACTCAGGCTCTTTCAGAAACCAGTGAAGAGATTAAGAAACTAAAGTCAGAACCCAGCGATTAATAATTTTACCTTTTTGAATTAAGCTAATTTTTCTGCCGATTACAGTCAGAAATTTTTCCTGATAGCGGTGATCGGTATTTAAGCCTGCTTGGGAATAAAAATACAGTATAATAAAAGAGTGAAGAAAACTTTAAACAAACAGCAAGTAGAAGCGATCAAACATGGTAAGGGTCCTTTGCTTATTATCGCCGGTGCCGGTACGGGCAAGACAACAGTTGTAACTGAGCGGATAAAGCATTTAATTTCTTCCGGCCAAGCTAAGCCGGCTGAAATTCTGGCCTTAACTTTTACGGAAAAAGCAGCTCAGGAAATGGAAGAAAGGGTAGATAAAATTGTTCCTTTTGGTTTTTTCCAGATGTGGATCTCTACCTTTCATGCTTTTGGGGACAAGGTATTGCGGGATGAAGCTTTGCATATCGGCCTTGACCCTTATTTTAATTTGATGACCCAGGCAGAGACCCTGATGTTTTTAAAAAAGCATTTATTTGAGCTAGAACTTAATTATTTTCGTCCGGTTACTAACCCCCATAAGTTTTTATTAGGCTTGTTGACCCATTTTTCCCGCCTGCAGGATGAGGCAATTAATCCTGATGAGTATTTGGTTTATGCCAAAAAACAAATAGATTTAAATAAGAAAAATGTTGATGAGGCTTTGCAATCAGATCTGGAAAAAACCTTAGAACTTGCTAAAGCTTTTAAAAAATATGATCAATTAAAGATAGAAAACGGAGTAATGGATTTTGCCGATCTTATCTCCAAAACCCTATTCCTTTTTAAGTTAAGAAAAAATATTTTAGCCAACTATCAGCAAAGGTTTAAATATATTCTGGTTGATGAGTTTCAGGATACTAATATTGCCCAAAACGAGTTGGTCAACTTATTGGCAGGAAAGTGTGCCAATTTAACAGTTGTGGCTGATGATGATCAGAGTATTTATAAGTGGAGAGGGGCAGCTGTTTCCAATGTGTTGAATTTTAAAAAAACCTATCCTCAAGTAAAAATAGTTACTTTGACAAAAAACTATCGTTCTACCCAGGAAATTTTAAACAGATCTTATGATTTAATTCAGCACAATAATCCTGATAGACTTGAGGTTAAAGAAAATATTTCTAAAAAACTTGTAGCTGCCAACCAGGGAAAGGGTGAAAAAATTAAGCTGTTTGTAGCTAACAGGGTTGATGATGAGGCAGAGATGGTGTCAGAGGAAATTAAAAAACTTACTTCTTCAGGATATAAATTAAAAGATATAGCTGTTTTGGTGCGAGCTAATAATCATGCCGATGGTTTTATTGCCACCTTTTTACGTTCTGGAATTCCTTTTCAGTTTTTAGGTCCGGGCAGGCTTTTTAGGCAAGAGGAAGTACTGGACCTAATTGCTTACCTTAGGCTTCTTTATAATTTTGAAGACAGTGTTGCTTTTTTTAGGGTTTTATCTTTGCCTATTTTCAAACTTTCCGCCCGGGATATTGTTGCTTTGCGTAACTTTGCCAAGAAACAAAATATTTCCTTATTTGAGGCAGCAGAACAAGTTGAAGCTCTTTTAGTAAGTGAAGACAGTAAAACCAGAATTAAAAATATTATAACTATGGTTTATCGCCATTTAGAACTTGCGTCCAAACAAAGTGCTGGTCAGGTTCTTTACTTTTTTCTTGAAGATACGGGAATATTGCCACAGCTTGCCGAAGTTAATAGTAAAGACCAAGAGGACCGGGTTAATAATATTGCTAAATTTTTTGATAAACTAAAAACTTACGAAATAGAAAATGAAGAAGCGTCGGTCGAATCAGTAGTTGACTGGCTCAATCTTAAACTGGAGATGGGAGAATCGCCTTTAGCTTCTGATATTGACTGGACAGAAGAAAATAAAGTTAATATTTTAACCGTTCATAGCAGTAAGGGGCTTGAGTTTCCGGTTGTTTTTTTGATTAACTTGGTTTCCCAAAGATTTCCTAGTCAAAGAAGAGGTGAACAGATTCCCATTACTGATGAGTTAGTTAAAGAAACTTTGCCGGAAGGAGATCCTCATTTGCAGGAAGAGAGACGGCTTTTTTATGTAGCAATGACAAGGGCTAAAGAAAAGCTTTATTTTACCGCTGCAAAATTTTATGGTGAGGGAAAAAGAATGAAAAAACTTTCTCCTTTTATTACTGAAGCTTTAGGTGAAAAGGTTGCCGAGCAGACTGTGGAAGTTAAAAAAAATCAGCTTTCTATGTTTGATTTTAAGCCTGATTTAACCACCGTCCCTTTTGCCCGTCTTTCTCCGGCTAAAGTAAAAGTTAATTATTTATCTTATTCCCAGCTGCAGACTTTTAACCGTTGTCCTTTGCAGTATAAGTACAGCTATATTATAAAAATTCCCGTACCTCATGCTTTTCAGGCCTCTTTTGGCACTTCTATTCATCAGTCGTTAAAGGACTTTTATCAGTTAATTTTAACAGGAGAAAAAGTTGGAGAAAAAGATTTAACCGACAGTTTGAAAAAACTTTGGCATAAAGAGGGTTATGCTTCTAAAGCTCAGGAACAAAGAATGTTTTTAAAAGCCGAGGACATGCTTAGATCGTTTTATCAGCATGGTTATAGTAGGCACGATAAGCCTTTGGTTCTGGAACAGCCTTTTGTCGTAAAGCTTTCTGCAGATTTAAAAATAGGAGGGCGTTTTGACAGGGTTGACAGGGTGGGTGGAAAAATTGAAATTATTGACTATAAAACCGGTAAATTAAAAACCCAAAAAGAAGTTGATAAAGATGAGCAGATGTCAGTTTATGCCTTGGCAGCTTCTGATGTGGGTACTTTTGCCAAAAAGCCGGAGGATATTATTCTGTCTTTTTATTTTTTAGAAAGCCAGGAAAAAGTTTCTACCCAAAGGACGGCCAGAGATATAAAAAATATTCGTACCAGCATTAAGCAAACCGCTCAAGAGATTGAAACTTCAGATTTTTTACCCAGTCCCGGACTTTACTGTGACTTTTGTCCTTTTAAACTTCTTTGTCCCGCCTGGCAGTAATCTGTTTAAAAGAAAAGTTTTAAAGGTTAAAGGTTTTGTGAAAACAACTATTTTGCCCCCAAACCCTTGTTTAAATCTGCTAAACCCCTGCCATCCGGCTTGATTATTGAACCTTTTGTCATAGATACCATCAAGATCAAACACTTTTAAACCCCTTTTTTTTCCTTCTCTGACAGCTTCCCAAATTACTAAAGTAGGAGCAAATAAAGCCTTTCCTTTTTTATTAGAAGCATTAAACCAGTAACAGGCCATATTTTTTGAAGTTAAGATTAAGCTTTGGGCAATAATTTCCTTATGCTTAAAAACAAAAACAAAAAAACAATTTTTAGAAAAGCTTTCAGTTAAACTCAGCAGTTCTTTAAGGGAGGGTTTGAAAAGAAAATTATAAGGTTTGTTTTGGGACCAAAGGTCAAAAAATTCTTTTAACTGTTTATTTGTTATACGGCCGCCGTCAATAACTTTTGTTATAACTTCTTTTCTCAGGCTTAAATTTAAATTATAGCGGGTTTTTTGCTTGAAACTTTTTTTTATTTCTTCAAGGTTCTTTTCCAAATCAAGAAAAATAGTTTTAGTGGGGATTAAAGGATGATTGTCTTTTTTGAAAAGAGAGTTTTTGGTTTTTCCTTGCTTTTTAGTATGACTTACTAAGTTTTTATGTATTTGAAAAGGGTAAAGCTTGATAAAGAGAAAGCGATATTTTTTTACCGCATCTTTTAACTTTTGGAGATTAAGTTTATTGCTGTAGCGCAAGATTTTTCCTAGATAAAAAGGTAAAAAAGGTAGTTTCTTAAAAAACAGATAACAACAATCAATTTTTTTTACTCTCCAGCCCATTTTTTTCATAAAATTAGCATAAAAAACGGTTTGCCGGACGTCTTGAAGCGGAAAGAAAGTGTTCATGTTAAAAAGGAAGCAAGGCTTTGAGTTTTAAATATTTCCAGCGTAAATTATCAGCAATATTATAAAGATTGTATAAAGGTTGGTTTAAGATAAAGTCATAGGTACCGATAAATTCAACCAGGTTAGCACCATAGCCTTCTTTAAAACGGTGAAATCCATACCAGGGGTCTTTTGTGTCAGGTTCGGGTCCCAAACTGCCCCACATATCAAAAGTATGACAGTGCTGCTGTTGACCAAATCTGATCGCTTCCCACATTAGAAGGTTTGAAGCCATAACTTCCCGGTACTCCCGCGAAGAAGCTCCGTAAGGATAGTATAAGACATTATTAAAAGTAAATAAGATCCAGGTAGCTAAAATTTGATTTTTATAAGTTGCCTTTAAAAGATGGGCAATACCACTGGGGAAAAGAGTTTGCCACATTTTTTCATGATACTCTTTGTTATGAGCATAAAACTTTTGTCTTTTAGTAGTTTGGAAAGTGAGCTCAAGGTAAGCTTGAAAGGCGTTTAAAGAATTATCTTCTTCAACTTTGACGCCATTTTTTTGAGCCAGCCTAAGATTATATCTTGTTTTCTGTTTCATTTGTTCCAGTAAATTTTCTTCCGTCTTTCTCAGATCGATTTGAAAGGTATATTTAGTAAACAAAGGTCTGCCCGGCATGCAGTTGTTTTCTAAAAAATACTGTTTACCGGAAGTAAGGTTAGGCTCCATCTTAATGAAAATACAGTTATAATCCTGGCCGATTTTTTTAAGGGCTTCAAATATCTGTGAGTCTGGTTTTGTACATTTTGGTAAATAGCCGATGGTATAATTTGTTTTAGGAATAGGATGAATGGTAAGCTGAAAGCCGGAGATTACATTTTTTTGCTCAAAACCCGAAATCCTTAAGACTTTAACTCCTGTTTTTTCTCTAAACTCCCCCCATTGCCAAGATTGCAGGGGGTGAGTAACCACTTGGTTAAATTGTTCTTTTTCTTCAAGATAAACTTCACGAACGATCATTAACTAATTGTAGCAAATTACTATCAATTTCGGTAATGAAGCGGGAAATTTGGTTATAGTTCTGGCTGCCAAAGTATAAACGCTGCCTGCTGCAGGTTAAATAAAGGTTTTCTTTAGCCCTGGTTATGCCTACATATGCTAGTCTTCTTTCTTCTTCAAGCTCGTCTTTTGCCAATAAGCTGCGGGAGTGGGGAAAGATTCCTTCTTCCATGCCGGTCATAAAAACAGTTTTAAACTCTAGGCCTTTAGCGGCATGTAGGGTCATTAAAGTTACGGCTTTTTTTCCTTCTGTTTTAAGATCAGTTTCTGATTGATACTCTTGTTCTACTAGGGCCACATTTTCCAGAAAATCGGTCAGTTTGGTAAATTCCAAAGCCACAGAAAAAAGTTCTTTAATATTCTCAATTCTAGCCAAATCTTTTTCATCCTTTTTATTAAAAAAAGACCAGTAATCAACAGTTTCCAAAACCTTTTTTAAAAGATCAATGGTTTTTATTTTTGTTAGGTCAATTTTTTCTTGGAGCTCTAAAAACTTATCAAGTTTTCTTTTTCCCAGTTTTTCAACTCTTTTATAAGAAATTCTGTCTTTTGGGTTTTGCAGCAGTCTTAGATAAGCGAGGCAGTCTTTTATTTCCTTTCGTTCGTAAAAACGGACGCCGCCGACAAGAATATAAGGCAAGCTGGCTTGTAAAAAAGCCTCTTCCAGTACCCGCGATTGAGCATTGGTGCGGTAAAGGACGACAAAATCATCGAAGCTAGCATGATTATTTACCATTTGTCCTAAAACTTCCTGGACTATAAATAAAGCCTCATCTTTTTCTGAAAGAGCCTGATAGAATTTAATTTTGTTGCCTGTAAAGTTTTCTGTCCACAAATTTAAGACAGGATGAGTGGTGTTTTTGTTTATAACTGAGAAGGCCGCTTTAAGAATTGTTTTGCTACAACGGTAGTTTTGTTCTAAATTAATGGTTTTAATGGAAGGAAAGTCTTTTTGTAAATTTAATACATTGCGGAAATCAGCCCCTCTCCAACCATAAATACTTTGGGAACAGTCAGCGACAACAGTAAGGTTTTGGTGATTTTTAGCCAGAAGTTTAGTTAACTTATATTGAGCATGATTGGTATCATGATATTCGTCAACAAGAATATATTTAAATAAGTTTTCATAAGTTTGTAAAACTTTGGGTTCTTGTTCAAAAATCTTTACTGTTTTTAAGATAAGATCATCAAAATCTAAAGCCTGATAGTCAGATAAAAGCTGTTGGTAAAGGGGGTAAATTTTGGCCACCGTTTCTTGAAAATAACCTCTGGCATATTTTTTATACTCATCAGGATCCATAAGTTCATTTTTAGCCGATGAAATGGTGGCAGAGATAGAAGCTGGCTGAAATTTCTGTGTGGAAATATCTAAAAGCCCCATAACGTGTTTAATTAAATCTTTTTGATCAGTTTTATCGTAAATAAGATATGAGGGGAGGATGCCCAGGTGCTTACCTTCTTTTCTTAAAATCTTGGCACAAAGGGAATGAAAAGTACCGGCAAAGGGAAGGACTAGGGGTTTTAACTGGGGAAGAAGCTGGTTTTTTATTCTTTGTTTCATTTCTTCGGCTGATTTATTGGTAAAGGTTAGTAGGAGAATGTTTTGCGGATTAACTTTCTTTTCTAAAATATAAAAACTGGTTTTATAAGTTAAAACTCTGGTTTTTCCCGAACCAGCACCGGCTAAAACCAATAAAGGTCCCTTGTCAAATAAGACTGCTTTTTTCTGTTCTGGATTTAAATCTTCCCCTAATTTAAAGACCATGTTAAAATTTTAATGTAAAAATGAGCAAGATTAAACGTCAGTTTTTTAAATATTTATCTTTGTTAAAACCCTTAATTTTAGGAATGGCGATAATAGGAGGTCTTTTTTTGCTTAAACTGACAGCCCCTTTTTGTAAAGACTTTTTATCCCAAACATTTAAAGGTCCAAAACTGGCTTTTTCTCTTATGACTGCTGATACTTCCAGCCTAGATTCTAATAATAACAGAACCAACATTTTACTTCTAGGTGTAAGTGGAGGAGATCACGAAGGTAATGATTTAACCGACACGATGATTTTTATTTCTATTGATAAAAATGATGCTGATACAGTTATGTTATCTTTGCCCCGTGATGTTTGGCTTGATTCACTACAGGCAAAAATAAATACTGCCTATCATTATGGAGAGGAACGAAAAGAAGGAGGAGGATTTGTATTAGTCAAAGATGCTGTTTATGAGGTAGTTAATCAGCCAGTTCATTACGTTGTTTTAATGGATTTTCAGGGTTTTGTTCAATTGATAGATTTACTTGATGGAATTGAAGTGAAAGTAGACAGAAGTTTTGATGACTATAAGTATCCGATTGCTGGTAGGGAGAATGATGAATGTGGTGGCGATTTAGAGTATAAATGTCGGTATGAACATTTACATTTTGACGCTGGCCTGCAACACATGAACGGCCAGTCAGCCCTAAAGTATGTTAGATCCAGAAATGCCGAAGGAGAAGAAGGAACAGATTTTGCCCGTTCTCAGCGGCAAAAACAAATACTTTTAGCTCTAAAGGATCGTATTCTTTCCTTAGATGTGATGTTTAATCCTAAAAAGATTATGGAAATTAGGAGTACTTTAGGAAGTAATGTTAAGCTTGATACGCAGTTCTCTCAACAGCAGACGACCGCTTTTTTAAGTCTTTTTCTAAGGTTTGTTAAAAACCACAATCAGATAAGAACTTTAAGCTTGGATTATGGAGATGAGGAAAATCCTGGATTTTTATATAATCCTCCAATAGAAGAGTATGGACAGTGGGTATTAATACCAAGAGACAATGATTGGAGTAGAATTCATAAATATTTTGATGAAAAAATCTTCAAAAGGTACTGACAAAACTTCGGTTAACAAATTTACTTAACATGAAAAATTGGCAAGCGGATAAAAGAATGTGTATCATAATAATGGATATTATTTAGTTTAAATGTAAATGTTTAAGTATAAAAAAATAGCTCTTCTTTTTTTGGCTCAACTTGTTTTAACAATAATTTTTCTTCAGTCTCATAATCCTGTCTGGAGAGGGCATTTAGAGGTTGATGTTTATAATTATTACACTAAGCAAGTTGAGGTTTTCTTACAAAGCTTCAGTTTTATAAATTTACAAAATAATGAAATATTGCCCGGTACTTTAATTTTTCTTTTTACACCTCTTTTATTTAATCTATTTGGTACTGCCAGTTTAACTTATCTTAATTATCTTATGTCTTTTTTATTAGTTAATATCCTGCTTTTATTTTTACATCTTTATCTTTATTTTTCTCAGAGACCTTTAATAAATTCATATTTATATTTAATTTTACTATTGGCTTTGGGGCCGATTCTGCTATTCCGTTTTGAGCTTATGGTTTCCCTGCTGGTTCTTTTGGGTTTTTTAGCTTATAAAAAGAAAAAAACCTACCTTTCTTTTTTTTTGTTGGGATTTGCCGTATCTTTAAAAGTTTATCCGATAATTTTTCTGCCTTATTTACTGCTTTTATTATTTTTTAAAAAGCAGTATAAAAAGATTTTTTTATCTTTAAGCTTCTTTTTTATAGCTTTGATGGCAGCTGCTTTGTCTTTTTTTATTCTTGGGGGAAATCTTGAGCAGTTGGCCACAAGTCTTAGCTTTCATGCCAAGAAACCCATTAGTATTGAAAGCACTTATGGGGTAGTGTTAACAGCAAAATCTTTATTAACAGCGGGGAAACCTCCGGCATTAATAGGAGGATATGGCGTTTGGGGCATTGTTGATAGGTTGAACAATAGTGTTTGGCTTAATTGGTATTGGATTTTTAGTCTTTTGGGATTTTATATTTTTTTATATTTTAAGAATTTTTTTCACCTTCAGGTTAAGGCTGGTATTTTCATGCTTTTGGGAATTTTATTTTTAATCTTTTCTAAAAACCTTCATCCTCAGTATCTTTTTTGGTTTATGTCCTTTATTCCTCTTTTAAAAACCAGTAAGAAGTATTTTTTTGATTATTTAATAATTTTTTTTATTGCCGTTATAATAGCGTTAATAAATCAGTTTATTTATCCTATTTTATATAGTCAGTTTTTGGATCAATTTTATAATCAGGGTCATCAGCTGGAAATTTTTTACTTACAAATTCTAAGGAATGTTAGTATAATTTTTCTGTTTATCGTTGGTGTCAGAAGCATTATTTTAAAAAAGAGAGTTTCTTAGATGAAAAGAGAAAAGATTATTTTTTGGAGTTTAATTAGCTTTGGTTTTTTAATAAGAATCTTGCTGTCTTTTTTTAAAGGTTTTAGGGTAGACATGTCCGCTTGGTACAGTTGGGCAGATAGATTAGTTAGCTTGGGACCTGCTAATTTTTACCATCCTGATATCTGGACTCATTATACGCCTGGCTATCTTTTTATTTTATGGGGGTTGGGTTGGCTTAAAAAGCTTTTTAGTATTACTGACCCGTTTTTATTATTGCAACTATTTAAATTGCCTAATAATTTAGCTGATATTATCACCGCAGTTTTAATTTTCAAAATAGTAAAAATAAAGTCATCCAAGTGGGCCTGGACAAGCTTTCTGCTTTACCTGCTTAATCCTGCCGTGATTTTTAATTCTAGTGTTTGGGGACAGGCAGATTCTTTATTAAACTTACTGTTGGTTTCTACCATTTATTTTTTATTAAATAAAAATAAAATTATTACTTCTTCTTTAATTTATAGCTTAGCTCTTTTGGTAAAACCTCAGGCATTATTCATTTTTCCTTTAATAATAGTTTTTTTCCTTAAACAGAGAAAGTTTTTAAAGGGAATAATTTACCTTAGTTTAGCTTTGCTTATGGTTCTATTTTTAGCTTTACCTTTTTTTCCTTATGATCCCTTTTTTGGCCTTTTTAAACTTATAATTCAGATGGGAGAAGATTATGCCTATACCTCTCTAAATGCTTTTAACTTATGGGGACTTATAGCTGGTTGGCAGCAAGATGCTGCCTTATTTTTAAATTTTTCCTATCAACAATGGGGGTTATTTATATTTTTATTCTGGGAGGCTATAGTTGCCTTTTTCCTTTTAAAAAAGAAGGGTAAAAAAAGAGCTTTTTATTTGGCAGGAGCTTTATTTCTTTTTAACTTTTTTCTTTTTCCTACCAGAGTGCATGAAAGATATCTTTTGTCCACCCTTCCTTTTTTGCTCATAGCAACAGGTCTTTATAGATCCGTTGTTTTACTTCTGGGTTTTATTTTTCTTTCTTTTGCTCATTTGGTTAACCTGTTTTTTGTTTATAATTATTACTATCCTGATTTCTCAAAAATAACAAACGTTTTTGGGGGAACTTCTTTTTTGCTAAGCTTGATTACCATTTTTGTTTATCTGATAACTTTATTCTTTTGGGTAGGGAAGCTAAAAGAAGTTAAGTTTGACAGTGAAAGATTTTTGTCATTTTTTAAAATCAATAAAATAACAAACCGCTGGATTAGGGTAAAAAATGTTAAACTTTATCTTGGTTTAATTCTTTTTTTTAGCTTTGTTATTAGGGTTTTTAATATTTGGCATCCGCCTGATTATATTTTTGATGAGGTTTATCATGGTTTTACAGCCCAGGAAATGGCAAAAGGCAATATTAAAGCCTGGGAATGGTGGAATGCTTCTCCTGAAGGCTTTGCTTATGAGTGGACTCATCCTCCTTTGGCTAAGCTTTTTATGGCAGGGGGAGTATTATTGTTTGGTCAAAATAATAAGATGGCTCAGTATGCTTTCCGTTTTCCTGCGACGTTATTTGGAGTGGGAGTTATTTACTTAACTTATTTAATTGCCCGTCAGGTTTTTAAGAATGAAAAGATAGGCCTACTCGCTGCTTTTATTCTTGCTTTTGATGGGCTTTTATTTGTTATGAGTAGGGTGGGCATGGCTGATGTTTATTTTCTTTTCTTCCTTCTTTTTACAATTCTTTTAAGTTTAAAAAAGAATTATTTACTGTCTGCTGTTTGTTTGGGAATGGCTATCGGAACCAAGTGGACAGGATTGTATTTGTTTCCAGCAGTAATAGTTCTTTTAGTCAAGCAGTTTTTAGAAGAGAAAAATACTAACAAGATAAGGTTAAAATATGTAGTTAGCTTCTTAGGTTATTTTATTGTTCCTCCGCTTGTTTACTTACTTTGCTACTTGCCCTTTTTTACTTCTGGTCATAGTTTTGACCGGTTTTTGGAACTTCAAAAACAGATGTGGTGGTATCATACCAGCCTAAAAGCAACTCACCCTTATCAATCTTCTGCCTTAACTTGGCCTATTATGTGGAGACCTGTTTGGTTTTGGGTTAAATACGAAGAAAATAAAATTGGGAATATTTATAATTTAGGTAATCCTATTATTTGGTGGACAGGCGTATTTATTTTACCTTGGATATTGTTTAAGGTTATTAAAAGATTTTTAAAATTCAAAGAATTAAACCTAGCTCTTATTGTATTCTTTTACTTTATTTTTTTTCTGCCCTGGACTTTTTCTCCAAGAATTATGTTTTTACACCATTATCTTCCAGCTGTTCCATTTTTAACGATTCTTATTGCCTGGTTTTTAAATGAAAGTAGGAATTGGAGCAAAAATAGCAGCCACTTTGTTTACTTTTACTTAAGTTTAGTTGTCGTTGCCTTCTTTTTTTTCTATCCTTTGTATGCTGGAGTTTTATTACCAAAAAATTTGGTTGACTTCTTTTTCTGGTTTCCTTCTTGGAAGTAGTTTTAAAGCAGTAACCCCAAGATAATTAACAGGACTCCGCCCACAGCCAGAAAGATGGTGGGAGATATTGTACCTGCTACAGGTAAGTCTTCGGCAGGTTCGCCTCCTTTGGGAGTGAGGCTAGCAGCCGGACACACGCAGTCTTGTTCACTAGGACAATAAGGATTAGCACATCTTGTAGCACCATTTGTCTGGATACATCTTAATGAAGAAGAACATTGACTATCTGAAGTGCAGTAGTCCCAGCAACCTGGTAAAGGTGAAGCAGGGGGTGTACTAGTTCCCGGGCTGGGTGAGCTAGAAGGGCTAGGTGAGGCAGATTCAGATGGACTGGGTGAAGCTGACTCTGAAGGGCTAGGTGAGGCAGATTCAGATGGACTGGGTGAAGCATCTGGAGTCCAGGTGCCGCAGCTTTCTCCACTTGAACATGCTTCATCTTCAGGAATGTTAACATAAAAGTCTATCCTCTCAATCATGTTGTAGGGGGATGAACTAAGGGTCCAGCGCCAATTATAACTGCCAAACTCCGCTGGATTTTGATGGCAGGTGGTATAGTCAGCAATAGTTACTAAGATACCTGGGTTGGCATAATTAATGGGGGCATAAACAGTGATAATAGTATCTTCTCCTGAGGTTTCTACAGTAATATCACCATTAACAGTACATAATTCAGGAGGAGGACTTTCTTCAGTTACAGTAAAGGTAAGCTGACAACTTAATGGATCTTGTTGATAAACTTCTGGAGTTTTTTCTTGAGGCTGCTGGCTTGTTTTAGAATCTGAAGGAGTAGGTTCTTTGCCGATTTGATACAGTTTGATGGCTGTAAAAACAGCAATTAAGGTTAAAATTGTTGTTACTCCTAAAGCGGCGATGGTTATTAGTTTTTTCTTTTCCATATTTATTCTATTGGTATCCAACCTCCAGATCCCCAGGTAGTACAGTTTCCTAATTCTGAACAATACCTACATTGAACAACATAATCCCCTGCTTGAGTAATTTCAAAAGGTTCAGTAATGCCTGTTTGATTTTGGGTATCTAAAGTAACCCATTGAGCAGTATCAATAGAGTACCTAAAGTCAAAATAGCTGTTGGGTAATGTTCCTGAAGAGACTTGTCCTGTACAGGTAAAAATAATTTCATCACCAATTTGAATAGTTTCTGCATCAACCTCAAGATTAGAACATCGCATGGTGTCCGGATTAGGGCTTGATACAGTTGTTGATAATAAACAGGTCCCCTGACATGGGAAAACAGGAGGAACAGTAACACAATCTCCTCTACATTCAGCAAAGCCATTATTCCAAGCGATACCATAAACAGTATAAGCTCCGGTTACATCCGGGGTCCAAGTAAAAGCATGGGTGTAGGGATCATTGCTATTTAAAACAGGTTCATGAATCCATTTGGTGAGATTATTACAATTGGCTCCTGTAACTCTTATTCCCAATCCTACGTCAGTTAAAGTTCCTCCGCCTCCGGAAAATGTTCCTATAAATGTTGCTTGCTCTCCTGCCATTACTTCAGCCGGCCCTGTTAAGCTAGTACAATTAGGCATTTGTGGAGGTGGAGGAGATGATGGTGGAGGAGATGATGGTGGAGGAGAATCACAGGGCCTATCATCGCAACCATGATCAGTGCTATGACAGTCAGCTGTTGTAATATCTGTTTGCCAGGCCCAGTCACAGTTATTTTCAGGATATTGTGGATTTGTCATGCCAAAAGTTCTTTTTTCACCAGCAGCTAAATTAATGGTGTCGTGATTTTCCCCTCCAGAACAAACACAGCCAGGATTAGTTGCGCAGTATCTTGCAAACCAGTCCACCTGTAGATTATTGATCGGAGAACCAGTATTATTTTTTACCCAAACTCCACTGCTATCAGCGCCGCAGATAACTCCTACGGGTTCAGGATTACTATTTTTACGCACGCAACAGCCGTCTCCGCAAACGCTGCAATAACAAGATGCTCCCTTCCATTCCCAATCTGGATTAGCTTCACATTGATTTTTATTAGTGCACCAGCCATCAGGATAGCTGTTGCAGTCCATATAATTACCACACGTTGGATTATTACAATTTCCAGGTAGTTGTGAGGCAGGAGGAGAAGGGCTTTCATAGGGATTTTCTGGAAACATTTCTGGTAATTTTTTGTTTAAACTAAAAACACTTAAAGTTATACCAATGAGTAAAAAAACAGCTAAAACCGGTAAAGTGACTTTTTTATTTTTCCAAAAGTTAAAAGGTTTTTTCTCTTCAGGTTGATTCATACTATGATCAGGTTCATTGGGGGGAATGTTAGATGGTGGAGATGAGGGCGGTTGAGGATTAGATGCTTGTTCAGTTGGATTAGCAGAAGGTGTTAATCCCTCTACTGGAATGTCTTGTTTTGGAGTTTCTTCCGGTTTTTGTTGTTGAGTTGGGTTGTTTAGTTCTTTTTGTTCTTCTATGGGAGGAAAAGGTTGTGATGACTGGAATGTTTCTTCTTGAGTTTTTTCACTTTCTTGAATTGGTTCTACAGGAGGAGTAAGGGATTGGTTTGATGCCTGATTATCTGTTGGAGGTGGGTTGTCGCCCGGCTCTTCAACCGGTGGAACAGCCTGATCAGCTGGACTAGAAGCTTTATTTGTATCCATTTATTGTAAAAAATTAGCTTGTTTATTCATTATGGCAACTTATTTTTACGTTTGTCAATAACAATATTTCCAACACCAATGCTGGTTAGTAGAAATCCGAGAATAAAAATTATAAAAGTAGGAGCTACGGTTCCAGTTATTGGTACGCCTGAGGATGTTGAGGGAATAGTAACTCTAGGTGTGGCCTGAGGAGATGGATTCAGGCTAGCTGAAGGAGTAGAAGTTAATAGGGGTTGTTCTTCAGCACTACTGGCTAAAACTACAAAGTTTCTGGATAGGGTTTGGATAAAACCCTCTTCATCAGTATAACTTACCTTAACTGTGTGTTCTCCGGGTGTTAAATTTGCTGAAGGAGTAAAGTTCCAGGTACCATCTTCAGCTACAGTAACAGTGCCGGTGTACGTTTCTGGAGAATGAACTTGAATAGTTAAAACTGTATTGGCAGGTCCTGTTCCTGTTATTTCAGGCTTGCTATTATAAACTTCTTCTCCTTCTTGGGTGGGATTAGTAATAGTAACTTCGGTTGTTGTCGCTGAAGCAGAAGGTTGAGGAACAGATAAAAATTGGCCCGGAAGTTCTTCTTGAGAATTTTCTCCAGAAGGCGTTGCTTCTATAGAATCAGTATTAAACACTGAAGGACTGGGAGAAAGTGAGGGAAGGGGCTTTTCCTCTAAAGAGTTTGAGATAGAAGCCTCTTCTGTTAAATTTTGATCAGTAAAAGTTTCATTTGTACTTGCCACTTCCTTAGTTCTAAAATCATAAGGAGTATTTCCCAGAGTTATATCAGGTACAGGAAAAGCATTTTTAGTATTAGTTACTGCTGAAATAGTATCTACTCCATTGGTCGCCTCAATTTTTAGGAGCGTAGCTTCAGGATCAAAAATAGCATAAGAGCTTAAATCTTGACTCCTAGCCTTATTTAAAAATATGGCCCAGCGTCCTTCTTTATCGGTTAAAGCAGATAAGAGGGCAGTATTGGCAGAGTTTAAGTAAACCATAACTCCTGGTGCAGCTGTTTGGTTTTGATTTAAAACTTTTCCACTAACAATCTTTGCTTCTCCGGCAGAGCCCAGAGTGGGACCAAGAATAACCTTATATGGCTGGCCTTCATTATCATAAAGTTTGCCCGCTGAACTTATTTTAAAATAATAAGTATTACCCGGCTCAAGTTCTTTAATAGTTATATGGTGAGTATTGGCGGGAGTTTCTTGACCTGATAATTGATCTCTATCATCCAGGGATTTTATTTTTACACTGGGGCTTGAACCATATTTAATAAAGCCGATTGTCTTTTCATCAGTAATCCAGGAAACAGTGAATTGAGAATCAGTAATATTGGTAATAAATATTTTTTTAGGTGTTACCTCTGGTCCTGATTTTGCTCCAGAGTTTTGATTTTTGGTAAAAAGAAAAAAACCACCACCAATAACAAACAGGAGCATAATAATGCCTAAAATAGTGGGAAACTTTTTATGAAATAAGCTTTTTTTCATGGCTGTTCTTGTATCTCTTCACCTGAATATTCTGTTTGAGAATCAATATCTTTAAAATCTCCAGCTGGTGTAGCTTCTTGATCTTCTTTTTGCTCCTGTTCTTCTTGTTTTATTTCTAAAGTAATCATTTCTGGTGTTGATTCCATCTCTTGTTGGCTGACAACCTTTCTTATTTTAAGGGATTCCAGAGTTTTTTTATCAAAGTTGGAGTTAATTGTTTCCAGTTGCTTTTTAGCAACCTGAACTTTTGACTTTTTATTTAAAGTTCTATAAACATCAAATCCAATCCAGGTAAAAACAGTAATAACTGTTAAGACGGCAATGTTAAAAAGCTCTTTATTTGTTTTTTGTTTTTTTTTCATTACTTTTACTGTTTTTTTTCTTTTTCAATTAAGGATAAAGGAAGCCAGAAAACTTCACCGCTAATATCAGCCTGTATTTGAGCTCCCTCAACCTCGCTTTTATCTGTAAAATGAATAGAATTAATTTTTATTAACCGATCCAGATTTTCAAGGTCATTGAGAAAATCTTTTATGCTTAGAAAATCTCCGGCTACTGATAGTTTTAAGTTTAACAAATTTTGATCAGGATTGGGATTAATTAAATCAAATTCGCTGAAATTTGAAGAAGAGATAAGGAGGTTGTGGTTATAGGCAAGATAATTAATCTTGCTGGCAAGATTAATATAATTGGCGTTTTGGGGGAGAGCCGAATTTATATAAGTTAACTCTGATTCGATAGCCTGGTAAGCTTTCTGAGCTTGATATAAACTTTCTACCTTTTTAACCAATTTTTCATTAACTTCCTGGCTGTCATTAACTTCTTTAATTAATTTGGCAATGGTGGTGGCAGTGGGTTTGATGGCAAATAAACTGAAAAAAGATATTGTTAACAGCACCATTATTAGAGCCAGGGAAATCTGAGTTACTGGCTTTTCTGACAATGATCTAATTTTTAAAAAGTATCTTTTATAGTGATGATATTGAGTTTTATAGTCAAAGACCATTATTTTCCTTTTTTATCTTGTTTGGTGATTATTTTAGCTGATAAAGTAAACTTTATAGTTGGATTTACATTACCCTTAGAGACAATGCTTTCCAGGTTAATATCAGAAAAAACATCACTTGATTGAAGGCCATATAAAAAAGTGTTTAGGCCGTTTTTTGAATAACTAATTCCTTCAATAGTTATTGACTTTTGACTGAGATTTAAGTTAGAAAAAACTACATCCAAGGGAGTATGTTTGGTTAGCTCTTCCAGCAAAGAGAAAGAGTTTATTTTTTCATTTTCTTCTTTTTTAATAAAGGCCAGCTGTTGGTGAACATGGTTAACATTTGCCTCTAGTTCACTTAAGGAATCAATAATGGACTGATTTTTCTTAATTTCTGTTTGAAGATTTATTAAGTCTCTGTCCAGCTTAAATCTAAAAAGAAAAGCCACAATAACAATTAATTCAGTAAATATGACAATATAGCGGCCAAAAGTTAAAGCCCACTTAAGAAACTTGCCAATGGGAGTATGTTCAAGCGCTTCTTTCGGTAAAAGATTTATAGCTTTTTTTTGCTGCACCACAATTTCAGTATAAGTTGTGGAGAAATATTTGTAAAGACTTTTTTACCTTAAAAATAAGTATTGAGTGAAAAGAAAAATAAAGTTACTTTTTGGTTGTTTTTTTAGAAGGTTTTTTAGTGCCGGTTTTTTTCTGCTTAACAGGTTTTTTAGCAGTTTTGGTGACGGAATTTTCAACCTTTTCTTGTTTTACTAGTTTAGTCAGATTAGCTTTAAGTCTGCTAGCTTTATTTTTATGAATAATATTTTTTTTAGCAGCTTTATCTAAAATTGAATAAGCCTGTGTAAGATTTTGTTTAGTGGGACTTTGCCTTACCTTTTTAACCACAGTTTGGTATGCTGTTTTTAAAGGCTTATTTACCTTAGTTCGCCTTTTATCTCTTCTTAGAGCTTTTAAAGCTGATTTTAATATTGGCATTTTTTACTCTTTATTATTTACAAATTTAACTTACCAGCGTATTATAATCTTTTCTTCTTTAAATCACAAGTGTTTTTTAATATACTACTTTTCAGTTTGGTTTAGTATAAAATGAAAGCAGAATAAAAGGTTTAAAATAAAGTTAGTATTTGTCTTAATAAGACTATATTTAAGTATTAAAAAGCCATTTTAAGTATTAACGAAAGATCATTAATAAGCAATGAGCATAAAAACAGACTTTTTCAGAAAACTAAGTTTTGTTAAAAACGGTAAAATTTTATTTAAAAGAAAGCAGACTAATATTTTATCAGCTGCCATTATTTTAATGGTGATGATTTTAGCTTCGGGAATTTTAGGTTTAATTAGAGACAGACTGCTGGCAGCTAACTTTTTTATTCCCGGTCAACAATGGCAGCTTGATATTTACTTTGCTTCTTTTCGCATTCCTGATATGATTTTTCAGGTTTTAGTTCTAGGGACTCTTTCTGCTGCTTTTATTCCTGTTTTTAGTGAATACTTGGTTGAGGATGAAAAGAGGGCATATTCTCTTGCCAATTCAGTTCTAAACTTAGGAATGATCATTTATTTTCTTCTGGCAGGATTAGTTTTTGTCTTTGCCAAACCCTTAAGCATTTTAATTACTCACAGTTTAAGTGCAGAGGAGCTTAATTTAATGGTCTCTTTAATAAGAATGCTTTTAATTGCTCAAGGATTTTTTGTTTATTCTAATTTTCTTACTGGTATTTTACAGTCTAATCAAAGATTTTTACTTCCTGCTTTTTCTTCAGTTTTGTATAATTTAGGTATTATTATAGGAATTATTGTTTTAACTCCTGTAGTAGGAATTTATGGTCCCATTCTAGGAGTTGTTTTAGGAGCTTTGCTTCATGGTTTGGTTCAGTATCCTTTAGCTAAAAATTTAGGGTTTAACTATAGCTTTAAATTGGACTTAAAAGATAAGGGAATAAAAAAAATTGCCAAACTTATGGTTCCCAGAACTTTAAGTTTTGCTCTAGATCAAATTAGTTTAAGCTTCGCCGTTTTTGTAGCCACGTCTTTAGCTGCCGGTTCTTTGTCAATTTATAACTTTGCTCAGCATCTTAGTAATTTACCCATTAGTTTGTTTGGTTTAACTATTGGACAGGCGGCTTTGCCCACATTGGCACGAGAAAGCAAAAAAGATCTTAATAATTTTAAGGAATTATTTATTTCCTCTTTTCACCAAATATTTTATCTAGCTTTGCCAGCAAGTATTATTTTGTTAGTTTTAAGAGTTCCGACTGTAAGACTTGCTTTTGGAGCTAAAAATTTTCCCTGGGAGGCAACTCTTTTAACAGGGCAGGTGGTAGGAGTGTTGGCTTTGTCTATTTTTAGCCAAGGAGCCATAGAGCTTTTAGTGAGAACCTTTTATGCTTTCCAGGATACAGTAACACCTTTAATTTTAAAATTAGTTGCCGTACTGGTCAATGTTGGTTTAAGTTTTATATTTGTCTTTAAATTTGATTTTAATATTTTAGGGCTAGCTTTGGCTATAACTTTAGCAAGTCTTGTTCATTTTGTCCTTTTACTTTTATTTTTAGAAAAGAAAATAGGGTCATTATTTGGAGCTAAGGTTTTTCTCCCGCTTGCTAAGATGATTTTGGCTACCTTTTTATCAGGCTTGTTTTTATGGTGGCCTATGAGGATTTTAGACCGTTATATTTTGGATACCACTAAAACTATAAATCTTATTTTTCTGACTTTAATTGTGTTAATTTCCGGCATCGTTGTTTATTTTATCCTTTCTTTACTGCTTAAAATTCAACAGCTTAAACATTACCTTTTAGTTTTACAAAGATTTGGACGTTGGCGCCAGGTTTTATCCCAATCAGAAGAGATTTTAGATGAAAGATAATATCCGTAACTTTTCCATTATTGCTCATATTGATCATGGTAAAACCACTTTAACTGATCGCTTGCTTGAAATAACTAAAACAGTTGATCCGCGGTTAATGCATGAGCGCTTTTTGGATTCCCACCCTATTTCCCAGGAAAGAGGAGTAACTATTAAGCTGGCTCCAGTGAGAATGAATTATAACTATAAAGGAGTTGACTATATTTTAAACTTAATTGATACTCCAGGACACATTGATTTTTCTTATGAGGTATCTCGCTCATTGGCTGGCTGTGAGGGCGCTGTTTTGTTGGTTGATGCAACCCAGGGAATTCAGGCCCAAACACTGGCTAATTTCCGTTTAGCCAAAAATCTTGATTTAACCATTATTCCCGTTGTTAATAAGGTTGATTTGAGTAATGCTCAGCCTGAAAAAGTGGCTCAAGAACTAATAGACAGTCTTGGTTTTTCAGCGGATGAAATTATTTTTGTTTCTGCTAAAACAGGAGAAAATGTGGCTGAGGTTTGTCAAAAAGTAATTGAAAGAGTTTCTTCTCCCTTAGGAGAAGAAGAAAAGCCATTAAGGGCTTTGGTTTTTGATTCTTTTTATCATCTTCATAAAGGAGTGGTTGTTTATCTAAGGGTTGTAGACGGTGAGATTGATTTAAAACTAAAAAAAGAGCAAAAGTTGCGTTTTTTAGGAAGTGGAGGCATCTTTCAGCCTTTAGAAGTAGGATATTTGGCTCCCCAGCCTAGGCAGCAGATTAAACTAAAAAATGGAGAAGTGGGTTATTTGGCTACTGGGCTAAAAGACATCAGTCTTTGTCAGGTAGGCGATACCATAACTTTAGATAAGGCAAAAAATGTTGAACCATTACCTGGTTATAGAGAACCTCAGCCGGTTGTATTTTTTGATTTTTATCCGGTTGAAAATAAAGATTTTCCTTTACTTGCTGATGCCTTGGAGCAGTTAAAGCTTAACGATTTTGCCTTAAACTATAATTCTACCGGCTCTCCTGCTTTAGGAAAAGGATTTAGAGTTGGTTTTTTAGGTGTATTTCATGGCCTGATTACTCAGGAAAGGTTGGAAAGGGATTTTAATTTAGACATTGTGATTACTAGTCCCAGTGTAGAGTATAAAATAACCTTACAGGACAACAGTGAAAAAATTATCTATAATGCCAGTCAATTACCTGATATGGCTCAAGTTAAAGAAGTTAAGGAACCTTGGGTAAAAATATCTATTTTTACTCCCATAGGATATTTGGGTAACATCTTTGAACTTTGTCAGCAAAAAAGAGCTCATCTTCAAAATCAGGTTTATTATGGTGAATATGTTAACTTGGAATTTGCCATGCCCCTGATAGAACTAATTGAAGGTTTTTACGATGAGCTAAAATCTGTTTCTTCTGGTTTTGCCAGCTTAGACTATGAAATGATGGATTTTAAAGCTTTTAAAGCCACTAAGCTTGAGGTTTTTATCAATAAGCAAAATATTGAAGCTTTATCCATGATTGTGGCCACTAACAAGGGGGAGCTTAGGGCTAAGAGTTTGGCAAAAAAACTTAAAGAAGTTATTCCTTCCCAGCAATTTGAAGTGCCTATTCAAGTTGCCCTAAACAATAGAATTGTAGCTCGGGAAACAATAAAAGCTTTAAGAAAAGATGTGACGGCTAAACTTTATGGCGGCGATCAGACGAGAAAAGATAAGTTATTAAAAAAACAGAAAAAAGGCAAGAAAAGATTAAAGCAGATTGGTAGGATTGCTATTCCTCAAGAGGCTTTTATGGCAGTATTGGAAGCTAAATAAGCAAAATTTAACTAGTTCTTGACAACTATTAGCAGTCATGCTTAAATACTGCTAAAGACTGTCCAGATAGGGGGATTATGATAGATTTAAATGACCGGCAAATCCAAATATTAAGAGCAGTTATTGAGGAATATTTGGAAACCGCCACTCCTGTTGGTTCAGAAGTGTTAGATAAAAAATATCACCTTGGAATTTCTCCAGCTACTATTAGGAATGAAATGGTAGTGTTAACAACTCAAGGGTTTTTAAAACAACCCCATATCTCTGCCGGCAGAGTTCCTACTCCCATGGCGCTTAAGTTTTATGTTAATCGGTTAATGGAAGAAAAAGATCTTTCTGTTGCCGATGAAGTGGCTGTAAAAGGAAAAATTTGGGATTATAGAACTGAGGCCAACAAGCTTCTTCAAGAAACAGTTAGGGTTTTATCAGAAAAAACTCAATCACTTGCTATTGCCACTACTGATCATGGAGATTTTTATCATGCAGGATACGCTAATATTTTAAACGATCCTGAGTTTTATGATATAGATGTGGCTAGAACCGTTTTATCTTTACTTGATGACATTGAAGTTATTAAAAAGATTTTAAATAAAGCAGTTGGTGGGGAAGAAATTCATATTCTGCTGGGAGAGGATCTGGGAATACAACTGCTTCAGTCTTGCGGCTTTGTTTTTGCTGACTTTAAAACACCAAGACTAAATGGTCATTTAGGAGTTGTTGGTTCTTGCAGGTTAGATTATCCGTCTATCTTTCCCAATCTTAGGTATATTACTCAGTTAATTGAAGAGATAGTAAGCTCATGATAAGTAAAACACTAAATAAAAATAGTCTTAAGAACCTTCAGCAGCAGATAGATCAGCTGACAGACAAATGGAAAAGAGCTTTGGCAGATTATCAGAACTTAGAAAAAAGAGTCCAGGCAGAAAAACAAGACTTTGTGAAGTTTTCTAATGCAGCTTTGATAGATAAACTCCTGGCAGTTTTAGATGATCTTGAAAGAGCTCAGCAGTATTTAAAGGACGAGGGTCTAAAAATGGCTATTAGTCAATTTAATGCAGTTTTACAGACAGAAGGGGTTGAAGAAATAAAAGCTTTAGGCAAAGAGTTTGAACCAATGTTGATGGACTGCCTTGAGGTTGTTGAGGGTGAGGAGAATAAGGTTGTGGAGATTGTGCAAAAAGGTTATTTATTAAATGATAAAGTTTTAAGACCTGCCAAGGTTAAGGTTGGACAGGGAAAAAAGAAAAAGGAGGCTAAAAATGGCTAAAATCATTGGTATTGATTTAGGTACTACTAATTCAGTAGTAGCTGTAATGGAGGGTGGTAAACCTAAGGTTATTCCTACGGCCGAAGGAGAAAACCTAATTCCTTCAGTAGTAGAGCCGGAAAAAAACTTAGTGGGAAGACTGGCTAAAAGACAGATGGTTTTAAATCCTGAAAAAACAATTTATAGCATTAAAAGATTGATGGGAAGAAAGATTGATGATCCACAGGTTTCTAAAACCAAAGATATGGTTTCTTACCCGATTAAAGCTAGTAAAAATAATATGGCTGTGGTTGAAGTTGGGGGTAAGGAATATACGCCTCAGGAAATATCGGCCAAGATTTTGCAAAAAGCTAAGGCAGATGCAGAAAGTTATTTAGGTGGAGAGGTTAAAGAAGCAGTTGTTACAGTTCCTGCTTATTTTAACGATGCCCAAAGACAGGCAACCAAACAAGCAGGAGAAATCGCCGGTTTAAACGTAAAAAGGATTATTAATGAGCCGACAGCAGCAGCCTTAGCTTATGGAATGGAAAAGAAGCAAGCAGAAACTATTGCTGTTTATGATTTAGGTGGCGGTACTTTTGATATTTCCATTTTAGAATTGGGAGATGGTGTTTATGAAGTTAAAGCTACCAATGGAGATACCTTTTTAGGTGGAGATGATTTTGATCAAAGAATAATTGATTGGATTAATACAGAGTTTAAAAAAGAACATGGTATTGATCTTAAACAAGATAAGCAAGCTTTGCAAAGAATTAAAGATGCGGCTGAAAAAGCCAAGGTAGAGCTATCTTCTACTCAAGAAGTAGAGATTAGTCAGCCTTTTATTACCCAAAGCAAAGATGGTCAGCCGCTCCATTTAACTATGAAATTAACCCGGGCTAAATTGGAAGAGTTAGTAGATGATCTTATTATTCAAACGATTAAACCTGTAGAAGAGGCTTTAAAAGACGCTAAACTTAAGGCTGCTGATATTAATCAGGTTATTTTGGTTGGCGGGCAAACAAGAATGCCTAAGATTCAGGAGAAGGTAAAAGAGTTTTTTGGTAAAGAACCAAACAAGTCTGTTAATCCTGATGAAGTGGTGGCAATCGGAGTTGCTGTTCAAGCAGGCGTATTGGCTGGAGATGTTAAGGATGTTCTTTTGTTAGACGTAACACCTTTAACTCTGGGGGTAGAAACTTTAGGTGGAGTTATGACGCCCCTAATAACAAGAAACACAACTATTCCTACCTCTAAGTCGCAAGTTTTTTCTACGGCTTCAGAAAATCAGCCCCAGGTTGAAATTCATGTTCTACAGGGAGAAAGACCTATGGCTCAGGATAATAAATCTTTGGGAAGGTTTGTTTTAGAGGGGATTCCGCCGGCTCCAAGAGGCGTTCCTCAAATAGAAGTTACTTTTGATCTTGATGCTAACGGGATTTTAAATGTTAAAGCTAAAGATAAAGGAACTGGCAAAGAACAAAGCATTATTATTAAGGGTTCAACCGGATTATCTGATGATGAAGTGGAAAAGATGACAAAAGAAGCAGAAAAACATGCTCAGGATGATAAGATTAAAAAAGAGCTGGTAGAAGCAAAAAACAAAGCAGAATCTTTAGCTTTTAACGCTGAAAAAACCTTAAAAGAGCATGGCGACAAAGTTGATGATAAGGAAAGAAAAGAAATAGAAGAAGAGATAAAGAAACTAAAGGAGCTTGTTAGCAAGGAAGAGGCAAGTAAAGAAGATTTAGAAAGTGCCGGGAATCTTTTATCTGAGAAATTACAAAAAATAGGGGAAAAGATCTATAAAGATCAGGCAGAAAAAGAGCAGACCCAAAAGCAAGCCAAGGGAAACAAACAGGAAGATAAAGAGGAAAATAAGGAGAAGGATAAAGACAAAGATGTTGAAGAGGGTGAGGTTGTAGAGGATTAAAAAGATCTTAAAAAATAATATTTAGGCTCGTCTTTTGGCGAGCCTATGCTTTAAAGTAAAACTATGCTTTTATTAAAATAATAAGATGTTTGTTAAAAACAGGTTTACCAAAATAGGAAAAAATAAAAGTAATAAAAATTATTTAAATTAATGAGTTTATAAAAATATGGTAACCAAAAAAGATTATTACGAAATTTTAGGTGTTTCTAAAACTGCTAGTGCTCAGGAATTAAAACAAGCCTACAGAAAATTAGCTTTAGAGTATCATCCTGATAAAAATCAATCTAAAGAAGCAGAGCAAAAATTTAAACAGATAAATGAAGCCTACGAAGTTTTATCTGATCAGGAGAAACGTCAGGCTTATGATCAGTTTGGACATGCAGCTTTTGATCCGGCCCAGGGTGGTGGTCAGGGACCCTTTTCTCAAGCTTATAAATCAGGACCTTTTACTTACACTTATACTACCTCAGGTAGATCTCCTTTTGCAGGTGTTGATTTTGACTTTGAGGGTTTCACCGATCCTTTTGAAATCTTTGAATCTTTTTTTGGCGCTCGTTCTCCTTTTAGGGGAAGACAAGCAAGACAACTGACAAGATATCACTTAAACCTTGAGTTTATGGAAGCTGTTAAGGGGTTGGAAAAAACTATTGTTCATAGAGGTAAAGAGTATAAGATAAAGATTCCAGCAGGAGTTGATACGGGGACAACCATAAGATTTAAGGATTTTGTCGTCAGCGTTAGCGTGGGGTCTCATAGTGATTTTAAAAGAGAAGGTTTGGACGTGTTTGTGGACAAGCAAATACCTTTAACCACAGCAATTTTGGGAGGCAATATTCAAGTAGAGACATTAGAGGGTAAGTTTATTAAAGTTAAAATAAGATCAGGAACTCAGCCGGGAACAATGTTGAGATTGAGAGGGAAAGGCATAGTTCATCCGCAAAGATTGGGCCAGGGAGATATGTATGTGAGATTGCAGCTTCAAATACCAAAAAAATTAACTAAAAAACAAAAAGATTTATTAAAAGAATTAGAACAAACTTTTAAAGACTAATTTACTTTTTTTGTTTACCTTTTTCTTACTCTTTTCTTACGGCGTTTTAAAGTTTTCTCTTTATATTTTAAGCAGTTAAAAAGAATAAATTTTATTTTCTTATGATTAAAAAAGTTAAAGATGATGGTAAATCTTCTTTTTCCAAAATTATTTATAACTCTGAAATAGTAGAGATTTTTACCAAAGTGGCTGACCTTTTGGATATTAAGGGAGATAACGAGTTTCGCATCAGAGCCTACAGAGAAGCGGTCAGAACCATTGAGCGTTTGCCCTGGCAAATCCAAAACTTGATTGAAGAAGGCAGGGATTTAACTAAACTTCCTGGGATCGGCAAAGACCTTGAGATAAAAATCAAAGAAATAGTTAAAACAGGCGGTTTAAAACAGCTGCAAAGACTGAAAAAGCAAGTACCTGAAGGTTTAACTTCTCTTTTAGAACTACCAGCTCTTGGTCCCAAAAGGGTTCATGATCTTTATCTTCAGCTGAAAATCAAAAATAAACAAGACTTAAGAAATAAGTTAATGCAAAATGAAGTGTCCCAGCTTAAAGGGTTTGGCAGAAAAATTACAGCTCAGCTCAAAAAAGCCTTAGAGCAGGATGCTACAAAAAAGGAAAGAATCAAATTTAAAACAATTGAACAGTATCTAAAACCTTTAACTTCCTGGATTTCTCAAGATAAGTTGGTTAAAAAAGTTTTTGTAGCAGGAAGTTATAGAAGAAAAAAAGAGACTATTGGTGATATTGATATTTTAGCTATAAGCAGCGACCCTAACCAGGTAAGTAGAAGATTTACCAGGTTTCCGGAAATTAAAGATATTTTGTCGCAGGGAGAAACAAAAGCTTCTGTTATTACTAATCCCAGTCTGCAAGTTGATTTAAGGGTGGTTGTACCTAAAAGCGAAGGAGCAGCCCTTTTTTATTTTACCGGATCAAAAGCTCATAATATAAAAATTAGAAATATAGCTTTAGATAAGGGACTAAAAGTTAATGAGTATGGAGTTTTTAAAGGAGGAAAAAGAATCGCCGGTCAAACAGAAAAAGAAATTTATAAACTTTTAGGCCTTGATTATATTCCTCCCGAGCTAAGGGAAGATAAAGGAGAAGTGGAGGCAGCTTTAAATAATAATCTTCCCCACCTTGTTAAGTTAAAAGATTTAAAAGGTGATTTGCAAATGCATACTAAAAGTAGTGATGGTACCTCTTCGTTTGAACAGATGGCGGGCAGGGCAAAAAAGCTTGGTAGAGAATATATTGCCATAACTGATCACTCAAGTTTTATAGGAATTACTCAGGGTTTGGATGAAAAAAAGATTATTAAGCAAGTAGCAAAAATTAAACGGTTTAATGAAAAAATCTCCGAACTTCATGTGTTTGCTGGTATTGAAGTTGATATTAAAGAAGACGGAAGCTTAGATTTACCAAATAAAATTTTAAAGCAGTTGGATTTAGTTGTTTGCGCTATTCATTCTAAATTTAATCTTTCTTTAGAAAAACAAACACAAAGGCTTATTAAGGCAATGGAAAATCCCTACTGTAATATTATTGCCCATCCTACAGGTAGAATTATTCAAAAAAGAGAACCTTACAAACTTAACCTAGAAAAAATTTTTAAAATGGCGGTAAAAAATCAAGTTTTGCTGGAGATAAACAGTCAACCATCACGGCTTGATTTAAATGATGAAAATATAATGCAGGCAAAGCAGGTAGGGGTTAAGTTTTCTCTTTCCAGCGATGCCCATAGTCCTGAAGAACTTTTTTATTTAAAATATGGTGTTTATCAGGCTAGAAGAGGCTGGCTAGAAGCTAAAGATGTTTTAAACACCTATTCTTTAGCAGCTTTTACTCAATTTTTAAAACAGAAAAAAAAGAGGTAGTTATCTTAAAAAGAAGTTGTTAAAATACGTTTGTGACCAAAAAACAAAGATTAAAAGAACTTCAGATTGAGTTAGAAAGATTAACAAATTCACCTTTGTATGGTTATCGTAAAAAAAATAATTATAAGCCTGTTTTAGGCAATGGTAGCCTTAAGGCTGGGATTATGTTTGTAGGTGAGGCTCCCGGGAGAAATGAAGCAGAGGCGGGAAAACCTTTTTGTGGGGTGTCAGGAAAAAGGCTTGACAGTATTTTAAAAACAGCCTTACTTCCAAGAGAGGAGGTTTATATTACCAACATTGTTAATGATAGACCTCCAAAAAACAGGAAGCCTACAAAAGCAGAGATTGCCCTTTATGCCCCTTTTTTGCTTAATCAAATGCAAATAATTAAACCAAGGGTAATTGTTACCCTTGGAGCCACGTCAGTAAATTTTTTTCTGGAAAAATTTAATTTAAAAACTTTAAAAGTAATGAGCAAGCTTAGGGAAAATTTTTTTGAGCTTAGTTTTAGTTTTGGTAAAGTATTTTTAGTTCCTACCTTTCATCCATCCTATCTTACCTATAGACCTGAAAAGAAGGTAGTTTTATTGCAAGATATAAAAAAAGCTAAAAGTTTGCTTAAAAAAAATTAAATAAGCAGATTATTGACCAGGATTAAAAATTGGTTTAAGATATTATTATGAAAAGACTTATATATCTAGTAATTT
>DBQG01000027.1:9039-10909 GCA_002305125.1 Patescibacteria group bacterium UBA1400 | reverse complement strand
TCCCTCTCCTTTTTTCGCCATTGATTGTCGCACGGTCTTCACTGGCGATATGAAGCACTTGAAACATAAATTTATATAATAAAAATACTATTTATATTATTTATGCCCCCAGTGCTTCACACCAACCAGTAAAGTGTCATCATCCTTTACCTTCCCCTATCTCTCTTCACCACACACCACTAAAAAACTTAACTTATCCACTAAGTTTCCTTTTTCAATTTTATTTCTATTTAATTGTTAAAGTGCTATTTTCCGCAAAACCCTTTGTCTAATTACTGTCTAACAGGCTAAATTAGATAAGATTAATAATCTTTATTCCACTCCGGGAGTGGTATTTTACCTCTCCCTCGTGTTTTTTATCTTATCTAGCCTATTCCGTACCTTTTTCTTTTTCACGGAATTTTCACTGATATAATTCTTCTTTTTTCCACCTCGGGGGTGGAATTTTAATGTGCTTGTCAGTAGTCAACTGGTTGAAAGATTTTAAAAAATTAAGCAAGACGCCCTTGCTTAACCTTTTTCCTCCACCTTCCAACCATGTGACTAAAGACAAACTGTTTTAAAGCTAATTACAAAAAAAGACCAACCGCTTTCAAATCCTTTTAAAAACGCTTGGCCTTTTTCTTAGTATAAAACTTTGTTTCCTTTTTATACTAACTTTCTTTTTAAAAACTATAGGTTGGCGTCATTAAAAGTTTTTTAAACTTTAAAACCTTGTTTCTTTGTATTTTAAAAGTGCTACCAATAAAAAAGCCTACTGTTATACAGTAGGCGATTTAATGATTATTTAACTATTGTTTTGGAAATATATCACAAAAAAAACTATTTGTCAAGTTATAGGACGTTATTAACTAAAAACCTCCCTTTAAAAAACAATGCAAGCTTTAATACCCCTAGCTTCCGTTCCTTGATAACTGAGGATACTATTCTTTCCAAAGTTTGTTTGCAAAAGATCCCGCACCCATCTAACCCCCACTCCTCCCGGCGTACCTTTAACAGTTCTTTGGTTTCTGTCTTTTTGTGACTGTGGTCTGACGTCATTTAAGTTTGTCAACCTTCTTTCAAGCTCTTGCTTAGTATATCGCAGATCATCTTCAATTGTTATTGTTCTGCCTTCAACGACCACTTTAACTTGCATTGCTCCCTGCTCGTCGCAATTTTTAATCAACTCTCCAACTGCAAGATTAAGTACTGGTTGAGCCGCAAGAATCCTAGCCCTATCTTCAACAACTACCTTAGCCAACTTTCTTTCTTCTAGGCCAACCGATCCCCATTGTTCTCCTGATTCTCCCATACTTTTAGCTTACATTTTTTAAATAAAGTTAACAATCAAAAAGTCAATAAAGACTATGATTCTGACACAAGTTGCTTTTGTTTAAATTGAAAACTATGTTATCATTGTTTGTATGCTTAGTTTGCTTTTTAATGATCCAGTTTCATTTTTATTTTTCTTGGCAGCTATTATTATTGCCATTACTATTCATGAATTTGCCCATGCTTGGATGGCAGATAAGCTAGGGGATCCCACCCCAAGGTTGGCCGGCAGACTAACTTTAAATCCCATTGCCCATCTTGATCCAATTGGAACCATAGCCCTAATAATTGCCCGCTTTGGCTGGGGCAAACCGGTTCCCATTGATCCTTATAATCTACAAAGTCCTAAAAGAGATAGTGCCCTAATTTCTCTTTCCGGTCCAGGTAGCAATCTAATTTTGGCCGGTATTTTAGGTTTAATAGTTAGATTTTTGCCCCTACCTATCCCTTTTTACTTTATTTATCTTTTAATAGTGATAAATATAAGCCTGGCCATCTTTAATCTGCTTCCCGTTCCCCCATTAGATGGAGCAAAAATTCTAACCTGGCTCTTACC
>DBQG01000027.1:0-8937 GCA_002305125.1 Patescibacteria group bacterium UBA1400 | reverse complement strand
CTTGACAAAATTCCCAGATAACATAAAATATAAGTACTGCCCTACTTACAAGCAGTAAAAATGTATGAGGAGTTTTTCCTCCACAATACTCTTTACGGGAAGTCAAGTCTTTAGCCTCCTTGGAGACTAAAGCAGACTACCCACCTGGCTAACGCCGGGGAAAGACCTTGTACAATGCTTAAAGGTGGGGCAGACTTTTAATAGCTTTTTCCTTTTCTAAAAATTAAATTTCTAGTATAATAAAATAAGTTTAAGCCTGGGTAGCTCAGTGGCCAGAGCAATGGTTTTGTAAACCATAGGTCGTGGGTTCGACCCCCACCCCAGGCTCTTTTTTCAAGCTGCTTTTACCTGAAGTTCTTCCTTTGCTTTTGCTGTTCTTACCGTTAATTGATTAAAATCATTTAGAAGAACAAGCATCCTTGTTCTTTCTTGAGCTGTCAAGGTTCTAGGATCAAACTTGGCAATAATCTTAGCTCTCACATCGCCACTAATCTCTTGTCTTTGAGCTAATTGAGCTGAATTGATTACATCAGATCTATACCTCATCCTATAAAAAGTTAAGCCTAACTCCTTTAAACTGGCGGCTTCCTGATTACTAATAATTCCTGTTTGCTGCAAGATATCAATCTTGCCCATAGTAGAAGAAGGAATGTCAAGCTGTTGCTGCTGTATTTTAGGAAACGCATCAGCTAAAAGTGAATGAACTTTAAAATTATAAATCCTTTGCATTTGAACTTTAAAATCAACTAATTGATCACTACTTAAGAACTGACTTAAACCACCATTATATTGTTTAACAAAATTATCAACAACTCCGTCTATGTAGTCTTCAAATTCAGGAGCTTCTTCAAATTCCAACTGAGAGTTTCTTTCCAGAAAAGCCTGCCTAAATTCACTAACCAGATGTTCTTGCCCCCTTTGGACACAGTTGGCATCAAGCATTTCCGTCGGATCAATCTCTTGCCGATGAGCTCCCGGCTTAATATTTAACTCTTTAAGTTTGCTTAAAAGCACAACTGGCTGTCTGTCTTTATTAGCTAAACCAGCATCTGGTCTGATAAAGTATTCTGACTCTAAAATCTTATTTATTTCCTTGCCCACATCTGCCAAAACATCTCTTAACTCTTCTAAATTTTCTTCGCTTAAACCAACATCATCAACTAAAACTAAATAGTCCAAATCAGAACTTATAATAGATTCTCCCCTACCTCCTGATCCAGAATCACACACAGCTATCCTGCTTTGATATTTCTGATAAACAGCCATTTTCTCTTTAGGTAAAGCTGACAGAGACCTATCAAAAGTAGTTCTTAACACCGATCTTTTAACTTCAGTAATATAACCGGCAAGTTTTTCTACTTGATCTAAATCGCGCTGGTAATCTTCCAAAGAATCGCTATCAAAAAAAACTCCTTTTGTCATTTGCAGCACCTCTCCAAACTCTAGCTTGGGTATATCTCCCACAGCTTCGGCACCAGCTACCTGACTTTTTAATTGTCTGGCAACACCTATGTATTCACCGCCCTCACTTCTTAAACTCCTCATCGCATTAACATAAGCAGTTCTTTGATTTTTAAGAACCACCTGCTCTGCTCTTCTTACCACCTGTTTAGCAGTTAAAAAAGGACTATAATCATCTTTTAACCCCAAATCCCAGGCAATTCTAACATTATCAAATAAACTTCTGACATCTTCACCGATCTCTCCCCTACCTACTGCCTTAACAATCTTGCGCAAACAAGCAAATTGTTTTTGATCTTCAAGATCTTCACTTAAAGCTAAACCAGCATAATAATCCCTTACCCATAAAATCGCTCCCTCTGGATAATCCATCTGTCTCATTTTGGTATGAACAGCTGTAATATCTTCTAAAAATTCATCTGCCAGCCTCTCTCTTTCATAAGTAAGACCAGCATCTTCAATTGCTTTTAAAAATTCCGGATCCTGACTAAGTTCAAAATTAAGCTGCATAAGGTAAGATGTCATTTGAGCTGAAGTTAATTCCTGACCAAGAATCTCTCCTGCCTGAGGATTAAAAAGATGACGATTAGGAATCGCTACATAACGACCAGTAGTTCCGTCCCTGGTAACAAACCCCGTTCCCGCAGCCAAAGGATTTTCAGAAATAGAAATACCCGCCTTATCTTGTAATAAACTGTCAGTAAAAATAATAACCGCGCAACCATCATCTGGTCTACCATAACCGTTTTCTGTAGTAAACAGGAAAAAAGAACCAACATAAGTTTTTTCTCCCCTGATCCCAACATCGCCGCCGATTTTATCAACAATAACCCTAACTGTTTCCTGAGCTCCTAAAGCATCCTCCTCTGATCTGGTTACACCACTAGTTCTTGTATTTGCTTGGCCAGTACCATGAACAATCATAACCTTATGAGAGATCGTTTTTTCTCTATTCAACATCCAAGGAACGCTACCTTGTTCCAATACTTCATCTCTAACTTTGATTTTTAACCCAGTAAGCTTTTGGTAGAGCTCAGCTCCAAGTATCTCTCTTACCTTATCTTCTTCTAACCAACCCTTATTTTCAGAATAAGCTAAGTGGTGACGATAGAAAACCCTGGCTTCATCTTGCAAGGCTAAAGGTTCCAGCTCTTCCACCCTTTCCGAACCAACCAAAATATAACCTTTTTCCCTTAACTGCTCACTGGGCGTAAAAGGATCAAGCCTGTCGGCATCAAAAAACCGGTAAGCAGGTTTAGCTTCTTTTATTCTTTCCCAAAGACCAACATAAGCAGTTTCATCACTCTTTAGAATCTTTTCTAAAATAGCTGTATGACTACTAATAATCTGCTGCTGATCAACATGATAAGCATAAAAAAGATCCTCAACTTCCTGATACTCCAGCTTTTCTACAAAAATAGAAAAATAGGCAGTGCTAACAGAAGATTCAGTGCTCTCTAAAAACTCCTTAACTTTACCTCTAACTTCTTCAGGAGTAAAAACAGCTCCTTCTACTAAAATCTTAAAAGCCGGTACGGCTGCTGCTCCTCTTTGATCCAAAGCCAATTTCAGCATCTGCCGATACTCAGATTGGGAAACACCAAAATCTGCAAATCTTTCTGCCAATCTATCGGGTATACTTTTATTTACTTCAACTGCTCTTAAAACTCCGTCATGAATAACGGTTTCATCCATCTGATCTTCAGCAACAGCTAAAAAAGAAGTAATATAATTAACATTAATATCACCTCTTTGAAAATAAGCTTCTAGTCCTGCCTTAAGCCTGGATGAACTTCCCCAATTGCTAACTGTATATTCTTTTAAATCTCTAATAACACTGCTATCAGGATAACTCCCATCTTTAGAAACATAATTTTGCAAATAAGTTAAAGACAGATCGTGGCTATCAGGCTGATTCGGAGGAACAGCTTTTTCCAGTAAATGAGCTACCATTTCTCCTGTATTTCCGTATGAACCAGGTCCTGCTTTAAACCATTCCAAAGCAAAGCTGCGAAAATCACTTATGCTTAAAACCCCTTCCTGTTCAAAAAAATTTAAATCTTGTTTGGTAAAATCCTGCACCCGCCTTCTTTCCCTTAATCTTTGCCAACATCTAGCTTTTTCCTCCTGGGTATAAGCATGTTCAGAATCATCCTTAAGATAATCAAACATTACTTTAAAAGCTTCTGTGCTTAAATAAACTTCGGAGTCTAAATACTGCCAGGAAATCCGTTTAAAATCTCCATGATCTATATTGCCCATTCTGGTAATGTTTTCAATTCTTTCAGCAAAAGGACACCCACTCATCTCCCTTTCTAAAAGTCTGGTAAAATCCTCAGAAGTTGTCCAACCAGCCATCATAGAAAGTCTTGTCAAGATTTCATCTGAAGCTCCTTTTCTCCCCAGCATTGCCCAGCAAAGTTCCTGATAATGTTTGTTATTAAGTTCTTCTCCTTCTTCTAGAATATTTTTAGCATTGTCAATTAAATAAAAAACTGATTCTGTATTGCTGGGATCAGAGTTACCACCAATAAAAGAAACTAACTGATCAGCAGTTAATTTTGAAGGGTTTTCGTCAAAATAATCCTTTATTCCTTCAACAGAAGTAAGCTTAGACCGATCCACATCTTCCCAGTTTTCCCAGTAAATACCTTGAGTATGCAATTCTGTTAACATTGAACTTGTCTTAAACCTAGCATTAGGCTGAACTCTTGCTTGATCAAGCAGTTTTTGCACTCTTGCCCCATCCATTCCCTGATAGGCAGTTCTAACAATTAAAGCCCTTTCCCCCAAAGAAACTGTTGATTGAGCTAATTGGTAAAACTCGGGATAATGCTTTTGAAAATCAACTGACGCCAGAACTCTATTAACATCCTGCTCACTACAGCCAATAAACAGTGCTTTTAACTTCTCTACCTCAGGATCAGTAAAATCTAAGCTTTTTTCCGCTTCATTAATCGTAAAACCTGACTTTTGCACCATCGTAGCAATAGCCTGAATATCTTTTGTTTGCAAGAAAGCAGAGTCTAAAACATCCCATTTATTTTCCGTTAAAATTCTTCTTACCTCAGGCGGAGTGGTCTGCCAACCTACATGCAAAGCTGTCCGCAGTAAATCACTGGCATTTGCTGAACCTAGTTTTTTAAGATCCAAACACTGATTTAAAAGCTCTTGACCGCCATAATCAACCAACACCTGCAAGCTTCCTCTAAAAACAGCTCTTTGTAATAAATCAGCTTTGTTGCGTTCGGTTAATTTAACCGCACCAGCTTTTTCTTTAAGTCCCTGAGGGATTTCCTCTTTTACGCTCTGACCAAACCAACCTAAAACCATATCAGCGTCTACCTGCAAAACATTCATCAATTCTTGAGAACAAGCGTAAAGCTCTTTTTTTCTTAAAAGAGCATCTACTATCTCTCTGCTTTGTTTAGAAGAGTAAGGTTCGGCAATAAGCTGCTCCCTTACTTCCTCAGGAACAGCATTAAACAGCTCTAAACCACCGTCTAAAAGCAAGCTACAAACAGTTTCACCTCTTACTTGCTGATCTTGCAAGGCTTGAGCTATGAGAGTTGCCGGCAACTCTACACCTGTTTCTAAAGATGCTAGTAAGGCCCTAGAATATAAAGAAGAAGGTTTAAATTTACCATCTTGTAAATCCTGTTTTAAAAAGTCAGGTAATCCTTCCTCTACTCCTAACTCTTTAACAGAAGAAGAGCTTAAAGCAGCTATAAATACTTTTCCTTTTTCATAAGGATTAAGACTTTGATATCTTTCCAAAAACCCGTCCGGCAGTTTAATACCAGCCTCAACCGCCTGACATATAAATTTATTATATCTATCAGTTTGTGCCAAGCTGCTTAATACCAATGCTTGCTGTTCAGGATCAGTAAACTCATCCCAATGCTGAACTATTGCCATCAAAGAGTCTGTAATCAATTCCCTATCACTTAAACTTGATTTTAAAACAATATCACTTACCCCCTCTCCCTCATTTAAAGCATGAACTAACAGTTTTTGATCTAAAAGAGCAGCAAAATCAGCAAGTTTATCAATATCACTAAGCTCTTGCGCCATTTTGGCCAGCATTACCGGATCTTCTCCACAATGATCTATTAAATCTTTGATTTCATCCTCAGAAGCATAGGCAGCGGGGAGTTGATCTAAAGAAAAGCATTTCCAATAAATCTCACTTTCATTAACCTGTTCCTGCCTACCTTCATCAACAAGCATAATTTTGCTCATTTTGTCAAAAGCCTGATAAATGGCTTTATTATTTCCATCGAAGGTTTCTTCATTAAGCTGACTAAAAATAGCCGCTGTTCTTTTTTTAATTGCCTCCACACCTCTGTCCTCATCTCCACGAAATACATCACTAACTTGTTCTAATAAAGCTACTTCTTTTTTAATTGTTTGAACGTTGCTCCTCTGATTATCTTTAGCAAACAAGCGATAGATGGAAAAAGCAGTTTTAGCTCCAAACTCCTCACTTAAAACCTCCTCAGCTCCAGTTAAATAAAGCATTGCTTGAAGTTGTGCTTTCTGTTGAGGCTTAAGTTTTTTAAGTTGAGCTTCAATATCTTTTCCCTCCTCAAGTAAAATACACATTTCCTCCAAAGCTTCCAGGTTTTTATTTTGTGCCAAATCTTGGCCTCCCAAAAGATTCAAAACCCTGTCCCTATCCTCCTGTTCTCTACCTACAGTAAGCTGGTTAATCCTGTCAAAATGTTCTTCTTTTAAACGTCGCTCTGGTTTTGGAGCTTCCACTCCTGTTGATTTTTCTCCCCCTTTTTGAACTTTTAATTCTCTATCTTCAGTCATATTTTCATCATATATAAAAATAAAATAACGCACAACTTTTATAACACCTCTAGACACCCTTTTTTAATTTCTTTACAATGAAATTAATAATTAAATTTTCTTAAAGGGGGTGAAAAAGAATGGACGATAATAATCAAGTCTTTAATCCAGGAGGAGGAACAACTGATCCCAACCAAACTCAAGATCAACCACAAACACCCGCTCCTGACTATACAAATCCTGTAGACGAGCCAGTTTCTAATCCTGAACCAGAACCAATTATGCCAGGAACAGCTCCGTCTACTAATCCTCCTGCTCCATCACCGTCAACCCCAACAACAGGAATAACAGAAGAGCCCGTTCAACCGACTCAACCTGTTCCTCCGGCTCCGGTTCAACCAGAAGTCCCGGCAGTTACAGAACAACCAGGACCTTTAGTACCTGAACCAGAACCAGGACCGCTTAGTGTTCCTGAAGAAAAAAATGAAGATATTATGCCAGTTACCAGTCAAGAAACACCTCAGGAAGTTCCCGAAGTTTCTGACCAAGACAATACTGATTCAACTTTTTAACCTAATTAGTATTTAAAAAACAAAATTGGTATAATAAAAACTAACAAAACTTGATTTCACCTCAAGGTGAAATCAAGTGTGTTTAAAATGCTAGGGTGGCGGAGTGGACAAACGCACCAGTCTGTAAAACTGGCGGTCGTAAGGCCTACGTAGGTTCGAATCCTACCCCTAGCACTTATCTTGCCTGGGTAGCTCAGAGGTAGAGCACTTTCTTGGTAAGAAAGGGGTCGCGGGTTCAACTCCCGCCTCAGGCTCAAAAAAAATAAATTGATTAAAGTTGGTCTTTTTGTTACAATCAAAAGGTTAAAAAAGGAGAAAATAAAATGGCAAAAAAAGGCAATAGGTTCTTAATCGGTTTAGTCTGCTCTGTTTGCAACAGGCAAAACTATGTTACCAGCAAGAACAAAATTAATACTGAAGAAAAGCTTGTTCTTAAAAAGTACTGTAAAAAATGTCAAAAACAAACAGACCATAAGGAAAAAACCAAACTTAAATGAAGACCAATATAAATACAAAAATAAATATAAAAGATAAACGGCAGGAGTTTTTACAACTGAAAAAAGGAATCAAGCCCAATCAATCTTTTAAAGATTTAAGCTCCAGAAGATTGCAGATGTTTTCTGGTAAAAGAGGAAAATAAAGTCAAGGGCCTGTGGCGCAGTTGGTAGCGCGTTTGTATGGCATACAAAAGGTCGCGGGTTCGAATCCCGCCAGGTCCACAAAATTAAATTAAAATTCAAGTTTCAAGTATCTTTCCTGGCTGCATATAAAAAGGGATAAAAGTATTTACTCCAACTCTCTTCTGAAAAGTTGTAAAGATTATCATAAATAAAGTAGTCCACCAAAACCTCTCTTAACTTGACAAGTTCTATTAGCCTAATCCTGTTTTTTTTATCAGCTATGGTTAGATCCAAAAGCTCTAAGCAACGGTAAAAAGCCAGCTTGCTATATTCTTGATTACCCTTTTTCTTCCAGGCAATAGCTCTTTCCACTTCCATTCCGATATTAGCCATTTGTTTAGCTAAATTTTTCTGTTCCCAAGTTTTTAAGGTTAAACTCTTATGAAACTTCATTGAATAGTCTTTAAAACTACCTTTAAAATTTTTTCCCTTACCTTGCTATCCTCTATGCTCTTAGAAAAGTTATTTTGTGAAGGACGGAGATTAATCATAGAATCAAACTCAATCATTTTCTCCGGCTCTAACTCAGGATAAATGTTAATTCTTCATAAATCAGTTTGTTTTGAACCCTGTTTTAAAAGAAACGCCTCTTCATCAGCATGCATCATAGCCCCAACCATTACTTCTTTTTCAATATCTACGACTGCCTTTATCATGTTGCCAAAGGTTTCTTGAGCCAACCTCTTTAAATCTTCTAAATTAATCTTATCTTCAATTAGAATCATCTTATTAAAATTTTATCATAAATCCTAATCTCTATTTTACCCAAATCAAGTTTTCTTGTATAATTTATCTATCAGGAGGAGTCGCATAGTTGGTCAATTGCGTCGGTTTGCTAAACCGATGAGGGGAAACTCTCGCGTGGGTTCGAATCCCACCTNNCCGCTTATAAAAACTATGATCCATGAAACTATTATTAATCCCACCTACTCTTTTCTAAAAACCCTACCTGGAATTGTAGGTCCTAAATTTATTCAGATAATTTTAATCCTTGTTTTTGGAGAACTGGCTAAAAAAACCATTTATATTTTTGTTAACAAGGTTTTGATTACCCCTACTAAAATTCAGGCAAAAACGATTGCCAGGCAGGAAAAAAGAATCAAAACCTTATCTAACCTGATTACTAGCAGCAGCGGTGTTATTATTAACTTCATTATCTTTGTTATGATCCTTTCCCAAATAAACATAGACATTGCCCCTCTCTTAACAGGGGCAGGAATCTTGGGACTAGCAGTCGGTTTTGGCGCCAGAAGTTTGGTGGCTGATATAATCTCAGGCTTTTTCATTATCTTAGAAAACCAGTTTAACATCGGTGATCAAATAGAAGTAGCCGGTAACAAAGGAATAGTAATAGAAATAACCTTAAGAACCATAACTTTAAAAGATGAAGATAAAAAAACCTACATCATTCCCAACTCTAATATAAA
>DBQG01000048.1:14857-43990 GCA_002305125.1 Patescibacteria group bacterium UBA1400 | reverse complement strand
GTGGACCAATCCTGCCAGGATTAGTTATAGGATTAAAATCAGTAGCAAAAGCAATATTTTTATGTCCATTGCCAGGCTTGTCTTCTACCATTACTTCCACAGCTCCGGAATGAACGCCGGTATTTTGAAATAACTGATCAAGCCTATTAATAAAACTGCCTCCATCCCTCATAGGCTGTCTTACAACATCATAAAAGATTTTTACTGAAGACGGATCCCCGAAAATTAAATTATGATAAGGATAGTAGGTTACATGTCTGTCTACAGCTACGTTTCCCCTGGGTGTATACTCCTGACTGCTCATTTCAAAAGTAAAGCTTGGGCCCAAACTGGAAAGATCCTGAGGCTTTTCTTTTAAATCGCAAAGGACGGTACCGATAGAAAGATGTTTTTCATCTTGAGGAAAGACTTTAAACATCGTTTGCGGATACTGGCTGAAAATATCCAGAAGCTGAGGCAAAACATCTAAATAAAAATTGCGTAGACTGCTAATACCTCTAAATAAAGGAGCAGAAAGATTTTTAGGAAAAAGATCAGGACGGCTGACTTTTAAGGCAGATATGCCTTGCTGATATGCTTCTTCAGAATATACTTGAAGCTGATCAGCAAACCAGGAAATATAAGGATCATGAACTAATTTTGACAGTAAAACTTCTTTGGGTAGATCTTGTAGAAGAGAAGGAAAAAGAGAATGTTTGCGTATTTTAACTTGTTTAATCATATTATAAAAAATTTTTTCTAGAGAAGTTGGTTGAGGATCGTAAAGAGGATCTTTTTCCTGCTTGTGAAGTCCAACATAAACAAAATCGCCAAATTGATCAGGCATAGCAGAAGAGATCCAGACAGTTCTTCCTTGGTTTAAAAGTTCAGTAGTTCTGATTGCCAGAGAAAAAGGGTCGGCACAATATCTTGTTTCCGGATCTGCCAGTCCGGCTTCAACAAGCTGCTTGCCTGCCCAAACTTTAACAGGGATGTTAGTACGAAGATCGGGATCATCAATAGCACTAGTTCCTTCAGGAAAACCAGTTCTTTTCCTTAAATAGTCAAGATTTTGTTCCAAACTGCTGCCAGGGGAAAGATAGTCCTGAGCGCGTTCGGGATGACGGGATAAGTAATCTAAAATTAAGGCCACGGAAAAACCGATTCCAGTAAGGTCATTTTCCGGTTTATCAGTGGTAATTGAACGTAAAAAATCTCTTGCTTCTTGTTTGCTAAACTCACTTTGAAGATCTAGGGCATGAGGATAGTCAATAAGAATCCGGTCATGAACATCTCTTTGTAAAACAGCTTTTGTGACAAGTAGGTATAAAGGAAGAAATTCAACACTAGATTCAGAACGAAAGTCAGCAGGATCAAGATTTAAAACTCTTTCTATAGTACTGTCAAGAGCACCATTAAGCATTTCCCGAAAAGGAATTCCTAAGGGTCGGTAGTCGGCAATTGTACGAGGATGTTGTTCCGCCATAAAAATAGAAGCAGGAAAAAGCACAATTTATAAGTAATTATAGCATTTATTGATACTTAACACCAACTACTTGACAAACTAATTTCAGTTCTATATACTGGGGGGGGAGTATGATAAAAGATATTAAGACCCAGGATAAAATTTTGCTGAGAATTAAAAAAGTTAAAGGCCAAGTAGCTGGCATAGAGCGGATGATGGAAAATAAAAGAGACTGTTTGGAGGTTATTCAGCAAATAGCAGCGGTAAAATCGGCCTTAACAAAGCTTTCCAGTTTACTTTTACTTGATAATGCCTGTGCCAGTAAGGATAAGAACAGTTTGCAGTTTGAAAGAACGATAAAAGAACTAGTAAAAAATTTGTAAAAATAATAAATTAAATAGAGGAGGATATTATGCCCGCAACCCATTTAAAAAAAGATGATTTTGAACAGAAAGCTTTAAAATCTGACAAACCCGTTTTAATAGATTTTTTCGCTGAGTGGTGCGGTCCTTGTAAAATGGCCGCTCCGGTTATTGATGAACTGGCCGATGAGTATAAAGATAAGGCTGTAGTTGCCAAAGTCAATGTTGACGAGGAGCAGGAGATTGCCTCAAAATATGGAGTTATGAGTATTCCTACCGTTATCCTGTTAAAGGATGGCAAGGAAGTAGACAGGCAGGTAGGTTTTATCGGCAAAGATGGCTATGAAGACATGATTAAAAAGGGCTTGTAAAATGCCTGTGTATACTTTTAAATGTAATAAGTGTCAAAAGAGTTTGAATTAAACTTTAGTATGGCCCAGATAAGTAAACAAAAGCCTGTCTGCCCCCAATGCCAGGCAAGACTTATAAGAGTATATGGTTTTCAAACTCAGACAGATAAAAAAAGCAAAGCTTCAGGAGCTTGTGCTGGCGGCTGTCCCTTTGCTGGTTAAGGAGAGCTTAAATGACAAGTAAAAAAGACATTTATGATGTTATTATTATCGGCATTGGTCCGGCCGGTCTTACAGCTTCAATTTACGCTTCAAGATATAAATTAAAAAATCTGGTTGTCGGTAAAATCTTGGCAGGAGAGCTTGCAAATGCCAAGAGAGTGGAAAACTATCCTGGCTTTAACTCTATTTCCGGATTAGAGCTGGGAGAAAAATGGCTGGAACAAGTAAAAAACCTGGGAGCAACCGTATTAACCAAGGAAGTTGGCAGGATAGATAAGCTAAAGGAGAAAGAGGCTAACTTTTTGGTGGTTATTGACGATAAGGAGCAGTATAAAACCAAAGCTTTGATTGTAGCTACCGGCAGCGAAAGAAGAAGATTAAATATTCCCGGAGAAAAAGAGTTTATGGGCAGAGGGGTGAGCTACTGTACAACCTGCCTTCCTCCCGAAGAAGAGGTTGTAGTTAATAATTCTTTAACAGCCATTGGAGATATAGGTATTACTAAAAAGGTTTTAACAATGAATGGCAGTTTTCAAAATATAAAAGAAATAATGGCAAGAGATTATGATGGGAAGATGGTTGAAGTTAAAACCAGATTTTTTACCGAGCCAGTTAAACTGACTGCAAACCATCCAGTTTTAGTAACTAAAATTAGAAATAATTATCATCAAAAATTAACAGTAATAGAAAAGCCTCAATGGAAAGAAGCAGGAAAACTGGAAAATGATGATGCTTTAATGTATCCGTTAATAACCAAGGTAGAAGACAAAAAAATCCTTAAATTTTCTGAAGTTTTAAATGTTGAAGTAGTTAAGGGTAAAGTGAAAAACAATCAGGAAACACATACTTCCCTTAGGCTTAAAGATAAGATTTTAATTAACAAAAGTTTTTTAAGACTAGTCGGTTATTATCTCGCCGAAGGATCGATTACCCATGAAGGAGTTAACATTTACTTTAATAAAGATGAAAAAAAATATATTAAAGACACTACGGGCTTAATAAAAGAAGTTTTTTCCTTAAAGCCATTTGTAAAAAGAGAAAACAATGTAGCAAGAATTTGTATATTTTCAACCTTGGTAAGAGATTTATTTTATAGTCTTTTTGGTAAACTGGCCCCTTACAAGAAAATTCCTCATTGGATGCTTTTTCTGCCTCAAGAAAAACAAGCAGAACTTATAAAAGGATGGTATCGGGGAGACGGTTGTATTAGGGAAAAAGATTTTTGCATTGTAACAACTTCAAGAAAATTAGCTTACCAAACAAGAGACATTTTCTTAAGGTTTAAAACAATACCTTCTCTTCAGATGAGAAAGAAGGTAAAGCTTAATCAATGTCCCGGCATGATTGGAAAAAGAAAAATTAGATTTAAACATGATAAATATCATATAGCAATTGGAGGCCCTTCTTTAATTAAAATGAGTCAAATTTTAGGTATTAAACACCCCTTGCTTAGTAAAAGAAAGCGGACCAACAGGCACGCTTTTATTAAAAATAAATATTTATATTTACCAATTAGACAAACTAAAAAAAGCGACTATAAGGGGCAAGTTTATAACCTGGCCGTTAAAAATAATAATACTTTTATTGCTAAAAACTTCATTGTCCATAATTGTGACTCTCCGTTTTTCAGAAATAAAAATGTGGTTTTAATTGGTGGTTCGGACAGTGCCGTGTCCGGCGCCATTCATACGGCCCAGTATGCTAAAAAAACAACTATTATATATAGAGGAGAAAAATTAAGGGCTGAGCCCATTTGGCTTGAGGAGTGGCACAAACTTGAAGCCAAGGGAAAAGGTGGGGTTATTTACAACACCAATATTATCAAGGTCTTAGGTGAGAATAAAGTAACAGGGGTAAGATTGGATCATCCTTATCAAGGCAAGACCGTAGTTCCTGCCGATGGGGTATTTGTAGAAATTGGCGGTGTTCCAGGAACAACTTTAATCCAGCCTTTAGGTGTAGATATAGACGAAGCAGGCTATGTTAAAGTAAATGATAGCATGGAGACCAATATTCACGGTCTTTTTTGTGCCGGAGACATGATAGACAAGTCAAAAATAATAAAGCAGGCTATAATTGCCATGGGTCAAGGAGCCAGGGCAGCTGCCTCAGCTTTTAAGTTCATAAAAAAAGAAACCGCTCCGCAAGTAAGGGGAATATAAAAGTAAAAATTTATCAAATGACAGACCTTAATTTATTAAAAATACATAAGCAGGTTAGTGGTTTGTTGGGGCCGGCTAGTCGAATTGCGGCTGGTTATTTTAATAAAAACACCGTTGTTGTCAGTAAGCAGATTGACGTTATTGAAGGCAAAGGCTCACGTCAAGTTGAAGATATTCTCACTGTTGCTGACCAAGAAGTTGAGGATTATTTCCGAACCAATTTAAAGAAATTATATCCTCAGATTGGTTTTATCGGTGAGGAGAGCCGGGCAGCTGATATTAAAGAATATAACTGGATTATAGATCCTATTGATGGTACCCAAAACTTTGTTTGGCGGGTGCCATTGTTTTGCCACTCAATTGCTTTATGGAAAGGCAATGAACCTATATATGGATTAGTTCACTTGCCCATGACCGGAGAGACGATGCATGCTTTCAAAGGCAATGGTTTTTATTTTAACAACCAAAGGGTCAGCCGGCAGAAAAAAAGCGAAAACCTGAAACCGCACATTTTATATGCCCTGGTTAATGCTGAGCAGAAGGAGGTAATTTTGAGTAAAGTTGGCCGGATTATACCGTATTTTCGACATTATGGCAGTATGGTTCTGCATGGAGTGCTGACGGCTTCGGGTAAAGCGGATTTAATGCTTGGTATCAAAATCGGTCTCTGGGATCTAGCAGCTGTGATTTTGTTTGGTCAGGAATCCGGCTGTAAAATAAACTGGTTAAGTCCTAAGCCGGAGATCAATGATAAAAAGCTGAGTAATTATAAATACACCTTAGTGATGGGAGAGGTTAAGCTGGCGGATAAAGTTACACGGGCAATGAAAGGTCTTTATTAAATATTAAGCTAAAATGAGATTTTCTAGTTGCAGTGTTGACAGTTGTTATAATATATAAGAGACTATCCGAGGCCTTTTAGGCCTCGTGAGATTCATTAAAAATTGTTAAAAGTAAATATAATAATGGATTCTTTTTTAAAAACCGGTGCCAAACTTTTACATGATGCTTTAGTTTCAGAAGGCATTAGGGTTGTTTTTGGCATGCCTGGCTCTGATGTTTTACCTTTTTATGATGAAATGTATAAAGCAAAAAAGATAAAACATTTTTTATTTCGTCATGAGCAGGCTTCTGTTCATGCGGCTGACGGTTTTTTTAGGGCCTCAGGCCGAGTGACTGCCTGTATATCAACTTCAGGACCAGGGGCAACGAATCAAATAACAGGAATAGCAGCTGCTTATGCCGACTCTATTCCCTTAATTGCTCTTAATATGAATACCAGCCGGAAAAATTTGGGCAAAGGGGCTTTTCAGGAAGCTGATATGGTCAAACTTAGTAAGCCCATAACCAAGGCAAATTTTTTAGTAATGAAAGCAGGGGATTTTCCAAGAGTTGTTTCAAAAGCCGTTGCTATTGCGATGTCAATTCCCCGCGGGCCAGTTCTTATTAATATTCCCCAGGATGTTTTGAAAGAAAAAGCTAAAGAAACAAAACTTATTTCTAAGGTTCAGGTTGAAAATAAATGTTCTTCATCAAACCCTTCTTTTATTAAAAAAGCCTTCAAATGGTTATCAGCATCAAAACAGCCTGTTTTTTTAGTCGGGGAGGGTTTGATTGCCTCAGAGCAATCAGATTTATTTTTCCGGTTGGTGAAAAAAATGCAAATTCCGGTGGCGACTACTGTTTCCGGAGTAGGGGTTTTTCCCGAAGATCATAAGCTATCTTTGCATGCGGCCGGAGTTTTGGGGACACCTTACGCTAACTCTGCTATTCAAAAATCAGACTTGCTACTGGTTTTAGGGGCAAGCTTAGAAGCTCGGACTACGGCTGACAGCAAAAGTTTTGCCAAAAAAGCAAAAATTGTTCATGTTGATATTGATGCTAAACAATGCGGAAAATTTATTTATCCTTCTCTTTGTCTATCTGAGGATATTAAAAACTTTCTGACTCAGCTAGAAAAATATTTAACTAAAAAACCCTTTAAAAAAAGGAAAAATTGGTTAAAGACAATTAATCACTGGAAAAAAACCTGTCCGCTTTCTTACTCTTTTTCAAAAAAAACCATTAAGCCACAAAAGTTAATTGAACAGTTAAATCAATTTGCACCTGAAGCCAAAATTTTTGCCGGTAACGGTCAACATAAATATTGGGTAATGCGCCACTTTACTTTTAAAAAACCACGCCAATTTAATGTTAATTCCCGTTTTGGCTGTTTGGGTTTTGCTTTTCCCGGAGCCATAGGAGCTAAAATTGCCAAACCCAAAGAAACAATAATCGCAGTTTTAGGAGACGGCGATCTTCAGTTAAACATTCAAGAATTGGCAACAATAGTGGAAAATAAGATAAACTTAAAAATAATTGTTATTAACAATCATACATTGGGGGCTATTTATCAGCATCAGCATTTCAGTTATAATGACCGGTTTTTTGGCTCTTATTATGATTTAGACTTGAATTTTGCCAAACTGGCCGCTGTTTATGGTCTTGACTCTTTACGTATACATAAACCCAGTGAGGTTGAGCCGGCCCTACAAAAGATGCTGAAAAGCAAAAAGCCTTTTTTGCTGGAAGCAATTATTCCTCAAAATGAATATCTTTTGCCAAAAATCTCTACTTCAGATTCACTGGACAAAGCTAGCTGTTTAATAGATTTAAATTCTAAAGTATATAAAAAATAAGATATTGTATAATAAAAATATGAATGGTAAAGAAAGGGAGGTACTTTTGGAACCTTTAAGGAGATCACCTTATGCCCATGTTGTTGCTACTGACAAAGGCTATGCTTTTTTTAATAAAGCTGAAGTTCAACCAGAACTTCCCCAATACGGTTCAGAGGAAATTGTCGTCAGGCCATTGGTAATAGCGGTTTGCGGTTCAGATGCTCATGCTCATGCGCAAGATGAAGGCACACATCCTTTAGCTAAAGGAGGAGGTTTTATTCCGTTTCATGAAGGGGTGGCAGAAATAATGGCTGTAGGCAGTGAAGCTAAAGGTTTAAAGTCTGGAGACAGAGTGGCTGTAGAATCGACTATTTTTTCCGAATGCCCTCCGGGCCGGTGGAGTCTAACTCCAGATACAAAAATGAAAATAGTTGGTTTAGGAACTGATGGATTAGGTGCAGAAATGGCAGTTTTACCCGGTAAAGTGGCTATTCCAATTTCTCCAGATGTTCCTGATGAAATTGGGGCCCAGTTTGAGCCTCTAGGCGTTTCTGTTCATGCCTGGATGCGTGCAATAAATGTTTATGAAGCACTGACAGGTAAAAAGGCAAAAGATGCCTGGTATTTGATCAATGGCGGGACTGGCTCTGTAGGCGGATTAGCCTTGGCCAGCCTTATTGCTGAAGGTGTGCCGGAAGAACATATTATTGCCACTGGCACCACCCAGGGAAAATTGGATCGTTTGAAAGAAAATTATCCGAGAATAATTGTTCTTAATCTTGGTGATGCTGATAAAATCCAACAAGTTTTAAAACAAATTGCCGGAGAGCTTGAACAATTCGGTGGAGCGGTGCCGATTGTAATTGAAGCCACCGGTCATGATCCAAAACCAATCCTTCCTTTTGTGGGCAAAGACACTGTTTTTACTGCTGTTGGTTTATCAGGTAATCTTGGGGAGGGGGAAGTAGATACTAACAATGTACTTGTCCGCCGTCAAAGAATTATTTTAACTGCCGGAGAAACGGATGAGGCTCAACTAAAACAGGTTTTAGAGAAAATTTACCATAGAACCGTACAAGATCAAAAGCCAGCCACGCTAATAGTTGATTCAGCTGAGGTTTTAACTAAACCCACCACAGCTGGAAAAAAGTTTGACATTATTGTTGATAAAATTGGTGTTCCAGCCCAAACCATAGATACACTTTTAAACAAGGGGGGCATTTGGGTTGCCGCCCGGCCAGTAGAAGGCAATTCTCCCCTGCCGACAGGTGTTTTATTGGAAAAGGGTGCTGTTTTAGTTGGTTCTTGGGGAAGAGATGAAGAGGATTGGAGGGTAATGAGTGCTCAAGTAGCGGAACAAAGACTTGATCCTGCCAAGCTTCCAATTAGGCTTTTTGAGTTTAATCCAGAGGGTTTAGCTGATGCTTTTGAAAATTCCAGAGCGGGCAAAGTAGGTTTTGATTTAAGATAAACGCCGGACTTACTTTAAAGAACAGGCTTTGTTGTATTTAAGCTGTTAGAAAATCAATTACTACTTGTGTTAGCTAAAAATTTTCGGCAGGTTAAAAAACTAATGAAACAGTTAACAAAACAAGATTCCAAACTAGCAAATCTAATTAAAAAAGAACAGCAAAGACAAAGAGAGCAGTTACAGCTTATTCCTTCAGAAAACTACGTTTCGAAAGCGGTGTTGCAGGCAGTTGGTTCAGTTTTAATGAACAAGTATTCAGAAGGTTATGTGCAAAAGCGCTACTATCAGGGCAACGTCAATATAGACAAAATAGAGGCCCTGGTTAAAAAAAGAGCCCTGAAACTGTTTGGCTTAGATGAAGAAAAATGGGGAGTTAATGTGCAGCCGCCCACAGGCAGTGTGGCTAACCTGGCGGTTTATACGGCCTTAATCAAGCCAGGCGACAAGATGATGGGTATGTTTTTGTATGACGGCGGTCATCTATCTCACGGCTGGCAGCTTCCTGACGGCAAAAAGGTCAGTTTTACCTCCCAGATTTATAAGCCCTGTTACTACTATGTTGATATCAGCAAAGGCGTGTTTGATTATGAACAAGTGGAAAAACAGGCAAAAAAAGAAAAACCCCAGATTATTATTTCCGGAGGCACGGCTTATCCTAGGGAAATAAATTATAAAAAAATGGGTCAGATTGCCAAAAAAGTCGGAGCCTATTATATGGCAGATATTGCCCATGAGGCAGGTTTGGTGGCAGCCGGAGTTAACAGCTCTCCTTTTAAATATGCGGACATAGTAACCATGACTACCAGAAAAACTTTAAGAGGACCGATTGGCGCTATGATCTTCAGCCGGAAAAAATATGCGGAAGCGATTGACAGGGCTGTTTTTCCCGGTTTGCAGGGAGGACCTTTAAATCACAGCATTGCCGGTATTGGCGTAGCCTTAAAAGAAGCCATGCAATCAAGCTTCAAAGTTTATGCCAGGCAGGTGGTTGCCAATGCCAAGACTTTGGCCAAACTACTGCAAAAAATGGGCTATAACATCAGCTCCGGGGGCACAGACAAACACCTGTTGTTGATAGATTTAAGAAGCAAGAATATGACGGGAAAACAGTCGGCTTTAGCTTTGGAGCAAGCCAACATTATTGTTAATAAAAATACGGTTCCCGGTGATACGGGCAAGCCCTGGAACCCCTCAGGCATAAGACTGGGAACTCCGGCTTTAACCTCAAGAGGAATGAAGGAAAAACAAATGGAAGAAATAGCCGGTTTTATTAACCATGTTTTAGAACATCAAACAGACAAAAAAGAAATAAGCAGAGCAGCAAAACAGGTGAAAGCCTTTGCCAAACAGTTTCCCGTACCAGGGCTTGACAGCTAAATATGAAAACCCTAATCATCTGCAAATCCATTCATCACCAGAACACGCAAAAAATAGCTAAGCAAATAGCCACAGTTCTTAAGGCAGAGATAAAAGAACCTGAGAAAGTTGGAGAAGAAGAGCTTAAAAACTATGATCTTATAGGGTTTGGTTCCGGGATTTACGGCTGGAGACACCATAAAAGTCTGCTGAAGCTGGCAGACAACCTATCAAACATAACTAAAAAAACCAAAAAAGCTTTTATCTTTTCCACCAACGGCAGGGGTGATAAAATTCCGGGCCATCTGGTATTAAAAAAGAAGCTGGAAGATAAAGGTTTTAAGATAATTGATGAGTTTTCCTGTAAAGGTTTTGATACCTTTGGTCCTTTAAAACTAATAGGCGGCATCAATAAAGGCAAGCCAGATGAGCAAGACCTGAAAGAGGCAAAACAATTTGCCAAGAACTTGGTCAGTGAAAATAGTTGAAAACAAATTTTAATAGTTGAAGTTTTTTCAAAATTAAAGTATTCTTAAAAAGAATTTTAAAAGGAGATCTAAAAATGCCAAAAAAACCAGTTGTTGATCAAAATACCTGTATCGGCTGTGGTACTTGCGTTGCTTTAGCTCCTAAAACTTTTAAACTCAATGATGAAGGCAAAAGTGTGGTAACCAACCCTCAAGGTGATGATGAAGCCACGATTCAAGGTGCCATAGATAGCTGTCCGGTAGATGCTATTTCGTGGAAAGAAGAGTAATTTTTATAAAAAAAAGGAGCTTTTATGAATGAAAAGTTCACCCCAATTTTAGTAGTTTTATTAGTTTTAGCTGCTTTTTTAGGCGGCAGTTTATGGATGAAATCAAAATATGACACCAAACAGCCCCAACCCAGTGGTCAGGCCGCCGGACAACAGGTTCAAAAACAGCAGGCACCTGAATTTAAAGCCAGCAAATCTGACAATCCTGAAGTTAAATTTTTTGTGATGAGTTTCTGTCCTTACGGCAACCAGGCAGAGCAGGGTTTAAAACCAGTAGCTGAACTTTTAGGAGACCAGGTTTCCTGGGAGCCTGTTTATATTGTTGCTGATGCCAAGCAGTCCTGTGAGGCAGGCTGTCAGAACAGCGTTTATGATGAGGTAAGATGTCAGCAGTTGGTAGCTAATCAGCAGGTTCCTGATATGGAAACCTGTAAAAAATACTTTCCTTATGATAATGCCCAAACCTGTTTGGAGGAAAAGTGTGCCGATATTAAGGAAGGTGAGTTTAACTCTTTGCATGGCAAGCAGGAGCTGAATCAGAATGTCAGGGAGCTTTGCGCCTGGGAAACAGGAGATGAGGAAAAATGGTGGAACTTTGTAGATTTGGTTAACACCAACTGTTCTTATCAGAATGCTGATGAGTGCTGGGAGGAGTATGCCGCCCAGGCAGGGTTTAATGCTGAAAATATCAAATCCTGTGAGGCCAATGATTCTCAGAGGATCTTAAACGAACAGCTGGCCTTAGTTGAAGAGTATAAGGTTTCCGGATCACCGACAGTTTACATTAACGGAGTTTTGTATCAGGGAGGCAGAAATCCTGAAGATTATAAGCAGGCTGTTTGCCAGAGCTTTAACAATCCGCCCGAAGAATGTAATCAGACTTTGTCGGCAGGCAACCAAGCTGCTCCGGCACCAGGAAGCTGTAACTAAATAACAGACAAAATGGGTACTTTATACTTAGTTGCCACACCGATAGGCAATCTTAAGGATATTTCTTTTAAAGCTTTGGAAGTATTAAACTCTGCTGATCTGGTTTTAGCCGAAGACACCAGAAAAACAGGTCAAATGCTGGCTAATTTCAGGCAAACAGAGCCTTTTGCCCAAGTTTTTCAAACCAAGTCCCAGTTGCTGTCTTTTTTTGAAGGCAATGAAGAAAAGAGAACTCCCCAGATTTTAAGTTTATTAAGACAGGGACAGAATATAGCCCTTGTTTCCAACGCCGGTACCCCTCTAGTGTCTGATCCTGGCTTTAAGCTGGTAAGAGAGTGTTTAAAGGAAAATATAAAGGTGGAGGCAGTTCCTGGTGCTTCAGCGCTGCTTACAGCCCTGACCATTTCCGGCCTTCCGCCTGATAAATTTTTATTCTTAGGCTTTCTGCCCAAAAAACCAGGCAAAAGGCAAAAACTTTTAGCCAGTTTAAACAACATCAAAGAGCAGTTGACTACCACGGTTATCATTTATACATCTCCTCACCGGGTTTTAAAAGAGCTTGAGGAAATAAGGTCTGAGTTTGGCAACATCCATATAGTTTTGGCAAAAGAGCTGACTAAGCTTCATGAAGAAGTGGTAAGGCAGACAATAGATGAGAGCATCAGCAGATTCAAAGATAAAAAAATAAAAGGTGAGTTTGTTCTTCTTTTTAGTCTTTAATTGACAAAAACTTTACCTTGAATGTTATAATACGCCTATGAGAGCAAAGCTATTTTCACTAGCTTTTTTTATTAGCTTTTTTGCAGTAGCTGTTTTAAACTTGTCTTTTAATACTTTAACAGCGGAAGCGCAAATAAGGACATCTCCTAGTCCTGATATTGTTTTAGAGGAAGAAGCTACCCAGTCGGCCCAGGAAGAAGCTACCCCGGCAGCGGTAGTGGAAAGAGTGGTGGAAAAAAAAGAAGCCATTACTGAACCGACACCGGAAGTTAAAGGCAAGCTGGAAAGATATCTGTCAGAACATCCTTTAAGCCCTTTAACTGTTACTAATTTTTTACAGCATGCCATCAGGGGAGCTATCCGTCAGGGAGTACCGGCCAACACAATTGTACTGGTGCTTTTATTTCCTTTAGTAGCCGGTATTATTGCTGCTTCCAGGCATATTGTCGGTATCAGGGGTTTTGGTATTTTCCTGCCAGCTGTTTTATCAGTGGTGTTTGTAGCAACAGGGATTATAGAGGGTTTGCTGCTATTTTTAGTTATTATTACGGTAGCAACGGCGGCCAGAATAATTATTAAAAAATTAAAGCTTGAGTATTTACCCCGAATGGCTCTTATCTTGTGGTTTGTTTCCTTAGGGGTTTTAAGCGTTTTATTTATTTCCCCTGGTTTAAACTTAACCAGCATTATGACGCTGTCCATTTTTCCTATCCTTATCTTAATTTTACTGGCAGAAAACTTTATGAGTATTCATATCGGTATGTCTATGAAACAGGCAATTCAAATGACCATGGAAACAGCAGCTATAGCTGTTTTTTGTTCTTTAGTTTTAAATTTGGATTTTTTACAGAAGTTTGTTCTGCTTTACCCGGAAATAATGGTTCTGGGAGTAGCTGTTTTTGATATCTTCCTGGGTAAATATATAGGCCTAAGGCTTTTAGAGTATAAAAAGTTTAAAGAAATAATTTAAAAGACTTCTTATGGAAACAAATGACATCCTGGGCATGAATGCCCGTAATATACTATTTATCTCCCGTTACAACAAAAGCAGCGGCAAAAAGATCGCCAATCACAAGCTGTTAACCAAGTCTGCTTTGCAAAAAGCCAAACTAGCCATTCCCAAGCTTTATAAAGTATTTAGGAAGCCCGAGGAGATTGATAAGTTCGATTTTGTAAGAAAGCTGCCGGAAAGCTTTGTGGTTAAGCCGGATAATTCGTTAGGAGGAGAAGGAATTTTAGTTATCAGGGAAAGAGGACTTTATGCCGGTGACTGGATTACCACTACGGGTGATAAAAAAAATGTTTCTGATTTTAAGCTTCAGTTAAGGGATATTCTTGAAGGCCGGTTTTCCATGAATAACAAGCCTGACTTTGCCTTTATTGAAGAAAGAATAAGAGTTCATCCGGCTTTTTCCAAGGTTTCCTGGAAAGGAACACCTGACATAGGAGTGTTGGTATTTAATAGGATTCCGGTTATGGCCTACCTTAGACTACCAACTAAAGAGTCCGGTGGCAGGGCAAATATGTTTCAGGGGGCAATAGCCTGCGGGATTGATATTGCAACCGGTATTACCACTTATGCGGTTAAATGGACCAAGCCGGTTAAGTTCTTCCCCGGCACCAGAAGAAAACTAATAGGCATTAAAATTCCTGAGTGGGATAAGGTAATGAAGTTGGCCATTGACTGCCAGGAAGCGATCCCTAACCTTGGTTTTATGAGAGCTGATATAGTATTACAACCTTCAGTTAAAAATCCGGGTAGAACTTTTCCTAAAGTGCTGGAGATAAATGCCCAGCCGGGTTTAAAAATTCAGGTAGCTAACAGAACCGGTTTAAAAAGAAGGCTTGAAAGAGTAGAAGGTTTGAAAGTAGAAAACGCAGAAAAAGGCATTAAAATTGCCAAAGCTCTTTTTGCTGACCCGAATCTGCAAAATATAATGCTTGGCAAAAATACCACTTCTGTTTTTGAAGACATTGAAGTTCAAAGTTTTATGGGAGAAAGATATAAAACCAAAGCCAAAATAGATACCGGAGCCTACAGAACCAGTATTGATGAGAATCTAGCCAGAAGACTTGAACTTTTGAATCCGGAAAACATTCTGCTTGAAAGATACTATAAAAGCTCCCTAGGAAGAGAAAAAAGGCCTCTCATAGAGCTAACTTTTTGGCTAAAGGGGAGAAAGATAAAAACAGTGGCCAATATTGCCGATAGATCCCATCTGAAACGGCCCATGATTATAGGTAGAAAAGATCTGAGAGGTTTTCTGGTTAATCCTGAGTAAAAAAACCTTCTTTTAAACCCTATTTAAATCTACTATAATGCCTATGTTAAAAATAATGGAGTTTAGTGCGGGAACAACAATTAACTGATTTTCAATATTTACAAAGATACATAGGCAAAACTGTAGTTATAACCCAGGAAGGAAACCCTTCAGTAAGAAGATATAACAATGTTGGTGTGGAGAGTCTTGTTATGGAAAGATTAGGTGGAAAAGACTGCTTAGGACTGTGTACTAACAGGGGGTTTTTTGAATTTGACGGTACGACAATAATTCAACAGGGCTACCTAATAGGTCCACACAGCGATACGTTAAAAACAGATCAGGGTCTTTTTTTGTTAGGAATTTAAATAAAAATATCTTAAATCCATTTTTAATGTCGTTTTCTTTTCAATATGATAGAATTTTCCTAAATGAAACAGTCTGATTTAAAAAAGATAACCAATACTAATATTAAAATTCTTATTCAGGCTGCCCAAGACTTGGGTATTCAAACCCGCCTTATCTCCCTTGATCCTGTAAAAATAGAATATAAGGACAAAAAAAATAAAGCTACAAAAACCTTTATCTTGGGCCATGATTTGAGAAAATTAACCAAAGACAAACAGGCTAAAGCTATTTCCAGGGACAAACTGCAAACTTTAAAAACTTTAAAGCAGGCTAATCTTCCTGTGCCTGAATTTTTCTTAGTTAAAACGATAAAAGAGTATGAAAAACTCATACAGAAACTGCCTTTTCCCCAGGTGATAAAACCCTTAACCTCGGAAAAAGGTAAAAACGTCTTTTTAAATATAAAAGACTTAGGCCAGGGCATTTCGGCTGTAAAACAGATTATTAAAGATTATCCTGAGGGTTGTTTGGTACAGACTTATTTAAAAGCAGGGGATTTTAGGTTTTTAGTTTTAGCAGGTAGGGTAATCGGAATTGTGCAGCGTTTTGCCCCCATTATTACAGCTGACGGCAAACACACCATTCAAGCCTTAATAGACATAGAAAATGAAAAAAGGCACCAGATAAACAAAAACTTAGGAAAAAGGATGTTAAACAGAATGAGAAAGTGGGAAAGGATCAGCTGGTATTTAAAAAAACAACATTTAAGGTTAGACTCAATTCCTGAAAAAGGCAAAAAAATAACTCTTTACCCTTTGCCTAATTTTTCCACCGGCGGCTGGGTAAAAGCCATAGACACAAATGAAGTTAATAAAGACTTAATAGATAAAGCTATTAAAGCTACCAAAGAAATAGGCTTAACCATTGCTGGCGTTGATATGCTTATAAAAGATATAAGCAAGCCAGCAGAAAACAACAATGCCAATATTATAGAAATAAACTCAGATCCGGGCCTCAGACTCCACGACTGGCCAAATCAAGGCAGGCAGCAGCAAACAGCAGAAAAAGTTTTACAATATATCTTTAATTTTTAAGACAAGATATAAAGATTAAAACCCTTTAGGTTTTTGAATCGGAGTAAGTTCAAACAGGTTGTAAATAAGCTGGATAATTTCCTTTGTTTCGGGTAAAATTTCACCTTTTTCATTGATAATCTGTTTTTTAAAAATCAGCCGTCCGATTCTTTCTGCCGGTTTAAGGATCATGTATTGCTCGGGAGCCCTGTCAGCCAAAATAAACTCATCTGAAGATTTAAGATCCAGCAGAGAAAACCCGGGTCTCAGCCATTTAATTCTAAGCTCTCCCTTGTTATCTTTGAATGTTTTGTAAACTCCTCCTTTAACCTTTCCTGCTACCAAGACAAACCTTCTTTCCATATTGCAGATAACCAGATGAGCTCCTTTTTTGGGCTGCCTTAGAAGCTGTTGGGTTTTAACAGGATCAATCTCATATTTAACTCCAAACCATTCCAAAAAATGATAAACATCCAATGGCAGTTCTCCGCTGTTAAGCTGCATCATAGTGTAAATAGGAAAAGCTCCGGTATAGCGGCTGTTACACTCAACCGGCCATACTTTATCAGTTTTTTCTTCAACTAAAAGATCCAGTCCGAAAATACCTTTATAACCCTGTTTGTAAATATAATTGCCCCAAGTTTTAGCTATTTTTTCCGCTTCTGTCTGAGCTTGGGAAGAAAAATTAAGATGCCAGTCATGACCATTCCAGACACCGTTTCTGGAGATAAAAGGCGAAACTTCCGGCTGGCTCATGATCTGCGTTTGCAACACTCCAACTAAAGTATCATATCTGGTAGCACAACAAGCGACGCTGGTTTCTTTGCCTTTAATAAACCTGGTAACATTAACTCCTGTATATTTAACAATCCTTTGGCCCGTAGACTCAATAAACTCCTTAAAATTAAGCCAGTCTTTTTTACCGTTAATAAAAAAAGTGCCTCTGCCGCCACCAATCGAATAGCCTGTCAGCTGAAAAACCAACTTTTCTCCATACTCCTGCCTCATTTTGTCAAAGACAGCAAGTTTTAAAAGTTTTTCTACCCTCATAGACCGGCCCGGAATAAGTTTAAGACCTGCTTTTTCAGCCTCAGTCCTAAAATACTTTTTATGCTCATACTCTTTTCTGATCCTGCCCGGAGTGGAAAGAAGGTTAAAACCTTTTTCCAAGACCAAAGCGTCAACAGTTGTAGAGGCTTTGTAAACAGCCAGGTTAACTTTACCGTCCTTTTTTAAACCATTAAGATAGTCTAAGCTTTGAGGCTGGGAAAGCAGGGAAGAGGTGCTGAACTTTTCCGGAGGCGTAGTTTTTAAGGTTTTTTCCAAAGAAATAACCGGGCAAAGCTGTCTGATGCTGTCAAGGTCAACAGTTTCGATAATGCTTAAAATTTTGTAGTTAGGCAGAAGGTAGCCAATTCCGGCCCTGGGAAAAGCAGTGACGCCGATACCCACGGTCTGACTTTTTTTAGGAAAAAAGTTTTTGATACTTTTAAATTTGCCGTTAAACTGAGGTTTGATCTTAATCATCTTTGCTTATTTTAATTTCTTCCAAATATATATTCTAGTACAATTTTAGCTACTGGTTGAGGTTTGCCGGCATCAGGGTAGTGGTGCAGGTTTATGCCCGGTGAGGCGTTAAGCTCTAAAATCATGCCATTAGTTAAAGAAAAAGGTTTAAGAGGGTTTTTAACAATAAAATCAACGGCAGCAAACTTTAAGCCCAAAGCTTTTAAACTCTTGAGGCAGTTTTTTAAAATAAGGGGGTGGAATCTATCTTTAATGTTTGTCAGAGCGGTGGTAAAGCCTCCCTGGCTGCGGTTGGCAGTAAAACTGAGAAAAACCTTTTTACCTTTTTTGGGAATTGAGGTTAAGGAGTAGTTTTGCTTGGTTAGAACTGTTTTTAAAACAGGGCTAATTTTTACCGGAGAAAAGGTAGCCAAGCCCAGACTTTTGTTTTTTTTCTCTTTTTGCCGGTTTAACTTTGTTGTTAAATATTCAATGGTGTTTTGGCCGTCACCAATAACAAAAGCAGGCGTTCTTTTAACGGCGCCGATGATTTTGCCATCTAAAACCAAAAGACGGTACTCTTTGCCTTGAAGGTGTTTGCTTAAAACAAACCTGCCCTGCAAAAGCTCTTTTTTATAAGTTCTTAAAAGAGAAGTTAATTCCTGCCTAGTTTTGATTTTAACAAAAACTTTTTGACCTTGTTTGCCGGTTATTGGTTTTAAAACTAACGGATAGCCAATTTTATCGGCTTGTTTTAAGGCTTGGACTTCTGTTAGTACCGGACAAGCCTGGTTAATCAAAATATTACCTTTGTCTAAAAGCAGACTGGTTAAGGCTTTGTTCACCGACAGGTTGGCGCTGACAAAGCTATTTAAAGGCGTGCGGGCCAAAAAAAAGTAACAGGAAGTAGTTTTATTGCTTATCTTAGCCAGATTTGAAGCTAAAATCTCAATCTTCAGATTCAGTTTCCGAGCTTCGGTTAAATAGGTTAAAAGGTTAGTGGCTTTAACTGCTTTTAAATCCATTGATGAGCTATTTTACCAGGAGAAGGTGTTAAAATACAGTATGGACAAGATTATTGTAGTTGATAAGCCTAAGGGTCTGACCAGTCATCAGGTTGTAGCTCAATACAGAAAAAAACTAAACTTTAAAAAAATAGGTCATGCCGGCACACTTGATCCTTTTGCCACCGGTGTTTTGCTGATTTTAGTCGGTCAAGCCACTAAAAAATTTGAAGACTTATTAGATTTAGAAAAAGAGTACGTGATGGAAGTTAGTTTAGGCTGGCAAACAGATACCGGAGATTTGGACGGCAGGATTATTAAAAAAACAAGCAGGGAAAAAATAAATAAACTTGATCTTAACAGAAAAGAAATAGAGCAGTTACTGGACTCTTTTTTAGGCAAATATATTCAAGCTGTTCCTAAATACAGTGCCACCAAATATAAAGGCAAGCCTTTATACTATTATGCCAGGCAGGGAAAAAAAGCAGTTTCTCCCAAGAGGGAGGTGGAAATAAAAGAGATAAAGCTTTTAAAACTTGTTAAAACCACTATCTATCCCAGATTAACTATAAAAGTGGTATGTTCAAGCGGAACCTATATGAGAAGTTTGGCTGAAGATATTGGCAGAAAACTGGGAGTAGCAGCAGTGGCTACCAAGCTTAAGAGAACCAGGGTGGGCAAGTATAAGTTAAAATCCGGTTAATTTCCTAGTAGTCCTTTAAATCCTGAAGAAACGCTTTTAGCAAAAGCGGCAATCCTTATCAGTTGGGGGTTATCAATGTTTTTAACAATAACAATCATGGTAAAGATCAGAAAAGCCAGAAAGCCAAAAAAGAGTAGATATTTTAAAACTAAAAAAAACTTCATTTTTTCTTTTTAATTGATTTTTTACCCTCTTTAAGAGTGGTGATAATAATCAGGTTAAAGATTAAAAGAATAATTGACTGAAAAAAAGGAATCTGCAAGTTAGCTCCCAAAACCTGGAAAAGAGCCATAATAACCGTGGGTAAAGTTATGGCATGAAGATTAAGCTGCAGGGTTTTGGAGTAATTAATATTTTTAAGTTTAAAAAGCTTGATAAAAATAAAAGTTGTCAGGGAAAAAACAAGCAGATAAATGAGTTTTCCTGCAACTGTAATCAGGGGAAGAAAAATTAAGCTTAGAAGAATAAAAAGAGGAATAATCCAGTTAAGGTAAGGTTTCACTTTTTGCCAGCCGTTTTCCACCACTTCTTTAGTTAGAGTAAAATCTTCCACTTCTTCAAGGCTTTGAACTCTTATTTCCTTATCACTACCCTGAAAAGCAATGTGATTTTTGGTCAACAGGATAAAGGTTTGGTAATCATTGATAGTTGAAGGCTCCGCTTGAGTGTTTATAACCGCAATATTATGAATAGGCTGGTTTTCCAAACCCTGCACCATTTCCTGAGGAAAGATATCTGATCTAAGAGGAATGAAATAAGGTTCTTCAACATTGGCGGAAACCTCTCCGTCCTTAATTTTTAAAACCAGTTCGTCAGGATAAGCTTGAGGCAGATTTTGCTTTAATTTGTCAATATAAGGCTGACCGTTAGTATAAAGAAAAACAGACAGGGCCAAAGCACTTATAAGACTTAAAAAACCAAATAAAAAGGCAAAATATTTAAAAGAAAAATAAAAAGGAGCCTTAAGAATATCAAAGTAGTAGTTAGGACTGGTTAAGCTATTTTTAAAAGTATATAAAAAAGTTTTAAGCTTTTTCATATGATTATCTTAACATACTTTTATAGTAAAAAGCATTTTTATATAATAAGGTTTAATGAAAAAACCAATAATTTTTATAACCATTTTAGTTATTGCTTTATTCCTGGCTTTTACTGTTTATCAGGTTTTTTTGCCGCAAAAAAATGGTCTTTTATCGCCAATAACTTCTTTAAAAAGAAGTCCCCAGCCCACACCAAAACCTTTAGAAAAGTATGAGTTTGAAAGATTGAAACAAAGAGGAGGTAGTGCAGGGCAAATAACTTTAGAAAGAGTTTTAAAAGAGGAAGATAAGTTTACTTCCTGGCTTTTTTCCTATAAATCAGAGGAGAGAAAGATAACGGGCTTGGCAAATATTCCCAACAATAAAACTAAAAATCCAGTGATAGTTATGTTAAGAGGATATGTTGACCAGGAGATTTACCAAACAGGAGTGGGTACCCAAAGAGCAGGAGAGATTTATGCTCAAAACGGCTTTTTAACTTTGGCTCCTGACTTTTTAGGGTACGGAGAATCTGATATGCCGCCGGATAATGTGTGGGAAGAAAGATTTTTAAGGCAGGTGACAGTTTTAGATCTTTTAGCATCTATTAAAAGTTTAAGCCAAGCAGATGAGGAAAAAGTAGGTCTTTGGGGTCATAGCAATGGCGGTCTTATTGCCTTAACAGCCTTGGAACTTTCGGGCAAAAATTATCCCACTACCCTTTGGGCGCCGGTATCCCAGTTTTTTCCTTATGACATCCTATATTATACCTATGAGTTTGATGATAAAGGTCGGGCTTTGAGAAAAAGCCTGGCTGAGTTTGAGGCAGATTATGAGACCAAAAAATATTCTTTGGACGAGTACTTTGATTGGATTAAAGCACCTATTCAAGTTCACCAGGGGACAGCCGACCCCTATATTCCTCTAAGCTGGAGCCAGAATCTGGTGCAAACTCTTACCGGTTTGAAAAAAGAGGCAGTTTTATATATTTACCAGGGGGCGGATCATAATTTGTCAGGCGCCTGGGACAATGTAGTGCTTGAGGATATAAACTTTTTTAACTCCCACTTTAAGTAAATTTGCTTTTAACTGATAAAATAATAGGGCCTGTATTAGTTACAGGACTTTTATTAAAGTTAAAAATGAGTGAACAATTAAAACCAATTCCTTTATCAGAAGCCCTAGCAGGCTATTTGGATTTTTTAGGGGCAAGACCTCTTTTGTCAGAAGAAATGGAAAACTTAAGAAACAGTTTTCAGATTCAACTGGAGCTGCCCGACAGCAGTTTGCAAATGATCCCGACAAATTTAGGCAGACTGGAAAGAGAGCTTAAAGAAGGGGAAAGAGCTTTAATTATTGATGCGGGAGGAACGGGGTTAAAAATTGCCAACTATCAAGTTAAAAACGGTGAGCTTGTAGCCGAAAATAAGGAAGCCAGAGAGGTTAATTTTGGCAGCCAAAGACAATGGCAGGCGGAAGACTTTTTTAGCTTTATCGCCGCTCATATCAAAGAACAGGAAGTAAAAGACATTAACAGCATTGGTTTTATTTTTTCTTTTCCAGGAGAGGCTCAGGTAACAGAGAATGGGGTGGATATAAGGGCAGAGGACAGGCTTACTAAAGACTGGTGTATTCACGGGCTTAAAGCTTCAGGTTTGGTGGGAGATCAGCTTGTTAAAGCTTTGAAATCAAGATTTGAAGATGCTGGCTTGGACAGTTTGCCTCTTGTAACCATGAATGATACGGTAGCAGTTTTATTTGCAGAAAGAGAGGCTAGAATAGGGGGGGTTGTGGCTACTGGTTTTAACTTGGCCATAATGATTGAAAATATGGTACGAAATATGGAAGCAGGCAACTTTTATGCTGAGGATTTGCCTGTAAGTGAACTTTTAAACTGGTTTGATTACCAAACAGCTAATTACGGACAGTATTTGTCAGAAAAACAGATTTCCGGTTTTGGCGTTGGCGGTCAGCTGAAAACCTTTATTAAAAGAGGCTGTGAAAAAAATTATTTAAGAACTGCTTTAGCCAGAAATATAGAAGCTTTGGACGCTTCAGCAGCAAGCTTAATTTTAACTGAAGATTGGGATAAAGTAGAAATGGTTTTTGGTTGCCTGCTTGAGGCAGAAGAAAAAAAGTTTTTAACAGAACTAACTAAAAGACTGGTAAAAAGGTCGGCGCAAATGCTGGCCTGCTTTCTTTCCGGAGCCAAAAGAGTTATTGGTGAAGATCAGCTGGTTGTTCCGGTTGAGGGTTCTTATTTTTGGAAAACTCCTGGTTATTTAAAAGAACTTAAATATGCTCTTGTTCAGCTTGAACCTGGTGAAAGCCCAGGAAAGATGTTTAAGTTTACGGGTAAAAATAAAAGGCTAGGTCTTTTAGGGGCAGCCAGAGTCTCTTTAGATTATGTAAAAGACTAATAGTTTTTTAAAAGAGCAGAAAACCTCTCCGTTTCAATACTTTTTCTTATCCTTTTCATGAACCTCATATAAAAAGTTAAGTTATGAAGAGAGAAAAGCCTTAGGGCCAGCGGTTCCTTGGCCTTAAAAAGATGCCTTAAATAAGCTTTGGTATAAGTTTGGCAGGCCAAACAGGGACAATCTGCCTCAATGGGCTTTTTATCCAGTTTGTATTTGGTTTGAGAGATTCTTACTTCGCCTTTAAAAGTATATAAAAGTCCGTGTCTGGCATTGCGGGTGGGGATTACACAATCAAACAAATCCCAGCCCATAGCAACAGCTTTAATAATATCTCTGGGCGTACCTCCGCCCATTACATAGCGGATTCTGTCTTGAGGAATAAGCGAGGCAGTATAAGCCAGAATTTTTTCATTTAAAGGTGGTCCGCCAAAGCCGTAACCAGGAAAAGGTCCGACTTTTTCCAGTTCTTCAAAGCTTTGTTTGCGCAAAGGCATATTTCCGGCCCCCTGAATAATGGCCATAAGGATTTGGTCTTTGCGGCTATGTTTATCAAAATAATTTTTGCTCTCCTTAGCCCAGGCAGTGGTTAGTTTTACAGATTGTTTATTGTCTTTAAGGTTGGAGTTTTCCAAAACAGGATAGTCTAAAACCATTAAAATATCAGAACCAACACCAAGCTGCATGTCAATTGATTTTTCCGGAGTTAAAAAATGAAGAGTTCCTGTTAAATGATCCTTAAATTTAATGCCATTTGCCAAAACTTTACCCATTTTATTTTTATAAACAAGGGATAAAACCTGAAAACCGCCGCTGTCAGTAATAATGGGACCATGCCAGTCCATAAACTGATGCAATCCGCCCATTTTCTTAACCACAGGAACTCCCGGACGTAGCCATAAATGATAAATATTGCCAAGTAACATCTGTAAACCCATGGTTTTAAGCTCTAAAGAGGAAAGGTGTTTAACTACGCCCAAGGTAGCGTCAGGGACAAAAGCAGGTGTTAAAACCGGCCCCTGAGCCGTAGTAATTTGACCAGTTCTTGCTCTGGTAGTTTTATCCTCGCTGGTAACCGTAAACACTTTTTTCATTACTAGTATGATAACAAAAATAAGTAAAAAGTGTATCTTCCTATTGACTTTAATAAACGATAATAGTTAACCTTAATAGGTTAGCACTATATATTTAATACTTATGAGGAGAAAAATATGACAGAAAGGCCAACAATTCTTTTTGCTGAAGATGATCCTTTTATTCATAAACTTATTGGAGACTGTTTAAGATTTGGTATTGGTGATGGGTGTGGGGTAATAGGTACCCGTAATGGTCAGGAAGCATGGGACAGATTACAAGAAAGGGAGCAGGGACCAGTAGATTTAGTAATAACAGATTTGCGTATGCCTAAAATGAACGGACAAGCTTTAATTGAGGCAATGAGAGCCAACGGTCACGGTGAGACTCCGGTAATTGTAGTAAGCGCTCATACAGATCAGTTAATGGAACAGCTGGAAGCTTGGGGTGTTCCTCCGGATCAGGTATTATCTAAACCTTTTGACCCTATAGCATTGATTAAGTTGTCCAGAAATCTTTTGGGTTTGGGCTTAGTATAAAATTTTAACTCTATTTTAAAACACCTATTTTTCTTGTTAAAATAGTTTTATGGCAGAGAAAGATAACGAAAGACCTTTTCTTCCTGAGCATAGATTGCCCAACGAAGCAAGATTAGAAGCTTTTTCCTCTATTCCCTGGTGGTATATTTTTAAAGTTCTTCCTTATGATTATCAGCCTGAAAGTGAAGAAGAAACTATTGTTATTACTACTGAAAAGGGAGAAGCGGTAGCTCAGTTGGCAGTAAGACCGGGTTTTGAAGATGAAGAGTTTAGTTTTTTAACCGATCTTGTAACAGAAATTAATTCAGCCGAAGAGATGTTGAGCAGCGGTTTAAAAGATGCCATGGGTCCAAACTTTGCAAATTTATATATGGTTTTAGATGGTTCGGAGGTGGCAGATGAAAGAGCGCGTTTTGAAGCTAAACAGCAGGAGTTGGAAAAAACTATTTTGGCACGTTTAAAGCCCAAACCTTTTAAACTGGAAAAAGAGCCGCCTGTAGTGCTTGAGGATCAGTATGTAAAGCTTCAAGCAGAGCTAGGAGATGAACAGCAAACCCTTCAGTTTTTTTCAGGAGAAGGTAGGGATCTGGACAGTTTAAGGGAAAGATTTGCAGAATTAAGCAGGCAGTCTGCTGACATGTCAAAGACCTTGGCAGAGTTGGCAACGAAATTAAGTGGAGATTTAAGGCAGACAGGCTTAGCTGCTTTTATTATGGATGGTTTTACCCTAATGCCTGAAAATAGTATTTTTCAACAAAGTTTAAAAAAACTTGCTTCAGTTTCCAGAATCTTAAAAGAGATAGGAGTTAATCCGGAAGCTATAAGGGTAGCTAAAAGAGATCTTGCTCAGCACCTTTATTTGGGTCAAGGAGAGCCTCCTCAGTTAATAGAACTAAATGGTAAACAAGGAGAGGGGGCGGAAGCTGTTGAGGTAAGATTGGAAGAACTTTACCGTATGCCCTGGTGGCAAGTAGTTGAGCTTTTTCCCTATGAATATACTCCTGATTCTTATGAGGAAAGAGTTGTGCCTGTTCTAAGTAGGGATAAGCAACTTCTGGGGTTTATTAAAAGCAATGAGGAAGAAGAAGTTTTAAAAAGGTTTTTACCAGCTATAGGAACAGCAAGAGGGATGCTGGTTCCAGGTTTAATGCATTTGTTGGGAAATAGATTGCAAGTAGTTGAGGGTAACCTTTTTCAATTATCTAAAGATCAAGTAGAAAAACAAGAGGAAGTAGCAAGGGTTCGGGCAGTACTGACTGATTTTTTTAAGCAAATAAAGGTTCATCAGGAAGAAGAGAGACTAGAAGTAGTTAGGACATTTTCTAAAGAAGAATGGCAAAGTAAACTTGAACAGCTTAATACAGATGTTCCCATGGAGATGCAAATAAGAGATTTGGCAAAACAGATGGGAGCCGATTTAAAGCCTTTTTTTGAAAGGCTTGAAGATGAGGTGCAAGGACCAATTAAAGCTGATATAAATGTAGAAAGAAGGCAGACTTTAGAAAAACAAGTAGCAGGAATGAGGACAGTTTTGGAGAACCTAGAGGAAGTGGCAAGCGGCAACAGGTTAGAGTTAAGAAGATATACTTCAGAACAGATTATCAGCCTTGAATAAAGGCTTTGGCAGGGTTAGAATATAGTAATTATGACCGAAACAAAAGGAAGAATATTAATTGTCGATGATGATCCTGAAATGCAGGGAATAGTAGCTGACAGTTTACAGGCAGTTGGTTATCAAACTGAGGGAGCGGGTTCAGGAGAAGAGGCTTTGGAGGGATTAATAGGCAATTTAGAAGATCCACCAGGATTAATTATTACTGATTTTGAAATGCCCGGTATGAACGGAACGGATCTGATTGATGAATTGAGGAAAGCTGAAGGACTTGCCAATATTCCGGTCATTCTTCTTACCAGTTATAGAGTAGAACCTTCTGTATTAGAAGCGTTAGAGGGTGTTTTTTATTTAAGAAAACCTCCTAGCTTGAGAGATTTAAGGGCTGCGGTTGAAACAGGACTTTTACAAGGTTTTAGACAATCAAACCTTTAATCTATAAGGCTTGAGAACCGTACTACCATCTTTAAGTCTGGAGGTAATAGAAAGCCTGGCATTGGTAATATTATCATGAAAATGGCAAACTCCTCCTGAGCAAGTGGCAAAAAGAATCTCTTTAGTACTGGTATCACCTAAAATAATAGAGCCTCCGGCAGCCTGGGTAACCCCATTTGAATCATAAACAAGTTCATAACTGCCAGACTCTAAGTTATCAAAGTTGGAGAAATTAATTAAAACTCCCAGCCTGTCAGCTCTAAATTTAACCCTGCTTTGGACACCTTTAGGAACATAAGAAAATACCTGAGAAACTTTTCTTGACCTTTTTTTAGCTGCCAAACTCATAGGAGGAATTAGGAGTAGGACTGAAAAAAATATAACAGCAAGAAAGATAATTTTTCTCATGCTTTTATCATAGCATAAGTTTTTGAAAACTGAAAAAAAGTGCTATACTTTTTTTATGGAAAGAAAGAAGTTAGTCTTAGGTTTATTAATATTGGCCTTTGCAGGTTTGGGATCAGGACTCTTTTTCTTTAAAGATAAACTTCCTTTTTTAGCTACTTCCACTTCTTTAATAAATCCCATTTCCGATAATCAAAAACAAGAGAAAAAACTTGATTTAAAACTTGTCTGGTGGGAGGATCCAGCCGGCTTTACCTTTTTATATCCTGAGGAAGCAGTTTTAGATGATTTTCCTGAAGAAGAGTCTTTTTATGCTCATTTGGAGTTAACCAATCCCAGTAAAAAGGGTAAGATTACTATTTTGTGCTCTGATAGCAAATACCCAGATATTGAAACTTGGGCCAAAGAAGACAGTCAAGCTTCTGAAGGTTTAAGTTTAGATACTCAGGTGGCTTCAATGTCAGCAAAGAAGGTTGCCTTAGGGGAGGGAAAGGAACTAGTGGCCTTTATTGATTGGGATCAGGTAATATATACCATTGAAATAGATGCACAGGAAGAAGATTACTGGCGGGAGGTGGCAGACAGTATTATAGATTCTTTTAAACTTACCCCTTTAGAGGGAGAAACAGAGGAAGATTTTTCTAACTGGCTTGAAGGATTTGATACCTCTCAGGCAGATATTGTTGAACCTGTAGAAGTTATTGAATAATAAGGAGGCATTTTATGGAAACTAATACTAAACAGTCAATTTGGGAAAGAGTTTTAACTGGTCCTTTTGCGACGATTTTTGCTTCGGTTTTAACTACTTTTTTAGTGGCAGGCTTCTTTTTTAAACTATCAGGACCAGTGCCTATTTCTGTCACTCAAACCAGCGTGGAAAAACAAAACAGCTTTGATGTGATTGGATCAGGAGAAGCCATAGCAGTGCCTGATGAGGCCAGAGTTAATTTAGGCGTAACTGAAGAAAGCCAAACAGTCCTGGATGTTCAAAATAAATTGAATACAAAAATTAATCAAATAAATCAAGCCTTAAAAAGTTTGGGGATTGATAAAAAAGATATTAAAACAGTGAACTATTCAGTTAATCCTAATTATGATTATCGGGGAGGCAGGCAAATTACCGGCTATATGGCTAATGCTACTTTGCAGGTCAAATTAACAGATTTTGATAAGCTTAACCAGGCTGTTGATGCGGCTACTTCTCAGGGGGCTAATCAAGTCGGCGGTATTAGTTTTGGATTAAGCACAGAAAAAGAAAAAGAGGTAAGGAAAGAAGCCAGGGAAGATGCTGTAGCAGAAGCAAAAAATAAAGCAGAAGAATTGGCAAAACTGGCGGGTATTAAGTTGGGAAAGGTTATAAATGTTAATGAAAACATTGAGTTGCCAGGATTAAGGCCGATTTATTTAGAGGCAGAAAAAATGGCTCTTGATGCAGTAGAAGAGCCAACTCAGATAGAGCCGGGTTCTTCCCAAATCCAAGTACAGGTAACTTTAAGCTACGAAACATTATAATCAAATATGCATTGACCAAGTCTTAGGTTGATAGTAAGATAGCAACTTCGGAGTTTTATTAAACCCCTTTTATTACTACTTTAAAAAGAAGTTTTTTATGACTGAAAAATATAGATTAATTTCTGATACTGTTGTTGAAAGCGAAAGACAAAGAAGATGGATGCAAACAGGCATGACTGTTCACCATGTTTTATATGGAGAACCATTAGAACAGCTGGAAACGGCAAGAGAGAGTGGAGAAGAAGAAGCCTTTATTGCCGGTTTAAAAATTCCTGAACCGGAATTAAACGGCAGACTAAAGGTTCAGATGCATTTTAGGGAAGAGTCTCCTAACCCTCGTTTTCCTGAAAAAAATCAAGATGCAGACACACAAAGATATGGTTTGGCTAAGGCATTGGAGCAAAGGGGAGTGCCTGTAGAAGTAGTTATGGGGGTTTTAGGAAGCATAAAAGGAGACAGAGTTTTTGATCTGGGAACAGTTGATTCAGGTAGAGCCGTTGTGAGAAGTTATTTACCGGAAACTACTGGTCTTGGTCAACCTCAAAAATGTGATATTTTTATTTTTTAATTGTTAAGAGATAATTTTTTAGTTATAATGCTTTTCTAAATTTTATGCTTGAGTTAATTATTGGTTTTTTAGCTTTTTTTAGGTTTGGTTTTTTAAAACCTGAGATTATTTCTCCTTGGGTAGGAAAAGTAGTTTTAGAACAAAAACAGGAAAAAAGATTAATATCGGAAAAAAGCTTTAAACTTAGCAACCGCTATCCCAGCTCTTCTGTTAATCAGGTTTT